>CAYYHX010000001.1:0-44109 GCA_964471835.1 uncultured Hungatella sp.
CGCAGACGGCGCCGGTGGCCCGGTACCATTCGCTGGCGGCTGATCCGGCGACGATGCCGGAGTGCCTGAAGGTGACGGCGGTGACGGTGGGAGAGAGACGGACGAACGGCGCCGGAGATGCCGATGGGTCGGCGGTGACGATGGGAGAGCCGTGGGCGGGTGATGCATGGAATGCCAATGGAACGGCAGTGATGATGGGAGAGAGGCGGACGAACGGTGCCGGGGATGCTGATAGAACGGCGGTGATGATGAGAGAGAGGCGGACGAACGGCGCCGGGGATGCCGATGGATCGGCGGGAATGTCAGTACCGGGAGATGACGGCGGTGAGATTATGGCGGTGCAGCATCGGAAATATCCGATTTTCGGCGTGCAGTTCCATCCGGAATCCATCATGACTCCGGACGGCAGGAAGATGCTTGAGAATTTTATCCGGCTGTAAATTCATTTCTCAATGCGTAAGTTCTTAAGGCTTCCCATATCAATGCGTAAGTTCTTAAGGCTTTCCATATCAATGCGTAAGGTCTTAAGGATTTACATTGGTAAGGGAAAAGAATCATTTTAAGAAAAGAATCATCATAGTAAGAACAAAAAGATGAAAAGAGAATGAAAAAAAGAAAAAAGGAGGCAGAACACCATGATTAAAGAAGCGATTGTAGAGATTGTAAACAAGCAGGATTTGTCTTATGACGAGGCGTATGCCGTGATGAATGAGATCATGAGCGGCGAGACCACCCCTACTCAGAACGCGGCGTTTCTGGCGGCGTTGTCCACGAAGAGCGCGCGGGCGGAGACGACGGACGAGATCGCGGGCTGCGCCGCCGCCATGCGCGATCACGCGACGAAGGTGGAGACGGACATGGAGCTGTTTGAGATCGTCGGCACCGGCGGCGACAACGCGCACAGCTTCAACATTTCCACGACCTCGGCGCTGGTGGCGGCGGCAGGCGGCATGAAGGTGGGTAAGCATGGCAACCGGGCCGCGTCTTCGCAGTGCGGAACCGCCGACTGCCTGGAGGCGCTGGGCGTCAACATTCAGCAGAGCCCCGCCCGCTGCGTGGAGCTGTTAAATGAGGTTGGTATCTGCTTTTTCTTCGCCCAGAAATACCATTCTTCCATGAAATATGTGGGCCCGATCCGCAAAGAACTGGGGTTCCGCACCGTGTTCAATATCCTGGGGCCGCTGACGAACCCGGGCAGCCCGAAGATCCAGCTGCTGGGCGTCTATGACGAATATCTGGTGGAGCCGCTGGCGCAGGTTCTGATTAACCTGGGCGTAAAGCGCGGCATGGTGGTCTTCGGCCAGGACAAGCTGGATGAGATTTCGATGAGCTCTCCGACCACGGTCTGTGAGTTTAAGGACGGGTGGTTCAAGTCATATGTGATCAAACCGGAGGATTTCGGATTTGCGAGGTGCGATAAGGCGGAGCTGGTGGGCGGCACGCCGCAGGAGAATGCGGCCATTACCCGTGCTGTCCTGGGCGGGGAGCCGGGACCGAAGCGGGACGCGGTTCTGATGAATGCCGGCGCGGCTCTCTATCTGGGCGGCAAGGCGGCGAACATGGCGGACGGCGTGAAGCTGGCGGCGGATCTGATCGATACGGGGAAAGCGATGGAGACGCTTGAGAAATTTATCGAGGTCAGCAGCCGGCCGGAGGAATAGCCGGAGAATGGCGGAAGGACGTGCGGGATGACGATTCTGGATCAGATTGCGGACAATGCCAGAGAGCGGACGGAGCGGGCAAAGCGGAACGTATCGTTCCCGGATATCCGGTGGCAGGCGGAGCAGATGCCGAGGGGAGATTTCCTGTTTGAAAAGGCATTGCGGAAGACTGGAGCGGGGGCGGAGCGGGAAATCGCATTTATCTGTGAGTGCAAGAAGGCGTCCCCATCAAAGGGGCTGATCGCGCCGGATTTCCCATACCTGCGGATCGCGCGCGATTACGAGGCGGCCGGCGCCGACGCCATTTCCGTGCTGACGGAGCCGAAATGGTTCCTCGGCAGCGACGGGTATCTGCGGGAGATCGCGCCGGCGGTGCGGATTCCCTGTCTGCGGAAGGATTTTACGGTGGATGCCTATATGATCTATGAGGCGAAGCTGCTGGGCGCGTCGGCGGTGCTTTTGATTGTTTCGATTCTTGCGGAGACGCAGCTGAAGGAATATCTGGCTGTCTGCGATGCGCTGGGGCTGTCGGCGCTGACGGAAGTCCATGATGAGGCGGAGGCGGAGACGGCTCTGCGAGCCGGGGCGCGGATCATTGGCGTCAATAACCGGAACCTGAAGGATTTTACCGTGGATACGGAGAACAGCCGCAGGCTGCGGCGGATGATCCCGCCGGAGGTGATCTTCGTATCCGAGAGCGGCGTCAGCGGTCCGGAGGACGTGCGTCTCCTGCGGGAGATCGGCGCGGATGCGGTGCTGGTTGGCGAGACGCTGATGCGCGCGGCGGACAAGCGGGCGCGGCTGGCGGAACTGAGGGGCTGCTGACGGCAGGAATGTGTGAAAGCGAGGCAGAGATGGCGAAGGTGAAACTGTGCGGGATGTCCCGTATGACGGACATTGAGGCGGTCAATGAAATTCTTCCGGATTATATCGGATTCATTTTTGTACCGTCCAGGCGCCGGTACATTGCCCCGGAGCGGGCCGCGGAATTGAAACGGCACCTTGACCCGCACGTCACGGCGGTCGGCGTCTTCATCGATGAACAACCGGAACGGGTGGCGGAGCTGCTCGCGCAGGGGGTTATCGATATGGCGCAGCTGCACGGGCATGAGGATGAGGCGTATCTGCGGAGACTTAGGAAAATGACGGACCGGCCTCTGATCAAGGCGTTCCGGATCGATACGGCGGAGGATATGAAGCGTGCCGGTGAAAGCACGGCTGACTATGTGCTGCTGGATTCGGGAGCCGGAGGCACGGGAACGGTATTTGACTGGGCGCTGGCGGAGTCGTCGGGTTTCCCGTGCCGCGGAGAGGAGCGGCCGTATTTCCTGGCCGGCGGCCTGACCCCGGAAAATGTTCGCTCGGCGGTGGAACGGTTCCGCCCCTACGCTGTTGACGTCAGCTCAGGAATCGAGACCGGCGGCGTCAAGGACAGGGAGAAAATGGCGGCATTTGTCCGGCAGGCGCGAAGCGCCGGGTGAGGATTGCCTAAATCTCGGATAAGGATCGCCTAAATCCCGGATGAATGCCGGGAAACGGTTGGGCAATCGCCGGGTGAAGGCCGCCTAAATCCCGGATGAGGATCAGGCAGCGGCCGGGCAGGGGCCGGGTATAATTCCCGGCAGGCTCCGGCCCCGGAGCATATTCTGATAAAAACAGAAAACGGCAGGAAAACAGAAAAATCTGAAAAAGAAGGGAAGCATTTATGACAAATCCAAACGGACGCTTCGGCATCCACGGCGGCCAGTACATCCCCGAAACGCTGATGAACGCGGTGATCGAGCTGGAGGCGGCCTACAACCACTATAAGGATGATCCGGAGTTTAACGCGGAACTTGCGGAGCTGTTCAATGAGTATGCCGGCCGCCCGTCCCGCCTGTACTATGCGGCGAAGATGACGAAGGATCTGGGCGGCGCGAAGATCTACCTGAAGCGCGAGGACTTGAATCACACCGGCGCACACAAGATCAACAATGTGCTGGGACAGGCGCTGCTGGCGAAGAAGATGGGCAAGACCCGCCTGATCGCCGAGACCGGAGCGGGGCAGCACGGGGTCGCCACGGCGACGGCCGCGGCCTTGATGGGTATGGAGTGTGTGGTTTTTATGGGTGAGGAGGACACGATCCGCCAGGCGCTGAATGTCTACCGTATGCGGCTTCTCGGCGCGGAGGTGGTGCCGGTGAAAACCGGTACGGCGACGCTGAAGGACGCGGTTTCCGAGGCCATGCGCGAGTGGACCAGACGCATCGACGATACCCATTACTGTCTGGGGTCCGTCATGGGGCCGCACCCGTTTCCGACGATTGTCCGTGATTTCCAGTCGGTGATCTCCCGGGAGATCAAAGAGCAGCTTCAGCAGAAGGAGGGGAGGCTCCCGGACGCGGTGATTGCCTGCGTCGGCGGAGGTTCGAACGCGATTGGCAGTTTCTATCATTTCATCGAAGATGAGAACGTGCGGCTGATCGGCTGTGAGGCGGCCGGGCGGGGTATCGACACGTTTGAGACGGCGGCGACCATTAACACCGGGCGGCTGGGTATATTCCACGGCATGAAATCGTATTTCTGCCAGGACGAGTACGGCCAGATCGCGCCGGTCTACTCCATCTCTGCCGGTCTGGATTATCCGGGCATCGGGCCGGAACACGCGTATCTGCACGATACCGGCCGTGCCGAGTATGTGGCTATCACCGACGAGGAGGCGGTCTGCGCGTTCGAGTATCTGGCGAGGACCGAAGGGATCATCCCGGCCATCGAGTCGGCTCATGCCGTGGCTTACGCGATGAAGATCGCGCCGGAGATGGGGCGGGATCAGATCATCGTCATCACGATTTCCGGGCGGGGCGACAAGGACTGCGCGGCCATCGCCCGTTACAGAGGGGAGGATATCCATGAGTAGGATCCGAGAGGCATTTGCAAATGGAAAAGCATTTATCCCGTTTATCACCTGCGGCGACCCGGATCTCGAAACGACCGCCGCCGTGGTGCGGGCCTGTGTGGAAAACGGGGCCGGCCTCATCGAGCTGGGGATTCCGTTTTCCGACCCGACGGCGGAGGGGCCGGTGATCCAGGGGGCTAACCTGCGGGCGCTGCGGGGCGGTGTCACCACCGATAAAATCTTTGACCTCGTGCGCGGGCTGCGCCGGGATGTGACGGTTCCGATGGTATTCATGACTTACGCAAATGTGGTCTTTTCCTATAGAGCGGAGCGCTTTATCCGCACCTGCCGCGAGATCGGCATCGACGGGCTGATCCTGCCGGACCTGCCGTATGAGGAAAAGGATGAATTCCTGCCCGTGTGCCGCCAGTACGGCGTGGATCTGATCTCCCTGATCGCGCCTACCTCCCGGAACCGGATCGCGGCGATCGCGCGGGAGGCGGAGGGATTTATCTATGTGGTGTCCAGCCTCGGAGTCACCGGCACCCGCAGCGAGATCAAGACGGATCTGGCTTCCATCGTGGAGGTGATCCGCGCCAATACCGATGTGCCTTGTGCGATCGGTTTCGGCATCTCTACGCCGGAACAGGCCGCGAAGATGGGAGGGATCGCCGACGGAGTTATCGTCGGGTCGGCGATCATCAAGATTCTGGAAAAGTACGGCACGGAGGCGGCACCCTATGTGGGAGAGTATGTGAAGAGCATGAAGGACGCGCTGCCGCGGGGTGATGGCAATACTTGAGCAATACTTGTGTACGGTAAAGGATGTTCGAACAATCCGTGACGAGCGGCGAAAGGAGCAAGGGATACAAACCAGAAGATACGATGGGACTGCACCCCGGGATTTGGCGCGGCACTAAAAAATGAGACGAAAATTCGGATAGATCACGATAGTGAGTTCAATAATCTTTGCATGGAATAAAATCTTATGAGTGAATATTTTGATTATGGGAGCAAGTTTACGGAGTCGATGCACAAAGACAGCAAACCGCTTCATGCCTTGCATAAAGAGAATATATTATTCTCTCGACAAGACAGATATCGTCTATCAGGACGGCAACGATCCTCTTATGGGATACGGTGAAACCGTTGAAACATGCGGGCGGGTTGGCGATAGAACAGAGCCGTTATATGACATAATCGAAGCTGTCCGTGTCCCTGCGCATCAGGTCGGCGATGGTGATCCCGTCCAGATACTGCTCGATCAGCCGGTTCAGCCCTTCCCACATCCCAAGGGTGCGGCACTGTGACATCCTCGGACAGCTTTTCGCCTGCGGCCCCAGACAGGCGACCGGAGCCAGGGAACCTTCCGTGAGCCGCAGAACCTCCCCTGCCGTATAGCTTTCCGGCGATCTTGTCAGTCGGTATCCGCCGCCTTTGCCGCGGAGCCCGGTCAGCAGGCCCTCCTGAACCAGCGTCTTTAAGATCCCTTCCAGATATTTCTCCGATATCTCCTGCCGCTCGGCCGTTTCTTTCAGCGGCACATAGCCGTCTCCCTGATTCTCCGCCAGATCGATCATGACGCGCAGCGCGTAACGTCCTTTTGTTGATATCAGCATCGGTTTCTTCCCCTGTTTTCTATAATTATTGTGTTTGTAAGGCACGGCCGCTATGCGCCTATACACTGGCGTTCAAGGCATTTATTGTAACCCTATATCTGCCTGTGTATCTAAATGCAAATGCGGTTCGCGCGTCTGGCGGTTTCTCCGCCCTCTTCGTACACATTTACCCATAAACCTATTATAGTATATGGTAAATGGGTAATCAATAACAAATCGTTGATTTCTTTCGAAATTCCCTTGACAAAAAGGGAGTACGGTCGTATAATCCCCATTAACATATCAGTTAAGTAGGTAATAAAACAGGAGGTTGTCAAATGAGTCGTATTTACACATCGGCAGATCAGCTGATCGGCGGCACGCCGCTTCTGGAGCTGACCCACATCGAGAAGGAGGACGGGCTGAAGGCCCGCCTGCTGACCAAGCTGGAGTATCTGAATCCGGCCGGATCGGTCAAGGACCGGATTGCCCTGGCCATGATCGACGATGCGGAGGCAAGGGGCGTCCTGAAACCGGGTTCCGTCATCATCGAACCCACATCCGGCAATACCGGAATCGGGCTGGCAGCAGTGGCGGCTGCCAGGGGCTACCGGCTGATTATCGTCATGCCGGAGACCATGAGCGTGGAGCGCAGGCAGCTGATGAAGGCGTACGGCGCGGAGCTGGTCCTGAGCGAAGGCGCCAAGGGAATGCCGGGGGCCATCGCGAAGGCGGATGAGCTGGCGGCGGAGATTCCGGACAGCTTCATCGCCGGGCAGTTCGTGAACCCGGCCAATCCGCGGATCCACCGAGAGACTACGGGCCCCGAGATCTGGAAGGACACAGACGGACAGGTAGATCTTTTCGTGGCGGGCGTCGGAACCGGCGGTACGATTACCGGCGTGGGCGAGTATCTGAAAGCGCAGAAGCCGGATGTGAAGGTTGTGGCCGTGGAACCGGCTGCTTCTCCGGTTCTCTCAAAAGGCGTCAGCGGCCCGCATAAGATTCAGGGCATCGGCGCCGGTTTCGTGCCGCAGGTGCTGAATACCGGCATTTACGATGAGATCATCCCGGTGACGAACGAGGACGCGTTTGAGGTGGGACGACGGATCGGGCGGAAAGAAGGCGTGCTGGTGGGCATTTCTTCCGGCGCGGCGGCCTGGGCGGCGATCGAGCTGGCGAAGCGGCCGGAGAATGAGGGCAAGACCATCGTGGTGCTGCTGCCGGATACGGGCGACCGGTATCTTTCGACACCGCTGTTCGCGTAACCGGATGAGGATTTAAGGAAAAGAAAACAAATAATCAAAGAAAAGAGGATACCGGATATGAGTGATTATCGTTTTGAGACGCTTCAGCTTCATGTAGGGCAGGAACAGGCCGACCCGGTGACGGATTCCCGCGCCGTGCCGATCTATCAGACGACTTCCTATGTGTTCCATAATTCCGCCCATGCGGCAGCCCGTTTCGGACTGGCCGACCCCGGCAATATCTATGGGCGGCTGACCAATTCGACCCAGGATGTGCTGGAGAAGCGCATGGCGGCTCTGGAAGGCGGCGTGGGGGCGCTTGCGCTGGCTTCCGGCGCGGCGGCCGTTACCTATACGATTATGGCGCTGGCACAGCAGGGGGATCATATCGTGTCCCAGAAGACCATTTACGGGGGCAGCTATAACCTGCTTGAGCATACGTTAAGCCAGTTCGGGGTCACGACCACATTTGTGGACGCGCATAATCTGGACGAGGTCGAGGGTGCGATCCAAGAGAATACCAAGGCCGTCTATCTGGAAACGCTGGGCAATCCCAACAGCGATATTCCGGATATTGACGCCATCGCGGCGATTGCCCATAAGCATGGCCTGCCGCTGGTGATCGACAATACCTTCGGCACGCCGTACCTGATCCGCCCGATCGAACACGGCGCGGACATCGTGGTTCATTCTGCCACCAAGTTTATCGGCGGACACGGCACGACGCTGGGCGGCATCATCGTGGATTCCGGCAAATTCGACTGGAAGGCCAGCGGGAAATACGCCCCCATCGCGGAACCGAATCCCAGTTATCACGGCGTATCTTTCGTGGACGCGGCGGGTCCGGCGGCATTTGTGACGTATATCCGCGCGATCCTTCTGCGGGACACCGGCGCGACCATTTCCCCGTTCAACGCGTTCCTGCTGCTGCAGGGTGTGGAGACGCTGTCCCTGCGCCTGGAGCGCCACGCCGAGAATACGAAGAAGGTGGTCGAGTACCTGGCGAAGCATCCGCAGGTGGAGAAGGTGAACCATCCGTCCCTGCCGGATCATCCGGATCATGCGCTTTATGAGAAATATTTCCCCAACGGCGGCGCCAGTATCTTCACGTTTGAGATCAAAGGCGGCCAGGAGGAGGCGTACCGCTTCATCGACAGCCTGGAGATTTTCTCGCTTCTGGCCAATGTCGCCGACGTGAAGAGCCTGGTGATCCATCCGGCCACCACGACGCATTCCCAGCTTTCTGCAGAGGAACTTGCCGATCAGGGAATCAAACCCAATACGATCCGCCTCTCCATCGGGACCGAGCACGTCGATGACCTCATCGCCGATCTGGAGAAAGGGTTCGCGGCCGCGGCGCGGTGACGGGGACATTTATCAGGAAACCTTAAAATATTTGATATAAATGTAAAAAACAACTGGAAAAATGGTTCCGCATGATGTATGATAGGTGTGCATTGCGGGCGGAATGGTTCCGGTTCCGCCCGCAAACCGGAGTATCGGCAAGGAGGACAACGATCATGCATATCATTATCAACGGAAACCGTTCCAAAGGGACAATCAACAGGAACATTTACGGACACTTTTCTGAACATCTGGGACGCTGCATCTACGGAGGCCTGTATGTAGGCGAAGATTCCGATATCCCCAATGTAAACGGCATGCGCACCGATGTGGTGAATGCGCTTAAGGAACTGAATATCCCGGTGCTTCGCTGGCCGGGGGGCTGCTTTGCCGATACCTACCACTGGCGGGACGGAATCGGACCGAAGGCAGGACGCAAGACGATCGTCAACACCAACTGGGGCGGCGTCACCGAGGATAATTCGTTCGGCACCCATGAGTTTATGGAATTGTGCCGCCAGCTTGGCTGCGAGGCATATATTTCCGGCAATGTCGGCTCCGGCACGGTGCAGGAGTTTTCCGACTGGGTCGAGTACTGCAATATGGGCGGCGTCTCTCCCATGGCGGATCTGCGCCGCGAAAACGGCAGGGAAGAGCCCTGGCATGTGAAATACTGGGGCATCGGCAACGAAGCATGGGGCTGCGGCGGCAATATGCGTCCGGAATTCTACGGCGATCTGTGCCGTCAGTATTCTACCTATCTTCGCGATTATGATAAAAGACATAAAATCTATAAGATTGCTTCCGGTGCCAACGTCGATGATTACGCCTGGACGAAGAAGGTTGCGAAGATCGCGGGAGACGTGATCAACGCTCTTTCGCTGCATTATTATACGGTTCCTGGCAGCAGCTGGAGGCATAAGGGCGCCGCGTGCGATTTCACGGAGAAGGAGTATTACAATACGCTCAAGAAAGCCCTCCGGATGGAGGAACTGGTGGAGAACCACTCGAATATCCTGCGCATGGGCGACCACAAGAACCGTCTGGGTCTGGTGGTGGACGAGTGGGGTACATGGTACGATGTAGAGCCGGGTACGAATCCGGGTTTCCTCTATCAGCAGAATACCATGCGGGACGCTCTGGTAGCGGCTGTCAGTCTGAATATTTTCAACGATCACTGCGATACCGTGGTGATGGCCAATATTGCCCAGACGGTCAATGTGCTGCAGGCCATGGTGCTGACCGAGGGGGATCAGATGGTTCTGACGCCCAGCTACCATGTGTTCCGTCTGTACAAGGGGCATCAGGGCGCGAGGCAGCTGGAAACCTACGCGGAGAGCGGACTCGTGGGTATCGGAGAGGATGAAGTGCCGAACCTGCATGTTTCGGCCAGTGAGGCGGCGGACGGAAGCGTGCTTCTTACGGCGGCGAATCTGAGCGGGCAGGAGGACGCGCCGGTGGAGGTTCTGTGGTCCGGGATCGGACGGCGCGGGCATGTGGACGGAATGGTGCTGGCCGGAGATATGGACGCACACAATACGTTTGAGGCCCCGCGGCAGGTGCAGCCGCAGGCGATGGATGCCGCCGTCCGGACAGAGCGTGACGGGTTCTCGGCGGTGCTGCCGGCCTGCAGCGTGGCGGCATTTACGATTAAGGAATAAAGTCGTGGCAGAAAAGAAGGAGTTTTATGGAGAAGCGCGACGGAGGCGGCGTGCGGGCCGGCGCCGCGGGGGATGAACCGTATCCGGCCGGCCGCCGCTGCCGCCGCTGTTTCCTCTATGAGATGGACGGACAGGAAACCGCTTACCGGAGCGTAACGCGTCTGCGGCGGGCCATGCCTGAGAAGGAGAAGGCGGACGACGCGGAGTATGCCAGGCGGCTGGCGGTCTGCCGTGACTGCGGTGATCTGGATCATGCCACCTGTATGCAGTGCGGCTGCTATGCCGAGGTGCGGGCTTTGAAGAGAACGGCCCGCTGCCCGGTCCGGCGGTGGTGAGCGGGAAAGCGGGATGCGCGGAAACGTGTTTTTGCCCATGAAAACCGTTGACTTTCCCTGTGTGGGGGATATAATAAATGTGTATTTATCCGGAAGCCCGGGAGGGAACCGGATCGGGTGCGTGATGTTCAAGAGAGAAAAATTCTGCAGAAAGAAGGAGGCAGCAACCTATGAAGAGAGGATTGATAGTGACAGCGGCGACGGCGGCCATAGCAATTTCTATGAGCATGACGTCATTTGCCGGACAGTGGCTGTCCGACGCGACCGGCTGGTGGTGGAGAAATGATGACGGAACCTATCCGGCCAATATGTGGATGTGGCTCGACGGGAACGGCGACCGGATTGCGGAGTGCTATTATTTCAATGAAAGCGGATATTGCCTGATGAATACCCAGACGCCGGACGGATACACGGTCGATCCAAACGGAGCATGGACGATAAACGGCGCCGTGCAGATGAAAGTGGTGGATCCGGCCCCTGCTTCCGCTCCGACAGATTCGGTGTCCTCGGGGTCGGAAAAAGCAAAGGAATCCGGGAGCGATAAAAAGAAAGCGGATACCTTGCTGGATCTGAAGCCGACGGAGACTTCCAATGGGTCCGGGGAATTTAAGAATGCGGTAACCTACGAAAACGAAATGTGGGGAAGAGGGATAAGGATTCATTTCACAAGCTTCGGCGGCAATAATGACCATTCTGTGCTGGAATATGAGCTGAACGGAGATTATAACCGTCTGACCTTTACCGTATCTCCCGGTCCTGAAGAAGAAAAGTGGTGGGATGACGGCGGTTTCAGCGCAATCCTTTACGGGGACGATGACAAAGTCCTCTGGAGTGCAGATTACGAGGCCGGCGGGGATTATCCGCCCGAGGAGGTAAGCGTGGATATTTCCGGTCAGGAAATGATCCGTTTCTACGGAACGGCGGCGAGAGAAACAACGTATCCCAGGGATGTTTTGTTTAAGGGTCTTGAACTTGAATAAGCGGCTGATGGTCTGAGTGATACAGACGTCTTGAAACAGATAAGAGAAAGAACGGATCTTAAAATGGTTCGTTCTTTCTCTTTTGATTACTTGCCGAGCACGACGATGCAGCTTTTCCTGTAACACCCTGTATTTATTGGGAAATAAAATATTATTGTAAATCATAAAATAATGTGATAGGATGAATAATTGTGGGGACAAGAAAATAAGCGAAGGGAGAAGTCTATGCTTCATCTTAAAAATCTGGACGAAGGATATCCGGTGTTCAAGGCGCTGGCGTCGGAAATCCGTATCCGCATCATGAAGCTGCTTTTGGAAAACGGGGAGATGAATATGAATGAGCTGGCGAGCGCCCTCGGGGTGACGAACGGCGCGCTGACCAGCCATATGCGTATGCTGGAGGAGAGCGGCCTGATCCGGATCCTGACGGAGCGGAGCGGACACGGCAACCAGAAGATGTGCAGGGTATGCCAGGAGAAGATTCTGGTGGACGTCGTATCGGATTTTAAGGAGAATCTGGGAAATGTCTACTATGCGGAAATTCCGGTCGGGCATTATGTGGGATATGAGATTTATCCGACCTGCGGCATCGCCACCGCGGATTATCTGATCGGCGAGGTGGACGATCCGCGGTATTTTGCCCACGGGGACCGGATGTACGCGGAGATCCTGTGGTTCGGGAAAGGGTATGTGGAATATCTGGTCCCGACGCTGCTGCCGCCGGCTACCCGGATCGACCAGATCTCTTTGTCCATGGAGATCAGCTCCGAGGCCCCCGGCGTCAACAGTGACTGGCCTTCCGACATCAGCTTCTATCTGAATGACGTCTATATCGGGATGTGGACCAGTCCCGGGGATTTCGGCGATGTGCAGGGCATTTTCACGCCAGACTGGTGGTTCCAGAACTGGAACCAGTACGGGCTGCTGAAGCTGATCGTCATCGACGGGACGGGTACTTATCTGGACGGGCTGAAGATTTCCGATGTGAATATCGACCAGTTCCATCTGACCTATAAGAGTACGGTGAAATTCCGCTTCGAGGTGGCGGAGGATGCCGTCAATGTCGGGGGGTTTACGATCTTCGGCAGGAAATTCGGCAACTACAACCAGGCCATCAAGGTGCGCATCAATTACAGTCCGCTGTGAATTCTGTAATTCATTTACGAGGAAAAGGAGGAAAATGAGATGGCAAGTATCAAGGAAACAATCGAGAGCAGTATCCTGGGGCTGGAGCTTGGTTCCACCCGCATCAAGGCGGTGCTGATCGACGGGGACCACACGCCCATCGCTTCCGGCGACCACGAGTGGGAGAACCGGTTGGAGAACGGCATCTGGACGTACAGTCTGGACGATATCTGGACAGGTCTTCAGGACTGCTACCGGAAGCTGGCGGAGGATGTGAAGTCCAAATACGGCATTCAGCTGAAGAAGGTGGGAGCAATCGGGTTTTCCGCGATGATGCACGGCTATATGGCGTTTGACCGCGAAGGGAACCTTCTGGCGCCGTTCCGCACCTGGCGCAACGGGATCACCGGCCCTGCATCGGAAGCGCTGACGGAGCTGTTTCATTTTAATATTCCTCAGAGATGGAGCATCGCCCATCTGTACCAGGCGATCCTGAACGGGGAGGAGCATGTGAAGGATGTGGCGTTTCTGACCACGCTGGCCGGTTACATCCACTGGCAGCTGACCGGTGAGAAAGTGCTGGGAATCGGCGACGCTTCGGGGGTATTCCCGATCGACCCGGCGACGAAAGATTATGATGAGTCGATGATCGCGAAGTTTGACGCCCTGGTGGCGGACAAGGGGTATCCGTGGAAACTGAAGGATATTCTGCCGAAAGCATTGATGGCCGGGGAGCCGGCGGGTGTGCTGACGGCCGTGGGAGCCAGGCTTCTGGATGAGAGCGGCAGCCTGGAGGCGGGGATTCCGGTCTGCCCGCCGGAGGGGGACGCGGGAACCGGCATGGTCGCTACCAACAGCGTGGAGAAGCGGACCGGCAATGTATCCGCCGGCACGAGCGTATTTGCGATGGTGGTGCTGGAAAAGGAGCTTTCGAAGGTGTATCCGCAGATCGACCTGGTGACGACGCCGGACGGCAGTCTGGTCGGCATGGTGCATGCCAACAACTGCACGTCGGATCTGAATGCCTGGGTCGGGATCTTTAAGGAGTTCGCGGAGAGCATCGGCGTCAGCATGGATAGGGATACGCTTTTCGGAACATTGTACAATAAGGCGCTGGAAGGGGATGCGGACTGCGGCGGCCTGCTGGCCTACGGGTATCTGTCCGGGGAACACATCACCGGCGTCAGCGAGGGAAGACCGCTGTTCGTGCGGTCCCCGGAGAGCCGTTTCAACCTGGCCAATTTCATGCGGGCAAACCTGTATACGTCGCTGGGCGCGCTGAAGGTTGGCATGGATATTCTGCTCAAGGAGGAGCATGTGAAGATCGATACCATCCTGGGACACGGCGGGCTGTTTAAGACGAAGGGCGTGGCTCAGGGCTTCCTGGCCGCCGCTCTCGACACGCCGGTGTCGGTGATGGAGACGGCCGGCGAGGGCGGGCCGTGGGGGATGGCGCTGCTGGCGTCCTATATGGTCCATAAGGATGCGGGCGAGAGTCTGGGACATTTCCTGGCCAAGAAGGTATTTGCGGGGAACAAGGGCGTGGAAATGAAGCCGGACCCGCGCGCGGCGGAAGGATTTGAGAAATTTATCGAGCGCTACCGGGAAGGAATCGGGATCGAGAAGGCGGCGGCGGAGCATCTTCTTGTCTGAGGGAGAATGGGCTGCCTGGCGAAGACGGTGCGGCGGTTTGCCGGACGCCGCGTGGCAAGAGCGGATATGACGGAGGGAATTTGTATGCTGGAAGAGTTAAAGAAGAAGGTCTGGGAGGCGAATCTGCTGCTGCCGAAATACGGGCTGGTGACGTTTACCTGGGGGAACGTGAGCGGAATCGACCGCGAAGCCGGGCTTTTCGTGATCAAGCCGAGCGGGGTGGACTATGACAAGCTGACGCCGGAGGACATGGTGGTCGTGGATCTGGAAGGAAAGAAGGTGAAGGGGAAACTGAACCCTTCTTCGGATACGCCGACCCATGCGGTGCTGTATAACCGGTTTCCGCGGATCGGGGGGATCGTGCATACGCATTCGTCCTGGGCGACGAGCTGGGCGCAGGCGGGCCGGGGGATTCCGTGCTACGGGACGACGCACGCGGATTATCTGTATGGCGAGGTGCCGTGTGTGCGCAGCTTGTCGAAAGAGGAGATCGAGGAGGCTTATGAGCACAATACAGGCGTGCTGATCGCGGATTATTTTGCGGAACATGGGCTGGACCCTGAGGCGATGCCGGCGGTGCTGTGCAAGAACCATGGCCCGTTCACCTGGGGAAAGGATGCCGGTGAGGCGGTGCATAACGCGGTGGTGCTGGAGGAAGTGGCGAAGATGGCGGCGCGGTGCGAGCAGCTGAATCCGGAGGTGAAACCGGCGCCACAGGAGCTGCAGGACAAACATTATTACCGCAAGCACGGGGCGAACGCCTACTATGGGCAGGCGAAACCGGAGTAGACATTTTTGCCGCGTATCGGCGAAACGGAAAGAAATCGCCGCGGCAGGCGAAGGAAACGAGAGTAGAAAAGGAGATAATGGAAAATGAAGACAATTCAGGAACAGGCTGTGAACGCGATCCGCGTCCTTTCGGCGGACGCGGTCCAGAAAGCGAAATCGGGGCATCCCGGCCTGCCGCTGGGTTCGGCGGCGATGGCCTATGAGCTGTGGGCCAATCATATGAACCACAATCCGGCGGATCCGGACTGGCCGAACCGCGACCGCTTTGTGCTGTCCGGCGGACACGGTTCGATGCTTCTGTATTCGCTGCTGCACCTGTACGGCTACGGCGGGCTTTCGAAGGAGGATCTGATGAATTTCCGGCAGTTCGGCTCGCTGACCCCGGGCCATCCGGAATACCGCCATACGGTTGGCGTTGAGGCGACAACCGGGCCGCTGGGGCAGGGCATGGCGATGGCGGTCGGCATGGCGATAGCGGAAAAGCATCTGGCAGCCATATTTAATAAGGAAGGATATCCGGTGGTGGATCACTATACCTTCGCGCTGGGCGGCGACGGGTGCATGATGGAGGGCATCTCCTCCGAGGCGTTCTCCCTGGCGGGAACGTTAAAGCTGGGCAAGCTCATCGTACTCTACGATTCCAACGGCATTTCCATTGAAGGAAGCACGAATCTCGCGTTTACGGAGAACGTGCAGGAGCGGATGGCGGCGTTTGGCTTCCAGACGATCACCGTGGAGGACGGAAATGACCTGGCGGCCATCGGGGCAGCCATCGAGGTGGCGAAGGCAGAGAAGGACAAGCCGTCCTTTATCACGGTGAAAACCCAGATCGGCTACGGCTGCCCGGCAAAGCAGGGAAAGCCAGGCGCCCACGGCGAGCCGCTGGGGGATGATAATATCCGGGAGATGAAGGAATTTCTGGAATGGCCGTCCCAGGAACCTTTCTATGTGCCGGAAGAAGTCTACGCCCATTACCGGAAGCTGGCAGAGAGCAAGGCGGACGCGGAAAATGCCTGGAAGGAGATGTTCGGCGCTTACTGCCGCGAGTACCCGGAGATGGAGGCGCTCTGGAACCGCTACCATGACGAGAAGGCGGCGGAGATCCTCCTGGACGACGCCGATTTCTGGAAACAGGCCGAGAAGCCGGAGGCGACGCGGAACCTGTCCGGTAAGGTGATCAATTACATGAAGGACAAACTGCCGAACCTGATCGGGGGTTCCGCGGATCTGGCTCCGTCCAACAAGACGAATATGTCCGGGGCGGGGGATTTCTCCGCGGCCACCCCGGAAGGGCGCAATCTGCATTTCGGCGTCCGTGAGCAGGCAATGACTGCGATCGGCAACGGGCTGGCGCTCCACGGCGGCTTGAAACCCTATGTGGCGACATTCTTCGTGTTCAGCGATTATACGAAGCCCATGGCCAGACTTTCCGCGATCATGGGTCTGCCGCTGACGTTTGTTTTCAGCCATGACAGCATCGGTGTCGGCGAGGACGGCCCGACCCACGAGCCGGTGGAGCAGCTTGCCATGCTGCGGGCGATGCCGAATTTCCATGTGTTCCGTCCCTGCGACGCGGTGGAGACGGCGGCTGCCTGGTACAGTGCCATGACATCCACGAGAACGCCGACCGCGCTGGTGCTGACCCGTCAGAACCTGCCCCCGATGCCGGGAAGCAGCAAGGAAGCGCTCAAGGGCGGTTATGTCATTGACGATTGCGAGGGGACGCCGGAGGCGATCCTGATCGCGAGCGGTTCCGAGGTGGATCTGGCCGTGAAGGCGAAGGCGGCGCTGGCGGAGGAAGGCATGGCGGTACGCGTGGTGTCCATGCCGTGTATGGATCTTTTCGAGGAGCAGAGCGAGGAATATAAAGAGTCCGTGCTGCCGAAGAGCGTCAGGAAGCGCGTGGCCGTCGAGGCGCTCAGCGATTTCGGCTGGGGCAGATATGTGGGCCTGGACGGCGCGTATGTGACGATGAAGGGCTTCGGCGCCAGCGGTCCGTATGCGAGGCTCTTTGAGCATTACGGGTTTACGGTGGAACACGTAGTTGCGGCGGTGAAGTCGCTGTGAAGCCGCCGTGATCCGCGAGGATAAGGGGCGGAATGACCGGTGAACCCGCCGTGACCCGCCGACGGGAATGAGGAACAGGATAGACGGCGAAGCCGCTGTGAGCCGCGGGCGGGAGCCAGCGGGGATGAGAAACAAAATGAACGGGAAGGAGAACAGAGGGCATGAAATTTTTTATTGATACGGCTAATGTGGACGAGATTCGCGAGGCGAATGAAATGGGTATTATCTGCGGGGTTACGACCAATCCGTCCCTGATCGCCAAGGAAGGGCGGGACTTTAAGCAGGTGGTCGCGGAGATCGCGTCCATCGTGGACGGACCCATCAGCGGCGAGGTGAAGGCTACGACGACGGATGCGGCCGGAATGATTCGGGAGGGACGCGAGATCGCGGCCATCCATCCCAACATGGTCGTGAAGATTCCGATGACGGCCGAGGGCCTTAAGGCGGTCAAGGTCCTGTCCGCGGAGGGCGTAAAGACGAATGTGACGCTGGTCTTTACCACAGCGCAGGCGCTGCTGGCGGCACGCGCGGGCGCGGCGTATGTGTCCCCGTTCGTAGGCCGTCTGGACGATATTTCCATGCCGGGCGTGGAACTGATCGAGGATATCGCGGATGTATTTATCACGCATGACATCGGAACGGAGATCATCGCTGCCAGCATCCGCCACGCGATCCATGTGATCGACTGCGCGCGGGCCGGCGCGGACATCGCCACTGTGCCTTACAAGGTGCTGATGCAGATGACCCGGCACCCGCTGACCGACGCCGGTATCGAGAAATTTAAGAAGGATTATATCGCGGTGTTTGGCGAGTGAGAAAAACGGCAGCAGTCTGAACTATGACAAAAACGGATGGAGCAGAGGGGAAAGGCGCACGTTTACTTTCCTCCTCTTGCTTTTCTCCGGCATCCTGCCATGCGATCCCGATTTGAAAGAATGGGATTCGGACGAAGCGTCATGATCTGTCAGATTATTCAGAATTGTATTCCGGATTGTATCTTTAGATAAATCTAAAATACTTTATTTATTTATGAAAAATTCACAAAAAAGACACACTTTTTTTGTTCTTATCTACCAAAAATCGAGTAAAATACATTTCGCTATTGAAAATCCGGTCTGCCCGTGGTATGATACATTTATGAACAAGAGGACGAAAATCAAGCCGACGGTTTACTAAATTTAACCAAATGATGCCAGACCGGGGGAGATTTTTAGATAAAAATGTTGAATAGTTGTGAGATATTTTCACGATAAACCGTAGAATTCGTAGAATTGCATCAGAAATAGCTGTTTCTGTCGGCAATTTCTTTTTTCGTTTGATATTTGACATTATTCTAAAATATTTTACAAAGGAGGCATTATGAATAAAAAAAGCTATATTGCCGCCATTATGATACTTTCAGTCGGGCTGGCCGGCTGCGGAAGCGGTTCCCAAACTGCGGAGCAGACGACGGCGGTCCAGACGCAGGAAGAGAGCGGTGACGCCGTGGCCGGAGAAGCGCAGAACGGGGCCGCTGCGGGCGGAGAAGCACAGAACGGAGCGGAAGTGAGCGCGAACGGAGTCGCCGCGAATGGAGAAGCGCAGAACGGGGTGGAAGTGGGCGAGAACGGAGCCGCTGCGACCGGAGAAGCACAGAACGGCGCGGAAGCAAACGGAACGGCTGCGGGAGCGGGCGAAAGCGGAGCCGCCGCAGGTGGGGAAGCACAGAACGGAGCGGAAGCGGGCAAGAACGGAGCCGATGCGGGCGGAGAAGCCCAGAACGGCGCGGAGGCGAACGGCGCGACAGAGGAAGCGGAGGATGCTTCCGTGCCGGAATTCCTGCGGGGCGTGACCTTGAAGACCGATCCGGCGCTGACCTACGATCTGCCGGAAGTGACCGTCCATGACCCGTCCATCGTGAAGGACGGCGAAACCTATTATGTATTCGGTTCTCATCTGGCGGCGGCCAAATCCGACGACTTGATCCACTGGGAGCAGATCGATTCCGGCGTTCATCCGGATAATAAGATCATTCCGAACGCCACCATCGAGATGAGTGAAGCGTTCACTTGGGCGAAAACCGATACCTTCTGGGCGCCGGACGTGATCCGGCTGGCGGACGGGAAATATTATATGTATTACTGCAACTGCGAGGGGAGTTCACCGCTGTCGGCGATGGGACTGGCGGTGGCGGACAACATCGTAGGACCTTACAAGGATCTGGGCGTTTTCCTGAAGTCAGGGCAGGATCCGGATACGCCGGATGAGGACGGCGGGGTCTATGACGCGACGCAGAAGCCGAACGTGGTCGATCCCTGTGTGTTCTTTGACAAGGAAGGAAAGCTCTGGATGGTGTACGGCTCCTATTCCGGCGGCATCTTTATCAAGCAGATGAATCCAGAGACGGGGTTCCCGCTGGAAAGCGGCTACGGCAAGAAGCTCGTGGGCGGCAACCATCTGCGGATCGAGGCGCCTTACATCCTTTACAGCCCCGACACCGATTACTATTACATGTTCCTCTCCTTCGGAGGGCTGGCGTCGGACGGCGGCTACAACATCCGGGTCTGTCGTTCGGAGAATCCGGACGGCCCCTACTACGATTCCGAGGGACAGGAGATGTCCGACTGCATGGGGCCGGAAGGTTCCTTCTTTGACGACGGGACAGCCGGAAAGTTCGGCGTCAAGCTGATGGGCAACTTCAGCTTCGACTATCAGGAGGGCGAGTGGGGACAGTTCCGGGCAGGGTATGTTTCCCCGGGACACAACAGCGCTTTTTACGACGAGGAAACGGGACGGTATTTTCTGGTTTTCCATACCCGTTTTGAGGGCAAGGGCGAGACGCACAATGTCCGTGTCCATCAGATGTACCTGAATGACGACGGCTGGTTTGTCGTATCCCCGCACCGCTATGTGGGCGATCAGGTGGAGAAGGTGACGGCGGAGGATATCACGGGACCCTACCGGGTCGTGAATCATTTGCATAATATCAGCGCCAACATCAATCATTCAAAAAATATTGTTCTGAACGAGGACGGCACCGTCACCGGCGATTTCAAGGGAACCTGGGAGCTTACGGGCGACAACACGGCGGTTATCGAGCTGAACGGCATCGTCTACAAGGGAAAGTTCCTGATCGAGTGGGATCAGTTCGGATTCAAGAACGTGAGCACGTTCACGGCGCTGTCGGATACCGGCATCCCCGTCTGGGGAAGCGGGTACGAAGCGAAGGAGTAAGACAAACCGGCTTCGCGCGGTACACGCCGGAAGAAAATAAGACAGACCAGCTCCGCGCGATGTATCTGGAAGTGCGGATGCAGTCAGAAAGTAAGGCAGATCGGTTCTGCGCAGCCAGAAAGTCAACTCAAAGCGTATATGATTCTATTTAAGCATATAAAGAGAAAGAAGGTGGAGGTATGTTTTCAGGCAAGAGAAAGCGCAGGCGGCTGGCTGTTCTGACGGCTCTCGCGATGACAGCCGCAAGCATCCCCGTCTGGGCGACCGATCTGAAAACAAACGAACAGGCGTCAGCGGACGGGGAGGTCAACGCGGAGACGGCTGTCAATTATATCACGGATGATAATTTCACCAATGATATGATTGACAACAACTACACGAAGGTCAGCCAGTCCCTGACAAGCCCCTTCTATGAGGGGGCGCCCGTCACGATCGACACGGCGTCGAATTTCACACCGCTGAACGGGACCTCCGTCGCCGAGGATACCTACGGGTACGGCGGGGGTGCGATCCGGATGGAAATCCACGATTCCGGCGTTGTGACGGTGGACGCGCCGCAGGCGGGACGCTACTTCGTCAGCATGGACTACCTCGATATCGGGGACAGCGTGCTGGCGCTGGAGATGTCCATGAAGGTGAACGGAGAATTTCAGTTCTATGAGCTCCGCGATCTGAAGATGGAAGCGATGTGGCGGGACCCTTCGGAGGCTTCCTACGACCGGTACGGGAACCAGATCGTACCGGTACCCGACAAACTTCTGCAGTGGCAGAACAAGTATGTGGGCGATTCCAGCTACCGTTACAGCGGGCCGCTGGCAGTGGAGCTGAAGGAAGGGGAGAATGAACTGGAGATCGAACTGATCGAAGGGACGATGCTTCTGGGCAATCTGTATCTGAATCCGGAGCCGGTTATCGCGGAGTACGGCGGCTCGAAGGAGGCCCCCGGTGAGATCCTTCTTACGATTCAGGGGGAGAATATGGATTACCGGAATGCTTCTTCCATCCGCGCGGCCTGTGAGTACGACATCGATCTCGATCCCTACGAGGTGGAGACCAAGGCGCTCAACACCATCGACAGCGCTTCCTTCTCCGAGGCGGGGCAGTCTGTCACGTACAAGGTAAATGTGGAGAGCGCGGGGACGTACCGTCTGGCCATGAACTATGTTCAGAGCAGCAAGACGGATTTTCCGGTTTTCGTCAATGTGGCCGTGGACGGCGCCATTCCCAACACGGAATTCCAGAATTATCCGCTGCCCTACGGTTCCGGCTATCAGGTCGAGAAATTCACCGACGACGCGGGCAGTGCGCTGAGTCTGGATCTGGGCGCGGGGGAACACTCGATCACCTTCACGATCTCGGCGGACCCGATCCGCCATGTGCTGGAGGCCGTGGATGAGATCATGAACGGCGTCAACAACCTGAACCTGGAGATCACCAAGGTGGCCGGCACCAACAAGGACAAGTACCGCGATCTGGATATCGCGGATTATATCCCGGACGCTGTCACGCGGCTTGACAGCTACGCAGACCGGCTTGACGCTCTGGTCGAGAGCGTGAAGCAGTACAATCCGGAGGCCAAAAAGATCGGAGCGTTCTCTTCCGCGGGCGTGGCCAGCGAGCAGCTCCGTTCCCTGGCGAGCGAGCCGGACAGTCTGGCGTACCGCGTGTCCGAGCTGACCACCAGCAGCAACTCAGTGAACCAGTTCCTGGCGAACCTGATCGACAATGTCAATGAAAATGCGCTCGGCATCGACCGCATCTATCTGTATCAGGACGGGGCGGAGGTTCCGGAAGGATCGGGACTCCTCGCGTCCGTCGGCGCCGGCGCGAAGCGCTTTGTGACTTCCTTCACCTCTCAGGCGTACTCGGCCGCCAGCACGGATCCGGAGCATCTGCAGGTGTGGGTGAACCGTTCCAGGCAGTACCTGGAGATCATGCAGAAGATGATCGACGAGGACTTCACGCCAAAGACCGGCATCCAGGTTGACCTGGCGCTGATGCCGGACCAGAACAAGCTGATCCTGGCCAACGCCTCCGGCGACGCCCCCGACGTAGCGACCGGCATCAATTACTCGGTGCCGTTTGAGCTTGGCATCCGCGGGGCCATCAAGGACCTGACGGAGTTCGGGGACTTCGCGGAGATCGCGGAGCGGTTCGAGGAAGGACTTCTGGTGCCATCAACCATCGAGGATGGGATTTACTCCCTGCCCGAAACGATGAATTTCTGGGTCCTGTTTGTCCGCACGGACGTCTTCGAGAAGCTGGGGCTGGAAGTCCCGGACACGATTCAGGACGTGAGGAACCTCCTGCCGAGCCTGCAGATGAGGGGAATGAATTTCTATTACCCGACGGCCGGTATGCAGGCCATGCGGAACTTCCACGGCACCACGCCGCTGATTCTGCAGAACGGCGGGTCGCTGTATACCCAGTACGCCGGCGATTCCAACTTAAACAGCGAGGAGTCCGTGAAGGGCTTTAAGGAGTTGACCGAGCTCTTTACCATTTACAATCTGCCCAAGGACATCCCGAACTTCTACCAGCATTTCCGCAACGGTTCCATCCCCATCGGAATCGCGGATTACGGCGTCTACAACCTGCTGCTGAACGCCGCCCCCGAGATTGCCAACAGCTGGGATATCTACCCGGTGCCAGGGACGAAGACGGAGGACGGGGAAGTGCTGCGCTATATCTCAGGCGGCGCCGAGAGTACGGTCATGTTCAAGTCGGACGCGGAGCGCGAGGGCAAGGCATGGGAGTTTATGAAATGGTGGTCCTCCGCCGACGTGCAGGCGGAATTCGGACAGACCCTGCAGGTGACGTACGGCAGCACATTCATGTGGAACACGGCCAACAAGGAGGCGTTCGGAAGGCTTCCGTGGAAGACTCAGCATAAGGAAACGATTCTTACGCAGGCCGAATGGATCAACGAGGCGCCCAGGCTTCCCGGCTCCTACATGGTGGAGCGCGAGATTTCCAACGCCTACAACTCGATCGTGGTGGACGGCGAGAACCTGCGCAGGACCCTGGACAATGCCGTGAAGCGGATCAACCGCGAGACGGAGCGCAAGCTGGAGGAGTTCGGATACAATGACACGAACGGCAACGTGATCACGCCTTACGAGGTTCCGACGATCGAGAGGGTAAGGCAGATCCTGGGAAAGACGGAAGGAGGAGATGACTGATGAGCAAAACCGCTGCTAAGGCCAAAAAGAACCGGATCAGCAAGCGCGAAGCCTCGAATCCGGCCGCGCTGGCATTCCTGGCTCCCTACCTGATCCTGTTTGTCGTCTTCATCATCGTCCCGATGGTGATCGCGATCGGCCTTTCCTTTACGAATTTTAATACCATTGAGTTTCCGACTTTCGTCGGTTTCCTCAACTACATCAACCTGATCACCCAGGATGAGATCTTCATGCAGTACGTCCTGCCGAATACGGTGGTGTACGTCATCATCGTCGGCATCGGCGGCTACCTGCTTTCCTTCATCCTGGCGTGGGTGCTGGCGCAGCTTTCCACGGTGCCGAGAACCATCCTGGCGCTGATCTTCTACTCGCCCAGCATGACAAGCGGCGTCGCCATGACCGTTCTATGGAAGATCATCTTCACCGGCGACCAGACCGGCTACCTGAACAGCATCCTGATGAAGCTGGGGATTATCAAAGAACCGATCATCTGGCTGACAAACACGACCTACCTGCTGCCCATCGTCATCATCGTGGCGCTGTGGTCCAGCATGGGCGTCGGGTTCCTCTCCATGCTGGCCGGCATCCTCAACGCGGACGAGGAGCTCTACGAGGCGGGCGCCATCGACGGCATCAAGAACCGTTTCCAGGAGATGATCTACATCACGATCCCGACCATGAAGCCGCAGATGCTGTTCGGCGCGGTCATGGCGGTGGTCAACACCTTCTCCAACGGCGCCATCGGCGTCGCCCTGACCGGTTCCAACCCGACGCCCGGCTACGCGGCGCAGCTGATCGTCAACCACATCGAGGATTACGGTTTCATCCGCTATGAGATGGGTTACGCGGCCGCCGTATCCGTCGTGCTGCTGATTATCATCTGGCTCTTCTCCACGCTGGCGAAGAAGCTGTTTGCCGAGAAAGACTGAAAGGGGGCGAAAAGGAAATGGCATACAGAGGAAGCAATATCAATCCGAAGAAATTTGAACGCGGCCAGATCAAGCTGATTGTCGCGGTCGCCCCGCTGGCGATCTTCATGCTGCTGCCGATCATTTACATTTTCTGCCACGCGTTTAAGCCCATGGAGGAGCTGTTCGCGTTCCCGCCCAGATTCTTCGTGCGGAACCCGACGCTGGACAACTTCCGGGGCCTGATGAAAGCGTCCCAGACGTCCGGCATCCCGCTGAGCCGTTATTTGTTCAACAGCCTGGTCGTGACCGCCGCGGATGTGATCGGTTCCATCCTGATCTCGTCGATGGCCGGCTACGCACTGTCCAAACTCCGTTTCAAGGGCAAGAACACGCTGCTTGAGATCAACAACGCTGCCCTGATGTTCGTCCCGGTCGCCGTCATGATCCCCCGCTACCTGGTGATCGACGCCCTGGGGTTGACCAATAATTACCTGGCCCATATCCTGCCCCTTCTGGCGATGCCCGTGAACCTGTTCCTGGTGAAACAGTTCATCGACCAGATTCCGGACGCCCTGATCGACGCGGCCTATATGGACGGCGCCACCGATTTCACGGTGTACCGCAAGATCATCATCCCGATGATCCGGCCGGCCATCGCCACCAGCGCGATCCTCGCCTTCCAGCAGGTATGGACGAATGTGGAGAGCTCCAACCTTTATATGAATGAGGACAGTCTGCGCACCCTGGCCTTCTATATGAATACGCTGGCCTCCACGAACAACACCGTAGCCGGGCAGGGAATCGCGGCGGCGGCAACGCTGATCATGTTCATACCGAACCTGGTCGTGTTCATATTCTGCCAGAAGAGCATCATGAATACCATGGCTCATTCCGGTATCAAGTAGGAGGAAAGAACATGAAGAAATGGAAAATCGTACTGCCGGCTGTTCTTTCCGTACTGGGCCTGGCGGCCGCCGCGCCCATGAAGGCATATGCGGAGGTGCCGTACAAAACCTACACCATAGACGGTTACGGTTATGTCACGGAAACGCAGACGGCGTACACGCCCAAGGGTTCTTTCAATAAGATCGGCGACAATTCCCTGGTGAAGCCGACCGATCTGAAGATCACCGCTGACGGCCTCGTCTATATCGCGGACGCCGGCGCCCAGGTCGTCTGGGTCAGCACCCTGACCGGCGAGTATGTGGATACGATCGGCGAGGGCGTGCTGACGGAGCCTTACGGGCTCTTTGTGACAGAGGAGAAGCAGCTCTATGTGGCGGACCGCTCCGGCAAGGTCGTGGTATTCGATCCCCAGGGCGAAGTCATCGCCACCTACACGAAACCCAACCACCCGCTGTACGGCAAGGGCGATTTCAAGCCGGTGAAGATCGTGGTCAACTCCGGCGGCGACATGTACATCGTCTGCGAGGGCAATTCCAACGGCCTCGTGCAGCTGACCCCCACCGAGGGCGGCACCTTCCTCGGTTACTTCGGAACCAACAACGCCAACGTCACGCTGCTGCGCATGGTTCAGGAGGCGGTGTTCACGGATGAGCAGCTTGCAAGGATGGTCAGCAACCTTCCGTCTACGCCGGTGAACGTGGCCATCGATAAGCAGGGGCTGATCTACACGGTCACGCCCGGACTTGAGAACCTGAGCCTGAAGAAGCTGAACATCGCCGGCACGAACCTGATCGAGCCGGACGCCTATGACGGCCGGGAGGCGGCGGTCGCGGTGGGCAACCACGACAACGTGTATGTAGCGTCTTCCGACGGCTACATCTACGAGTACAATTCCGAGGGCGACATGCTCTTTGTCTTCGGCGGCCGTGACGACGGGCGGTTCCGGATCGGTCTGTCCAGCCGGGTTGAGGCCATCGCGGTGGACGCCAATGACAACATCTACATCGTGGATTCCGACAGCCGGCAGGTACAGTATTTCGAGGCGACCGAATTTACCAACCTGCTGCACAGCGCCTTGAACCTGTACGAGAACGGGCGCTACGTCGAGAGCATGGCCCCGCTTCTGCAGGTTCTGGAAACCAACAGCCTGTTCGACTATGCCAACGAGGCGATCAGCCGCTCCTACCTGCAGGTGGAGGACTATGAGAACGCTCTGAAATACGCCCGTCTTTCGAAAGCATTTGAAGTCTACTCCGACGCTTTCTGGGAGGTGCGGAACACCTGGCTGCGTGAGAATCTGATCCAGGCGGCGGCGGTCGTCCTGGCGATCGTGCTGGTGATCTGGCTTCTGGGAAGGCTGCAGAAGAAGAGAGGCATTTTCAATCCGGTCCTGAAGGCGACCGAGAACTTCCGGAACGGCGATTTCTGGAAGCGGCAGAAATACATGGTCTACTATATGAAGCATCCGATCGACGGCGCCTACGGCCTGCGCTACGAGAACAAGAGTTCGTGGATCACGGCCTGCATCCTGCTTGCGCTGGCGACGCTGATCTTCGTGCTCAACAAGTATTACTGCGGCTTCCTGCTGCGGACGGTCCGCGAGGGGCGCTATACGATCCCCAACGACGTGCTGATGATTGTCGGCGTGTTCGTGGTGCTGACGGCATGCAACTACCTGATGTGTACCATCAATGACGGCGAGGGCAGCTTCAAACGGCTGTTCTGCGGGTTTGCGTTCTCGCTGACGCCGTACATCCTGTTTGAGCCGTTTTGCATCCTTCTGAGCAATGTGATCACCTACAACGAAGTGTTCCTGATTGATTTCGCGCAGATTTTCATCTACTCCTGGTGTGTCGTCCTGCTGTTTTTGACCATCAAGGAAGTGAACAATTACACGGTCGCGGAAACCTTGAAGATCATCTTCCTGACCGCGTTCACTGTGCTGATTCTGACGCTTCTGGTTTTTATCATTTATGTGCTGTTTAAGCAGATCATTGATTTCGTATCTGAGGTAGCCGGAGAGGTGGTGTATCGAATTGGCAGATAAACAATTATGGCGCCGTCTCGGAAGCGGACTGGCCTGCCTGTTTGCGGGCGTCCTGCTTGCGAACCCCATGACGGCGTACGCCACGGAGGAGGCGGGGACGGTCGTAAACGTGGAAGTCTCGGCCGAGGAAAAGAAGGAAGCCCTGGGGGATGCCATCGTCGAGAACCCCGGGGACACCATCCGGGATCACCGGCTGGTGGCGGAGAACGACAATCTTCAGCTGTACCTCTATGAGCCGACGTTGTCGCTGATCGTGCGGGATAAGAAGACCGGGGCCATCATGGAGTCCACGGTCGCCGAAAGCGACGGCACCCTGAACACCACCTGGGAGAGTTTCGTCCACTCCGGGCTGGGGTTTGAGATTCTGAACGGCCTGAACGAAGAACGCAGCGACCTGACGGCGGCCGGGGCCGAGATTCGGGTGAGCGATACGGAGAACGGGTTCTCGGCGGACATCAACCTGACCAAATACCAGATTTCCCTGACGCTGAACGTGGAGCTGACGGACGACGGGTTCACCGCCGAGATTCCCAGCAGCTCCATCGTGGAGGAGCAGGCGGGCGCGGCCGCGCCGGTGACGATCGGGAGCATTTACATTTATCCGTTCTTAGGGTATACCTACTCCGCGGAGCGTTCCGGCTATATGTTCGTGCCGGACGGCAACGGCGCCCTGATCTATCTGGAGGACAACGACGGGCGGTTCGGCTCCCCGCTGAGTCTGGATGTTTGGGGCGGCAACGCGGGCGTGGACGAGAGTTATGTCCTGAGCCTGTTCTGGGATGAGTATCAGACGGTCAACGAGGGCGAGCCGGTTCTGGCTCCGGTCTTCGGGATGGCGCACACCGACTCACAGATGGCCGTGCTGGGCATCATCGAGAGCGGGGCGGAGGACTCCCGGATCATGGCCTACCCCAACGGGGCCATCACTAACTACAACTGGATCACGCCCCGGTTCACGATACGGCGGATCTACACGCAGCTTCTGAGCGAGGCGGCCACCGCTTCCGTCCGGCTGCAGGAAAGCCGCCATTCCCAGTGCGACCTGAAGACACGCTACATTTTCTTAAGCGGCGACGACGCGGACTATGCGGGCATGGCGGTCAAATACCGGGAATATCTGCTTGAGGAGCAGGGGCTGACCGCGAAAGACGACGGCTTCCGCATCCGGCTTGATTTCCTCGGAAGCGACCGGGAAAACGGCATCGTCGGCAAGAAGGCCGTGACCATGACTACCACGGACAACATCCGCGATATCTACGACGACCTGGCGGCCAGCGGCGTTACCGATATCACGACGGTGTATAAGGGGTGGCAGAAAGGCGGGATCTGGAGCGTGCCGATCACCAAATACAAGGCGGACCGTTCCATCGGAGGCACGCATGACCTGACGAAGCTGATCGGGGAGGCCGACGGCAAGGGCATCCGTTTCTATCTGTACCAGGATGCGCTGCGCGCCAACCCGGATACGGTGAATACCACTTTCAACATCATCAAGAAACTGAATGAGAGCGCTTACGAGGAGGAAACCTATAAGGAGATCTACGAGCATTTCAACTACCAGACCCCGGACAAGGCGGTAGAACGGATGCAGAGCGCGCTGGAGTCCTACCGGCAGGAGGGCGTGAACTGTCTGGCGCTGACCGGAATCACCGACCACCTGTTCAGTTACAATTACAACAACAGGCTCTACAACCGGACCGATACGCTGGGAGTGCTTGAGCCGGCCATCGCGTCCGCGGCGCAGGAGTCGGATATCCTGATGGAAAAGCCCATCTCCGAATACTGGGGGCTGACGAGCGGCATCATGGGAATGCCGGTGAATACCTCGAATTACGTGTTTACGGATCAGGAAGTCCCGTTCCTGTCCATCGCACTGAAGGGAATCCTTCCGATGTACGCGGATTACACCAACTTCGAGGCCAACCGGAGCGAGTATTTCCTGGAACTGGTGGAAACCGGAATCTACCCGTCCTTCTACCTGACCTGGGAAGACCCGGTGGATCTGCTGTACACGAATTCCTCCGACCTGTATACTTCCAGGTATACGGTGTATAAGAGCGAGATCGTCGAGGACTACGAACAGCTGAAGGAGATCAATGACGCCGTGGCCGGAGCGACCATCTCCGATTACGAGAGGACGGCCGGCGATCTGGCTGTCGTCACCTACTCCAACGGCGTGAAGATCTATGTGAACCACAGCGGAAACGCTGTCGAATATGACGGCATGACCATCGAGGCCATGTCCTATAAGGCAGGTGAGGTCGGATGAGTAAGAATGAGAAAACAGAGAAAGCGCCGCAGGCCCCTGTGACAAAGAGGCACCGGCTTTCCCTGAAACAGCGTGAGAACATGATGGGTTACCTGTTCGTGCTGCCCTGGATCATCGGTGTGGCGGTCTTCGTGATCCGTCCGCTGTTCCAGTCCTTCCACTTCGCGTTAAGCAACGTGAGGATCACGCCGAAAGGCCGCGAAGTCACCTTTGTCGGGCTCCTGAACTTCACCCAGATCCTGCAGGAAGACGCCACATTCCCGACGGAACTGGTATCCTACCTGATGAAGACGGTGCTTGCCACCCCGGTCATCGTGGTATTCGCGCTGATCATTGCCCTGCTGCTGAACAGCCATGTGAAGGGAAAAGGCTTCTTCCGGCTGATCTTCTTCCTGCCCGTGATCATCGCGTCCGGGCCGGTGATGGAGCAGCTGATCAGCCAGGGCGCGGGTTCCATCCCGTCCATGAATACCAGCGCGATCAGCAGCCTGATCGGTTTCCTGCCGGATTTCCTGGAAGACGCCATCATGGGACTGTTTGAGAATATCGTCATGTACCTGTGGTATTCCGGCGTCCAGATCCTGATCTTCCTGGCCGCGATCCAGAAGATCGATACCTCCCTCTATGAAGCGGCCAAGATTGACGGCGGCTCCACCTGGGAGTGTTTCTGGAAGATCACGCTGCCGACTATCAAGAACATGACCCTGTTAAATGTGGTCTATACCATCATTTTCCTGTCCAACAACGAGCAGAATACCATCATCGAGACGATCAAGGACGCCATGTTCGGTACGACGGGAAGCAAGGGGTACGGGTACGCGTCCGCCATGGCCTGGCTCTACGCGGTCATCGTGACGCTTCTGGTGCTGGTATTCGCCGCCGTCCTGATGCTCAAGAAAGACGCCTACGCCAAACAGGCGAAGAAGATCCGCAAAGAGATGAAGCATCAGGAGAAGCTGGCGAAGAAATTAGAGAGAAAGGGGATCCGTTATGCAAAGCAAGAAGCAAGACGCGCAGGCAAACCGGTCAAAGAGCGCAGCTAAGACGGCGGCCGTCCCGAAAAGGCGTCTGGATAAGAACGCGATCCATAAATGGTTCTTCGGCTCCAAGGATACCCAGGGGGCGGGCAAAACCATCGCCATCTACGGCCTGCTGATCTGCATCGGGTTCGTCTACATCTACCCGCTGCTCTACATGCTCAGCAAGAGCTTCATGCAGCGTGCCGACCTGCTGGACAGCTCCGTCAACTGGATTCCCAGCACGCTGTATGTGAAGAACTATATCGACGCCTTCACAAGCATGAATTATCTGAAAACCCTGTGGCAGTCGGTGGTCGTCGCCGGCGTGCCGACCCTGGTCAACGTGGTCATGTGCGGCGTGATCGGCTACGGCTTCGCGCGGTATGATTTCCCGCTTAAGACGGTGATGCTGGGGATCCTGATCTTCTCCTTCATCCTGCCGCCGCAGATCACCATGATGCCGAACTACCTGTTGTACAACGACCTGAAGATCCTGAATTCCCTGGCCGCCTTCGTGGTGCCGTCCTTCTTCGGACAGGGAATCAAGTCGCAGCTGTATATCCTGATCTTCTACCAGTTCTTCCGTCAGATCCCGCAGGCTCTGATCGAAGCGGCAAAGATCGACGGCTGCGGGCATTTCAGGACCTTCTTCCGGATCGCGGTTCCGTCCGCGGCCCCGGCCATTCTGGTGGTGTTCCTGTTCTCCATCGTATGGTACTGGAACGAGTCCTACCTGACCCAGCTGTATGTCTGCGGTATCCTGGGAGGCAGCAAGTGGAACACGCTGATGGTCGCGCTGAAAGGATTCAACGACAGCTATTCGACGGCGGGCGCGTCCGTGACCGGCGAGGCCATGGGCAGCCTGAACGAAGGAATCAAGATGGCGGCGACGATGCTGTCCATCCTGCCGGTTCTTCTGATGTACTTCGTGCTGCAGAAGCAGTTTGTGGAGAGCGTTGACCGGACCGGTATCACGGGAGAGTAAAGTGTTGCAAGTGTTCCGCAAGGTAGTATTGCCCGCCCCGCGCGGGGCGGGTCTGCTATACAAAAACATAAGGAGGATTCAAGTATGAGGAAAAAACTGTTCAGCGTACTTCTGTGCGCGACTATGGCGGCATCCGCGGTTCTGACCGGCTGCGGAGGGGGCGGCAGCGACAGCGGCAGCACCACGGCGGCCTCGACGACCGCGGCGGCAGGAGGCACGGAGACAACCGCGGCTTCCGGAGGCACGGAGACGACCGCCGCGCAGGCAGAAGCGGAGACGACCGCGGCAGGCGCGGGAGAAGAAAACGGAGGGGCAGCCGAGGCCGAGTCCGCGCTTCCGCCTCTGACCGAGGATGAGATCACTCTGACCTACATGAACTTTGACAACAAGGTTCTGACGGAGTATCTGGCGGAGAAGTTCACCGAGCTTCACCCCAACATCAAGGTCAATGTCATCTACGAGGTAGCGGGCGAGGACTATAACAACACACTGCTGAACCTGGTCAGCACGGGCCAGACCCCGGACTGCTTTATGATCCTGGGCAACTGTGATTTCGCGCTGTCGAACGGCCTGCTCGGCGATATGACCGAGTACTGGGAGAACGACCCGGAGAATGACAACATCCTTCCGTCCATCAACGGCGCGAAGCTGGGCTACTATGGTTCGAACCAGAAGCTGGCGACCCCGATCAAGTTCTTCCCGGACGCGATTTACGCCGATATGGCCGTGTTCGAGAAACTGAATGTGGAGATGCCTCCCACGGACTGGACCTGGGACGAGATGGTGCAGGCGTTCAAGGACGTCACGTCTCCTGACGAGGGCATCTACGGATTCAACCAGTTCCATTCCATCGTCACCTATTATCCGGTGGCGGCGAACCCGGACGCGATCGGTGAGTTCGGCTGGAACGGCAAGGAATTCAACATGACCGACTGGGCGGTCGGCGTGAACACGCTGGCGGAGCTGATCAACGGCAAGTACCGCGCCCCGCAGACCGAGGACGAGCTGATCGCATGGCAGGGCTCCACGGACTGGGCGGCGTATTCCGGCAAGCTGGGCTTCCAGATCGACGCGTTCTGGACCTATCTGAACCTGTTCGACACCGACGATTACAGGAACAAGGGCATCGAATTCGTTCCCTACGCGACCCCTTCTGTCGAGGGCAACGATGTGAAGTATAAGTTCGGCGTTCTTGATTTCGGCGGCATTTCCTCCGGCACCGAGCATCCGAGAGAGGCTTATGAGCTTCTGAAGTTCATGGGCTGGGGCCTGGAAGGCTGGAAGTACAAGATGGAAGGCTACAAGACCCTGTTCGATGAGGAAGCCAATGCATACGTATGGCAGCAGTCCATGCCCTGCCCGCTGACGATGGATGAGGACATCTGGGCTGACTTCCAGGCGACCTTCTTCCCGTCCATGCATGACGACGGCGACATCACCGAGAAGGATCAGAAGTACGGCAAGTACTTCGACGACTATTTCGCGGAGGTCCGCCACGGCGTGGTTCCGTTCGGCGACTGCCAGATCCCCGGCTTCGCGGCCTTTATCGCGGGCGCGTACGCGGGCGTAGAGGATTCCGTATTCTCCGGCCAGTCCAACGCCAACGACTGGGTGGCCGAGCTGACGCAGAAGGCGAACGAGTACAACAGGCAGGCCATGCAGGATGCGGGCCTGACCCCGGCGGAATAGGTATAAAAGACGCGGGGGCCGGGAAACGGCTTTGATGCCGGGGAACTGTTTCGGTTCGGAAGATACGGTCTCGGCGCGCGTCAATCCGCACACAATACGGGAGGGGAGGAAACGCTCCCCTCCTGTTTTTCGTAACAGTCTGAACTGTCAGGTTACGTTTTTTAAGAGGGCAGAATATGGAGAAAGAAATCGCTTGGAACCGGCCCTGGATCCTGCAGAGGGCGGACCCCTATATTTACAGACACACGGACGGGACCTACTATTTCACGGCTTCGGTGCCGGAGTACGACCGGATCATCCTGCGGCACGCCGGCAGCCTGGGCGCTCTTCCCGGCGCGCCGGAAACCACCGTCTGGCGGAAGCACCGCCGCGGCCCCGCGAGCCGCCATATCTGGGCGCCGGAACTTCACTGTCTGGATGGGAAATGGTATCTTTATTTCGCGGGGGGAGAACTGGACGATCCCTGGAAGATCCGGCCTTATGTGCTGGAATGCGGCGGCCCGGATCCGTTAGAAGATCCCTGGATCGAGAGAGGAAAGATGAAGCCGGCCCCGGAGGACCATTTCTCCTTCCGCGCATTCTCCCTGGACGCGACGGTGTTCGAGAACCGCGGAAGAAGGTACATGATCTGGGCGGAGAAGGTGGGCGTCGGCAGGCAGATTTCCAATCTCTATATCGCCGAGATGGAATCTCCCTGCCGGCTGAAAACCAGCCAGGTGCTCTTAAGCTCGCCGGATTACGACTGGGAGAGGGTCGGTTTCTGGGTCAATGAGGGACCGGCGGTGTTAAAACACGGCGGGCGGATCTTTGTCACCTATTCGGCAAGCGAAACCGGCGCGGCATACTGCATGGGGATGCTCACGGCGGACGCGGACGCGGATCTCCTGGACCCGCGCTCCTGGACAAAGGAACGCGATCCGGTGCTTGCTTCCGACGCGGCGCGCGGGATCTACGGTCCGGGGCATAATTCGTTCACTACGGATGAGGAAGGCAATCCGGTTATGGTCTACCACGCCCGCACCGAGAGCAGGATAGAGGGGAACCCGCTGTACAACCCGAACCGCCACGCGATGCTGATGCGCGTTTCGTGGGACGGGGCCGGACGGCCGGTGTTCGGGAGTGGAATGTAGGGGTGGGTCGCGCAGGAAACAATGCACGGATTAGCGGGCTGCGCGGCGGATTACCAGCGCTTGATTTGGTTTTCTCCGGTTCTGTCCGGTTTTATCCGTGTATATCAGCTCATATCTGTGCATTGATTCCAGAGTTATTTCAGCGCATTGATCTCAGATCCTGAAAGACCGGTCAGCTCGATGATGAGATCTACGGGCATTTCTCTCCGGAGCATTTTTTTAGCCGTTTCAACGGCGTTATTTCTCTCACCTTCGGCGATTCCTTCTTTTCGGCCCCTTGCCTCTCCCCTAGCTTCCCCTCTAGCTTCTCCCCTAAGTTCAGCTTCTCTCTGTTTCATCTGATAGATCATATAGGAATCCCTCCAATCCTGGCTCATCTTCGCTGTTTTTACCGTCTGGTCGATCTTGCGGATCAGATCATCGCTGCTGTCATTTACGGGATAGCTGCGTGTGTCATTCATATATCGGAGCAATTCTCTTAGCCTCGGAGAAATGTTCCCGATATGTCCGGCTGTGTTGAAGAACAGTTTGTACGCGCCGTCATCCAGCGTGATTCGGTTCTCCTCGTCGCACCGGTTGCGGAAACTGTAACGATAGAAGTCCCGGCCGAACGGATCGTATTTGCAGAGAAAGATCACGTAGCACGGCCTAAGTTCATCATAGGGTTCCCCGCGCTTGAGCTGAGAGATGTCAATGTGTGACTGGTACAGGCGAGAGCGCTGCGGCAGCGCTCTGTCGCCTGTGGTCTGCATCTCGATATCATAGATTGTTTTTCCGTCGTCCAGATAGACGTCCAGCCGGACGCCGCGGAAACCGAAATAACCGGATACCGTTTTCTGTGTTTCCGGTTGTCCCTGCTGCTTCGCGGTATCCGCCGTGACTTCCGAGCCGCTTTCATCGAAGTGGATGTACCGGAGTTCCCGTATTCCGGTGCCGGGCAGCAGGTACTCTAAAAGTTCCATACAGATTTCCGGATCCTGCATGACGGTCGAGAACATATAGTCGTCTGTGATGTCAATTTTGTCATAATTTGATCCGGTGCCGGTCATTTGTTCTGGCTTGGCCGTTTGTCTGGGTTCAGTCGCTTTTTTGAGTTCAGTCGTTTGTCCGGGTTCAGCCGTCAATCCGTCCGCGCCCGACAGTTTCATTTTGTCAGTCATTTTGCTTGTCCTCCTGTTGGGTTCCGGGATGTTCCGGGTGCGCGAAAACCGTTTCTCTTAAATAAGATACCATAATAGTGCTGCGAAATCAACGTGCCGGGTGGGAAAACCATGCTGACCGCAGATTGTCCGTTTCCAGGCCGCCCAAGCGTTGGCGTACGGCAATATCGAGCCGGAGTTCTGGTGCATTGCTTCCTAAGACTTTGCTGTAAGGAAAGAACTTTTGGAAATCAAATGCCCCGATCTTAAATTCGCAGAACAGTTTAGTCTTTAGCTGTTTCCTTGGAAGTTTGTCTATGTGATAGATTCTCTCCTCATCATTCGCCGCGTTTTGGCATGGTTGAATTTATTGCTCAAAAAGGGAATAAACCATTTATGATTTATTCCCTTCCTTTTGAGAAAACCCTTAAAATAAGCGATTTCGCTTAACCGAAATACCTCTTCAGCAGTCCCTCAAACGCCTTGCCGTGTCTCGCCTCGTCGCGGGCCATCTCGTGGACGGTATCATAAGAATTCGTGGCAGAGATTTTGAGAAAAGTGGGTGCTTGTTAAGGAAAAGAAAGGGATAGAACAGGAAAACAAAGGTACACTTCTTCTTACAACTTTATAACGACTTTCAGGGAACTTTCTGTAAAAAGGTACAATACTAAAGTACACCATACAGGAGGTTTTTATGTCAGAAACGGGTTTTGCGGGAGTTTATCAGTTGGATAATGGGTATTGGGGTTACAGATATGCAATAGTCATAGGCGGCAAAAGAAAAGAAGCCAAAAAAGTTAGGAATGATGAAGGACAGCCATTTAAGACAGCTAGACAAGCGTTTAAAGCAAGAGAGAGGGCAATTATGCAAGCGCAATCGGTTGCATTGCCGCCACAAAAGAAAGTGTCAAAGAGGACAGTAAAAGAAGTATATCAAGAATATTGTGAGAAAGGCAGAAATGGGAAAGCATATGCGACTATTAGAAAACAAGATTCTCTGTGGAATAATCACCTTTGCGCTAAATTTGGGGAAAGATATGTTGATGATATTACGGTAGCGGAAATTCAAGATTATCTGGAGGAACTTTATTATACAGACAATAGAGCATATTCTTATACAGAGTCCTTTTTGAAAATGTTTTATTTGATATTTGGCCAGGCCTATTCCAGAAACTATATTGATGTAGATTACTACAACAAATTATGCGTAAACAAAGATACAAAAATTCATATGCCTAAATTGAAAATAGATGAAGATTTAGACATAGTTTTCTTTGATGATAAGGAAATAAATCAATTAGACAGTTATTTTAAAGGTACAAATGCGGAAACCGCTTATATGTTGGGGCGATACTGCGGATTGAGAATCAATGAATGCTATGGTTTAAAATGGTGTAATGTGGATCTGGGAAGTGGAATTATCACAATAGATCGGCAAATGCAGTATCAAAATGGATTGATTAAATTGGTATCTCTGAAAACCAGAAATGCAAAAAGAAAAATTTATATGTGCAGCAAATTAAAAGAATATTTTAAGAATCTAAAAAGGCAGCAGGAGCAGGATAAAAAAGAATTGGCTTTGCAAAGGCAGCAGAACCAGACATTTATACAAGATTTGAATGGGAGTATGGTTTCTTCCCTTGAATTGGTCAATTCATTGTCTAATGGTAAAATACAGACAGTAAACTCCATGAAATATCATTCCAGAGTCTTAAAAGAGAGTCAGGGCATTGTATTTAAATACCACTATTTGCGGCATACCTATGGGACAAATTTAGCTGCCTTAAATACACCAGAATATCTTCTATGTAATCAGATGGGGCATGCCAGCAGCAATGTTACACATAAGTATTATGTTGCTATCTCTGAAAAGGGTGTAGATGAACTGTTAAAGAATCTTGAAAAGATGTAATTGTATACAGTCGCATATAAAAATAGGGTGAATTTTTATTAAACCATTATATATTTAAAGAATATTAAAAAAATTCCCCCTATTCTTCAAGGAAGGAGATAAAAAATGGAAGAACTGTATTCAATTATGAGAGATTTATTGGAAGTAGAGTATAATCAGGAATCTTTGGTATGTCTTTTAAAAGCAGTAGAAGTTGCATATTCTGATGAAAAACAGGCAGAAGATAAATTGATTGCCAACAGTGCAAAATATTATCTGCAAGGCTTACAAGAGGAATTAAGAGCGGCCATCAATCGAATGGATTCATATATAGCAGAAACCGCAAAGAATCAATAACACAATAGGCAGCGGCATTATAGAATGTAAGAAATGCGGCTGCCTATTTCTTTGGATATTCGCTTTTGATGTTGCTTGCACCTGAGATATAGTCCATGGAGACATTATAGAATCTGGCAAGGATCATAAGGCTGTCAACAGGAATTCTGGTCTTGCCAGATTCATAGTCTGCATAAGTCCGCTGACCAACATGCAGCAGGTCGGCAACTTTCTGTTGAGTCAAGGAAGAATCTTCCCTGATTTCTCTGATTCTTTCATTGTATTTCATGGTCTGTCACCTCGGAGATAGTATAAAAGAAAAGTAGAAAACACTTGACAAATAGAGTTATAAACTCTAAAATGGCAATATAAAGATGCCTGTGGCTTTGAAAAGCAGATGGAAGTTGATGAAAGTATGTTTAAAGGAGAGGAGTTTTAGATGTGGAGGTATGTATTGAATATAAAAATGGGTACGATACATGACACAACGGCAGATTGCCCCGCAGCGCGGAAGATGAAGGAAGAAAATAAAAAATATTTTGAAAATTACTTAGACGCCGTTAATTATTATGAAGGGAGAAAAAAGGGTCAACCTTGTGGGGTTTGCATGAGAAATAAGGATTTATAAATAAGTAAAAAGTAATAACGAAGGAGAAGAAAATCATGGCTCAGTACAGGTGCGCAATATGCGGCAGCAGCAAAATTGTAGTAGAAAAAAAGCAAGAGGGATACAATAAGAAAAAGGGTATATGGGGAACAATATTATTTGGTGCGGCAGGCGCTGTTGCAGGCGCAGGCGGAAATACTGTACTTTATTATCATTGCGGAGACTGCGGAGCGGTTTTGAATCAACCTATGTCTGCGACTGATAAAGATTTTATTGATAATTGTCTGCAAAGTCCGGATACTTTTGGATTATGTTTGAGAGATTTAAAGAAAAAATATAAGAATATCGAATGGGAAGAACCTCCGGAAGAACCCGTTAAAAAAATGCCTAAAAAGGGATTATCAGAAGAAGAGATAGCTCCAATGATCAAAGAGTATATGAAGAAAGCAGGAAAGCCGGTCAAACTTTTTGATGCATACGGGGATATGGGAATTAGTGAAGATGATTCGTATACATATACTTGCGCAGTGGTTGATCTTTTTCATTACACGGGTGTTATAAAGCCGGTGAATATAGATGGGGATAAAGAGTATTTTGTCTATGTGAAGAGCGTTAAAGAAAGGGAATCTCTTGTGCTTAAATATCAAGCAGAAAATTTAGCAGAGAAATTATACAGGGAGACAGAAGAGGATTATTCCGCATTGCTACGAGATATTTTGAAAAAACCGATGAAACTGGAAGAAATTGCGGATTATCTGAAAGAAAATAACTATCTGGAAGAAAAGGTAAAGAGCGCTGATGTGGAGAATCCTTTTGTTTTAGAGAGTTTTATCCAATGTTTTTTATATAAAGATGGCGTAACATGTGGAGATGGTCGAGTATCATATTATATTTGTGAAGATGATAAATACCGAGTTAAAACAGAGAATGAAATGGAAAACGAGGTCGATGAAATGGAGCAGGAATACAATGATAGAGTAGAATGGTCGGTCAATAATATATTTAAACCTATCGTATCTGTTTTACAAAATAATAAAGAACCAATGAGTACGATTGATTTATTAGAGGAACTGAATGAAATCGGAGTAATGGATAAATTTGACAAAGAACTGACAAGTTCAAGTTTGGCAGGAATAATGCGTTTTTTGCAAGAAGCTGGATTAGTAGCCAAAGAGAGGAAAAGGATAGGGTCTTATTATTGGTCCTTAAACAAAACATCAAAATCTGAAAAGACAATGGATGAAAAGTTAGTGGAAGTAGTTAAATCAAGCGGTTACATAATAAGCGAAACCGCCTGGAGAGATTCATAGGAATAATAAAACAAAAAGGGAAGAGTCTTTCATTTGTCTTTTGGGAGAACTTGTTTTAAAGGAAAAGTGTAACATAAGTAACTATTGACGGATAAATCAGGAGATACCTTGTTATAAAGTGAAATTTTAACAGACAGTACACTTTTCTGTCACTCAAAGAGGGAATCATTACGGATAGGCAGCAGGATTTCAGTTTCCTGCTGCCGCTTTCAATTCTGCCTTATATTTGTAATAAGAATTTCTAGAGATTCCTGCAATTTTTATAACTTCTGAATCGGTATTTGCGCCGTTAAAATCTTTACTGTTTTTCAGAATAATTTCTTTTGCGGCTGTTTCTTTTTTTGTAGTATACTTACTACCTTTGATTCTACCTATTTGTTTTCCATTCAGCTTTGCCGTTTTAATTCCTTCCGAAGTCCGCTGATGTAAGTCTAAAACTTCTTTTTCCGCCTGTTCAAAAGCAATTTTGATTTGTTCTTTTGCCAGTGCTAACAGGTATTTGTTAATTCCCTCTAGGATAAAGTCCACATTGCCGCCTGTTAAAGCCACCTGATTTTGCAGGGCATTTTTGTAAGTGTCTGTGTTGATATGCTTTTCTTTTAGGAATACAAGATTGATTCCAAGGTTAAATAGCTCCTCATAGAGTTTAAAGCCCTCTTCCGCATTTCTTGACATTCTGGAAACAGAATCAAAGATAACGGTTATTTCTTTGCCTTTCGCAGATTCCTGCTTTATGAGTTTATATAGTTTGTTCCATTCCTTTCTGCCTTCTGTCTTTGTGCCTGTGTAAATCTCCTTGATGATATGGGCAGCAGGATAAATCTCTAAGATATTCCGCTCTTGTCTGACAATGCTTTGTTTGGGCGTGCTGATCCGGCAGTAGCCATATTCTTCTTTCATAAACTTTATCTCTCCTTTGTACCAATTTAGACGAACCTCATTTTTGATACTGTTATCCTACCTCCAAAAAGAAGATTTGTCAACAATTTTGGTACTATTTTTGCAAGGATTATTTTGGTACAGCAAAGATCAAAACATTCTTGAAATTATTATCAAAGTACAAATTCTTGCACACCTCAAATGATATAATAAACACATAAGATAAAGGGAAACCAAAGACAAAACAACAACTTATAAAAAGGAGATTGAACAATGAACAAGACAACAGATTACACTATTAACTTTGAAACAGAAGAAATCATCATTACAAAAAAATTCGGTAAAGCCGCAAGCCAGATAGGTACGCCAGAATTTAAGGTCATGCAGCAGCTTAGAAAAGAATTTACAGGATTTTCTTTTGCTTACAAAACCATAGAAAAGAAAGAAAATAAAAAGTCCTATAAAGGATTGAGTATTGATGAAATGAAGCGTTTCCTCGCTAACAGAACAGAAGAGGAACAGGAAATGTTTGAAAAAGTTTTGGCCATAGCGGAAAATAAACAAGGGAAATATGCGATTGTGAAGAAATGGTTTTTAGACAGATACAAAGAAGCATATTCAGAAGAAGTGGCTGTGCTGAAAGTGGCCTGATAGAAATGATAAAGGAGATTTTGATATGAATAATATTACTTTTGATGTGATAACCAATACAATAACTATTTCTAAAGGCTTTTATGAAGCGTCAAAAGAATTTGGCTCGGAGGAACAAAAAGCATTAGCCGATATTAAAAAAGAATATCCTGATATGACTATTGCTGTTAAGTCCTCAAGGACGAGTTATCGTAAGAGTGACTGTAAAGGTCTGACTTATGATTATATGAGAAGATTTATCAGAGTTATGGATATAAATAATATTGCTACATTTGAAAAAGTGATTGCTCATTATGAATCTTTTGGCTATGAATCTGGAAAATTATATCAGTGTGTGAAGGAGTGGTTTTTAGAGAATTATCCGCGCCACAAAGAAATGATTGCAGATACTACTCCTAAAGCTGCCGCATGAATTCATGCGGCAGCAGGAATAGCGGGGCGGTCTATTATGGGATATTGCGAACGTCATTCTCTTTTTTTCGATTTTTGCCACCATAAAAATCTCCAGAAATAGGTTAGAAACTAAAAACGATAGAAAGCGGCAGCAGGAAAATTATAATACAATAAAATGAAGATTGGAGTTTATGAAACAAGTCAGTTATTTTTGATTGTATTCAGATAAAACATTTTCAATCATGCCTTTAAAATCGTTTATTGCTGATTCTGGTGCTATGATCTTTGCTCCTGTTCCAAGTGCAAATACCCATGCAAAAAATTGAGGGCTGATATTGACAGTTATGCGGACAATAAAAGTATCAGGATTATTGAAATTAGGCCTGATATTGGCAGATTCGCCGAATCTGTCTATAAAAACCCCCGCAAGACTGTTAATAACTTCAAGGGTAACAGTCTCTTCTTTTCCGCCGAACATACCGAAAGTTCTTCTGGAATAATCCACAATATCAAAAGACTGGAAAAAATTTTTCCCCTCTCTGGTGTTCTCTGTGATCCTGACAGATTGCATTTTGTCTATGCGGTAGTGTCTTAAATCATTATATTCACTGTTAAATGCAATCAAATAATAGTTATCATCTGATAAAGAAACGGAATAAGGGCTGACAATATATTTTTTTCCTGCCTTTTGAACAAGTTTTCTTTGCGGATTCCAATGCAGATATTCAAAGGTTATTTGTTTATTATTAGCAATTGCCGCATAAATAATATCAAGGGTTTTAAATGCCCTGTCATTCATGCTTTTGATTCTCTTGTTTAACAGTACACATCTGTTAAGGGATTGACTCTCATAAACGCTGCCTAATGATTTAACTTTGTTAATCAGTTCTTTTGATTTTTTTTCAGTCAGGAATTTTGAAGCAGCAACAGAATCAATCAGAAATTTTAATTCATTTGAATTGAAGTTCCTGTTGGTGTGATGGTACTTATAGCCGCCTTTTTCTTTCACTCCTGTTATCTCAAAATTGACAGAATTTAACAGGGATATGGCGGCATAAATGGTGCGCCTGTCCGCATAGATCCCTTTTGTTTCCAGAAATGACAGTATATCAGGCATTCTTACATAGTGTGTCTCATCTGTTTTTTCTAAAAATAGTTGCTGCAAATATAAAGGAATCAGTTTTTTGCTTTCTGATTTGTTATTATTCATAACTGCCTTTCATCCATCTTAAAATGCGGACAATTTATAAATTGCGAATAATTCATATGAAGGAACTTTAACAGGGAAATAACCATATTTCGTTTTAAAGATTTGCTTTGCGGTTATAAAACAATTCAAACTGTTTTCGTTAAGTATTTCCTGCATTTCTTCTTTTGATATAAGTCCGCTTTCATATTCAGAACAAATAGATAAATCATATTCCTTGCTTTCCTTTTGAAAAGTGTGAAATGTCTGATACAGGAATTCTGTCTGTTCCTCTTCCAATGGTATGTATTTATTATTTTTATAATCTAACATACACCATACTTTATCAATAATGCTTCCCATTGTGCCGCCCTCAAAAAGTTCTTTTCCGAACATAGTTCGCATATTTACTCTTGTATATTCATATATTGTACCATCTTTATGATTTAATGCTACAATTTCTTTGTTATTTTTGATGATTCTTGAAATATTCTTAGGGGTTTGACGATTATCCTTTTCAATCACTTTTATTATTTGTTCAGAGTAAATTACATTTTGCCTTTCTTTTTTGCTTTTTGGCGGTTCATAGTCTTCTATTTTTCTAATAATATGATAATCTATTTTTCGGCGGTCGATTTCATCATAATAGCGTTCATACTCATAATATTGTTGCAAGTGAAGCAGCAAATCTTCTTTCTTTTTCTTCCAAGTGTCAGTAGACACACCAAAAAACTGACGCATATCATTTGTAGAATATACATGATCTTCCAAAAGCTCCATATTATATTTTTCCTCCTTGGGAAATATTTGGAAAATAAGGGGATAACTTTCAAAACCATACTTTATTTATAATAATTTCAGAAATATTCCCCATATTTTCGGTCAATAGAACATAAAATTTAATTTTACAGTCAATGTTTTTGTTTATATATATATTATAATATAAATTTTTTGGAAAATCAAATGACATACTTATTTCGTTTGTGTCAAGTGTTTATTGGCATTTTTTTATTTTTCTTTATCATGTCTGT
>CAYYHX010000002.1:0-1975 GCA_964471835.1 uncultured Hungatella sp.
GTTCCAGATGCGGCGCGCTGATGGTGCCGCACCGGGTCTGCAAAGCCTGCGGGACTTATAACAAGAGAGAGATCATTCAGGTCGAAGAATAAAGAGAGCGTGCTGTTGTTTGTTTGGAGCAGTACCAAGATAATAGCAGGAGGACTATACCAAGGCGGTACAACCGGGAGGCTGTACCGTTTTGTCTGACGTGCAGACCGAGGTTCGACCCGAAGAAATGTTTTTGCAAAAACGGTTGTCATCCTTGCTGAAATGTGCTAGAATACACTTGTTTTATGACAGGAGGTGCAGAACATGCAGGTGCTGAAAGTGGTTTTAACGGTTGTGTTTGTTCTCATATGTATCGCGCTGACCGTTATCGTCCTGCTGCAGGAGGGCAAGTCGGCGGGGCTGGGATCGATAAGCGGTATGGCGGACAGCTACTGGGGCAAGAACCGGGGACGTTCCATAGAAGGTACGCTGGAGAAGTTCACCAAGTTCGCGGCCGCCGCGCTTTTGATACTGGCGCTGGTACTGAACATCATCTGGTAAAGCAATGGACAGACACTCTTGGCAACAGGAGTGTTTTTTCGTTAGCCCGCGGGAAGGCTTGCCGGATGCGGGAGGATGAGGTGTTTTCAGCGGGAAAGGAAATCATACGGGCAAAGGACAGGAACTATGTCGAAAGATTCCATCAAACTGATCGCGAACAATAAAAAGGCGTACCACGATTATTTTATAGAAGACAGATACGAAGCCGGCATCGAGCTGTTCGGAACGGAAGTCAAGTCGATCCGTATGGGGAGGTGCAGCATCAAGGAAGCCTATATCCGCATTGAGCATGGAGAGGCTTTCATCTACGGTATGCATGTGAATCCCTATGAGAAGGGAAACATTTTCAATAAAGATCCGCTGCGTGTCCGCAAGCTCCTGATGCACCGGCAGGAGATCCGCAGGCTGGAAAGCAGGATCGCCGAAAAAGGCTGCACGCTGGTGCCGCTGCGGGTCTATTTCAAGGGAAGTCTTGTGAAGGTTGAAGCAGGTCTTGCCCGCGGCAAGAAACTCTATGATAAGAGGGAAGATATCGCGAAAAAAGACCAGAAACGGGAAGTAGAGCGGGAGTTTAAGCAGAGTCTGCGGTGACGGTCCGCGAGGGATGTTCTATGTCATTTCAATTCATTATCGGAAGTTCCGGATCAGGAAAAACACACAGGCTGTATCAAAATCTGATCGAGCGGTCCCTGAGGGAACCCCGGTCTTCCTTTATCGTGATCGTACCTGAGCAGTTCACGATGCAGACGCAGAAACAGATCGTGGCCATGCATCCAAACCACGGTACGATGAATATCGATATCGTCAGCTTTAATCGTCTGGCTTACCGGATCTTTGAGGAACTGGCCGTGGAGCACGAGGCAGTGCTTGACGACATGGGGAAGTCGATGGTTCTAAGGAAGGTCGCGGGGGAACAGAGAAGGAATTTGAAGCTTTACGGAGGACATCTGAATCAGACTGGCTTCATTGACCAGCTGAAATCGATGCTTTCGGAACTGTATCAGTACGGGATTGAGCCGGAGATGCTTGACGAGGCGGCCGGGGAAGCCGGCAGCGCGCTCTTGGAAGCAAAATGCAGGGATCTGGCAGTGATGTTCCGTGCTTTTAAGGAAGCGATCCGCGGACGGTTTATCACGGCGGAAGAGATTCTGGATGTACTCGGCAAGGCGATTCCGGAATCGGAACTGATGAAACAGAGCGTGATCGCGCTGGACGGATATACGGGATTTACGCCGATGCAGTACCGGATTCTGGAACTGCTTATGGTTCATGCGCGGCAGGTAATCGTGACAGTCTGTATGGATCCGGCGGCCGGACCGTACCGGCGCGGCAGATATCAGAATCTGTTCTATATGGGGAAGGAAATGGTCTGGAAGCTCTCGGAGCTGGCGGCTTCGCACGGCGTGGAGCGGGATGAGGATGTGCTGTGCGGAGTGGCGGAAGG
>CAYYHX010000002.1:2075-42560 GCA_964471835.1 uncultured Hungatella sp.
CCGCGGGCGGCACGGTGGCTGCGGAAGGTGCCGCGGGCGGCGCAGAGGCTGCGGAGGAGGAAGCGCACGCCGGTACGGGAACAGACGCGGGACGGGAGAAAGCAGGGGCGGATCATAGGAAAAGCGGGTACCCGCTGTGGCGGTTCAGGGGGAGTCCGTCCATCGCGTTTATTGAAAAACATCTGTACCGCTATGACGAAACGGCGGATTGGGAGCCCCATGATGTGGAGATCTGGCAGGCGCCGAGGCCGGCGGATGAGGTGGCGGCTGCGGCGTCGCGGATCTGTGCGCTGGTCCGGCAGGAGGGCGTCCGGTACAGGCAGATCGCGGTGGTCACGGGCGACCTGCCGGGATACCGCCATGAGATCGCCAGCCGTTTTCAGATGGAAGGGATCCCGTTTTTCATGGACAGCAAGAAGAGCATCCTGGAAAATGCCATGGTGGAGTTCATCCGCGCAGGCCTGGAAACGATCCGGCGGGATTTTGATTACGAGAGTGTGTTCCGGTATCTGAAGACCGGGCTGGTGACGGATGATGAACAGGAGCTGGACAGGCTGGAAAATTACTGCGCCGCGCTGGGTATCCGCGGGTTCCAGCGGTGGAATGAAACATGGGAGTATACGTACCGGGGAGCCGGCGGGCTGAATCTGGATCAGCTGAATGAATTTCGGCAGGAGATTCTGCGGCCCCTGGCGGCACTTCGGGAGGCGGTGCGCAGGGAGGATAGAACCGTCCGGACGATGAACGAGGCGGTTCTCGCCTGGCTGGAAGTGTGCGGCATAGAAGGAAAGCTTGAACAGTACCGGGACCGTTTTGAGAAAAGCGGGCAGTTCAGCCTGGCGAAGGAATATGAGCAGGTTTATGGAAAGGCGGCGGAACTTTTCGGCAGGCTTACCGCCCTTCTGGGAGATGAGAAACTTAGCCTTAAGGAATACATGGAGATTCTGGACGCCGGTTTCGAGGAGATCCGGGTGGGCGTGATCCCGGCAACGGTGGACCGTGTGGTGGTCGGCGATCTCACAAGAACCAGACTGGACGGGATCCGCGTGCTTTTTTTTGTGGGTGTGAATGAGGGCGTGGTTCCTTCCCGGAGAGATGCCGGCAGACTGCTGACGGATATGGACCGGGAGGCGCTGAAACGCTGCCGGATCCGGCTGGCTCCGACGTCGAAGGAGGACAGCTTTACTCAGCGGTATTATCTGTATCTGATGCTGACCAAGCCATCTGACCGGCTGATCCTGTCTTATTCGCTGCTGGACGCGGAGGAGAAGAGCCGGAGGCCGTCCAGCCTGATTGGCGAACTCCGCAGGATGTTCCCGCGTCTTGCGGTGCGGGAAACCGGACAGGAGCATGGCCCGCTGGAAGCCGTCTCCAGGACAGAATGGAAGGAGCTGTTAGTCCGCGGGCTGCGGGAGTATGCGGCGGAGAAAACCGGAGGATCCCATGCGTCAATACAGGCCGGCATGGAGGATTTTCTGGAGGTATACCGCTGGTTTGCCTTTCATCCGGATTATGCGGATCTGGTAAAGAAGCTGACGGACGCGGCGTTCTACTCGTATGAGGAGCGGGGTGTCAGCAGGGCGGCGGCGCGCGCGCTCTATGGACAGGTGATGCAAGGCAGCGTCACCAGACTGGAGCAGTATGCAGCCTGCGCTTATGCCCATTTCCTTCATTACGGACTGGAACTGACAGAACGGCAGGAATACAGGATCGATGCCGTGGATATAGGGAACCTTTTCCACAGTGCGATTGCTCTTTATTTTCATAAAATAGATTCGCTTGGCCTGAAGGCGGCCCAGATCGGCGCGGAGGAGCAGAAGGGTCTGGTGAGAGACTGCGTCGCGGCTGTGGCGGAGGAATACGGGAATACGATCTTATCCAGCTCGGCGCGCAGCCGCTATCTGACGTCGCGGATCGGGCGGATAACAGAGCGGACGGTCTGGGCGCTGACGGAGCAGCTCCGCAAAGGAGATTTCGAACCGGCAGGGTACGAGGTTTCCTTTTCAGCGGCGGACGGCCTGGAGGCTATGAAAATCCGGCTTCCCGGCAAGGGAGAGCTGCATCTGAACGGGCGGATCGACCGGCTGGATCTGTGCGAGGACGGCAGCCGGGTGTATGTGAAGATCATCGATTATAAATCCGGAGAGACGAAATTTGACCTTGCGGCGGTATATTACGGGCTGCAGCTGCAGCTGGTGGTCTATATGGACGCGGTTATGGAACTGACGCAGCGCAGGTATCCCAGAAAGGATGTGGCACCCGCCGGCATTTTCTACTATAATATTCATGATCCGCTTGTGGAGAGGGATGCCGGGCAGACGGCGGAGGATGTGGACAGAGAGATTCTGCGGCAGCTTCGGATGAACGGTCTGGTGAACAGCGATCTGGAAGCGGTTCGCCATCTGGACCGCCAGATCCGGCAGAAATCGGACGTGATCCCGGTAGCGATAAAAGACGGCCTGATCCAGGAGAGCCAGTCATCGGTTGCCAGCAGCAGGAGGTTCGAGGTGCTCAGGCAGTATGTGCGCGGGCAGCTCAGGAGAGACGGGCAGGAGATTCTGAACGGCCGGATCAGTGTCCGGCCTGGCAGAAGCGCCGGACAGACGGCCTGCGATTATTGCCCTTATCACAGCGTATGCGGGTTTGATACGCGGATCGCGGGTTATCGTTACCGGCGGTTCGCCCAGGTCGAGGCGCAGCAGGTGTGGGAGGAGATGGAGAAGGAGTGCTGCGCGGAGGCGCCGGACGGGATGGAAACGCCGGATGAAATGAAAGCGCCGGGCGGAATGGAGGCGCCGGACGGAATGGAAGCGCCGGGCGGGACGGAAGCACTGGGTGGAATGGAGGCGCCGGACGGAATGGAAGCGCCGGACGGAATGGAAACGCCGGACGGGACGGAAGCGCCAGGCGGGATGGAAACGCCGGGCGGGACGGAAACGCCGGATGAAATGAAAGCGCCGGGCGGAATGGAAGCACCGGACGGGATAGAAACGCCGGGCAGTGATACGGATATGCGGCGGCAGGAGGGAGGAAAAGCGGATGCAGTGGACGGAGAGACAGGAACAGGCCATCAGAACGCGTAACTGCAATCTGCTAGTATCTGCGGCAGCCGGCAGCGGCAAGACCGCCGTGCTGGTGGAGCGGATCATCCGCATGGTCAGTGAGGGGCCGAAGCCCCTGGATATCGACCGCCTGCTGGTGATGACGTTTACCAACGCGGCAGCGGCGGAGATGCGGGAGAGGGTTGCCCTGGCGATCGAGAAGAAACTCTCGGAGCAGCCGGACAACGAGCATCTGCAGGCTCAGGCGGCTCTGGTTCCGTATGCCCAGATCACGACGATCGACAGTTTCTGCCTGAGCCTGATCCGGGATCATTTTAATCTGCTTGCTATCGATCCGTCGTTCCGGATCGGCGACGAGGGGGAGCTGAAGCTTCTGCGTGCGGATGTCATGCAGGATATGCTGGAAGCATATTACGGCGCCGGGGACCCGTCGTTTGAGAAATTTGTGGACACATACGCCACGGGTAAGTCAGACAGCGGGATTGAGGATTATATCATGCAGGTGTATACATTTGCACAGAGTAATCCCTTTCCAGAGCAGTGGTTTGCGCGCTGCCGTATGGAGATAGAGCAGGCGGAATCAGGCAGTCTGCGAAAGACCCCATGGATGCGGTTCCTGATGGCGGACGTGAAGCGGCAGCTTGACGATATGGCGGAACAGTATGCGGATGCCGTGGAGGTCTGCAGGGATCCGGACGGTCCGGAAGCCTATCTGCCGACAATGCTGGAAGAGCTGCAGATGATCCGGAACCTGTCGGAAGCCGGAACCTACGACGATCTCTGTGAGGGGCTGCGGGGAGCGGAGTTCGGACGGCTTAAAGCCGCGCGGGGCGACGGGATCGATCCGCTGAAAAAGGAGAGGGTCAGCGAGTGCAGGAAGCGGATCAAGAAGGCGGTCGGCGATCTCAAGACAGCTTACGGGGTCCAGAAGGAGAAAGAAGCGGCGGCGGACCTTCTGGCGGCGAAGGACGTGGTTCTTAAGCTGCTGGAACTGGCGGAGACATTTGCCGTACGGTACCAGGAGGCGAAGAAAGACAGGAACCTGGCGGATTTTAACGATCTGGAGCATTACGCGCTGCAGATTCTCGTGGAGAAGCCGGATGAAACTGCCGCGGGCAGCGAAGAACCGGTTCTGCGGTATACGGAGACCGCCGACCGGCTGAGCCGTCAGTACGCCGAGATCCTTGTAGATGAATACCAGGACAGCAATTATGTGCAGGAAACGCTGATTCAGGCGCTGTCCGGCGAGCGTTTCGGCCGTCCGGATGTGTTTTTGGTGGGGGACGTCAAGCAGAGCATCTATAAGTTCCGGCTTGCCCGTCCGGAACTTTTCATGGAAAAATATGAGACCTACAAGGAAGGGACGGGATCCAACCGCAAGATCGAGCTGTACCGGAATTTCCGGAGCCGTGAAACGGTCCTGCAGAGCGTCAATTACATTTTCTATCAGATCATGACGAAGGATCTGGGAAATGTGGACTATACCGGCGAGGCGGCGCTCCATCCGGGTGCGGTGTTTGCCCCCGGCGAGCGGTGCGGGACACCGACGGAGCTTCTGCTTCTGGATACCGGCAAGGAATCGATGGGCGCGTTAAGCGAGGAGGCTGCGGACTATACGGCCAGGGAACTGGAGGCAAAAATGATCGCGGAGCGGATGCGCCAGCTGACGGATCCGCGCACGGGCCTGCAAATCTGGGATAATGAGAAGAAAAGCTATCGCCCGGCGGGATACGGCGATATGGTGATCCTCCTGCGGAGCATGGCGGGCTGGAGCGAGACGATCCTGCAGGTACTCACCAGGGAAGGGATCCCGGCCTATGCGGAGACCGGTTCTGGATACTTTGACGCGATCGAAGTAGAGACGGTGCTGGCGATGCTGGCGGTCATAGATAACCCGATGCAGGACATTCCGCTGGCCGCGGTGCTGCGCTCCCCGATCGCGGGGCTCACAGACGAGGAGATGGCCTGGATGATGGCCGCTTACAAAAAAGAAGCGGGACACCGGCAGGACCGGGGTATTTACGGGGCTTTCCGGTATCTTGCCGGCGGCGGCCGCAGCGGCTGCGACATGCCAAAACTGCGCCGCTTCAGCGAACTGCTGAAGGATCTGCGCGGAATGGCGCCCTATCTCCCGATCCACGAGCTGATCGGCCAGGTTTACGAGCGAACCGGTTATTACGACTATGTTTCCGCGATGCCGGCCGGCCAGACGCGCCGTGCGAACCTGGATATGCTGATCGAGAAGGCTTCCGCGTTTGAAAAGACCAGCTATAAGGGCCTGTTTCAGTTTATCCGCTACATCACGCAGCTGAGAAAGTATGAGTCTGATTTCGGCGAGGCGTCCGCCGGGCAATATGAGAACATGGCGCGGGTCATGAGCATCCACAAGAGCAAGGGACTGGAGTTCCCTGTTGTGTTCCTGGCGGGAATGGGCAAACAGTTCAATAAGCAGGATACGCGCGGCAGGCTGATCATTGACCCCGAACTGGGGATCGCCACGGACTATCTGGATCTGGGGCTGCGCGTCAAAAGCCCGACGCTTAAGAAAAATGTAGTAAAGAGGAAAATGGAACTGGACAATCTCGGGGAAGAGATGCGTGTCCTTTATGTTGGCATGACCAGGGCAAAAGAAAAGCTGATCATGACCGGCGCGGACCGCTCGCTGGCGAAGAAGCTGGCGAAGTGGGGAAATGCGCAGGTTTCTTTTACGGTACTGTCCGCGGCGGTATCCTATCTGGACTGGCTGCTGATGGCCCATCCGGAGGACAGCGGATGTATAGAGGTAAGGCAGATCCCTGTTGAGACGCTGGCGGGGGAAGAGGTGCTGCGCCAGATTATGAAACGAGGGGGAAAGGAAGAACTGCTGCGTCTGGCCGGCATCGCCGATCCTGCTGCCGCGGCCTCGTCCGGGGAGAGGGAAGGCTGTCCCGGAAAGACGGAGGGATGCGCCGCGGAAAGGAAAGCCGTGCGGGGAGCCGGGCCGGAATCCAGCGGGGTGGAAGGCAGCGGGTCGGAAGTCAGCGGAGCGGAGGCCGGCGGGACAGGAGCCAGCGAGGCGGAAGGCGGCGGAGCAGAAGCTGGCGGGGCGGGAGCCGGCGGGACAGGAGCCAGCGAGGCGGAAGCCGGCGGGGTGGAAGGCAGGATTTGCGGCAGCCGGATCCGCAGGCAGCTGGATCTCTGTTTCAGTTTCCGTTATCCCCATGAAGCGGATGTCAGCCTGCATACGAAGATGACGGTTTCCGAGCTGAAAAAACAGGGGCAGGAGTTAGACGATTATTCGGGGCTGATCCAGGCTGCCCCTGCCGGGTACCTGACGGAGCGTGAGCCGGGTGAGGGCAGTTCCGGACTTACTGTTCCGGGACGTTCCGGGATGGCGGCGGATGGGATCTTCTCTTACGGCCCGGATGGGAGCGTGGCCATGGAGGATGCGGCCCGGCGCGGAACCGCGTACCACAGGGTATTGGAGCTGCTGGATTTCACGCGCACGGAGAGCTGTTCGGATATAGAGAAGCAGGTCAGGGAGATGAAAGAAAGGCACCGTATCGGCGAGGCTGCCGCCGAATCCGTGTATTTGCAGGCAATCTGGCGGTTCGCGGCCTCGCCATTCGGGAAACGTATGCGCAGCGCCCAGGAAAGCGGACGTCTGTACAGGGAGCAGCAGTTTATACTCGGCCTTCCGGCCAGGGAAATGGGGCTGGCTGATTCGGACGAGCTGGTTCTGATTCAGGGGATCATCGACGTCTATCTGGAAGAGGACGATGGGCTGGTCCTTCTGGACTATAAGACCGACCGTGTGCCGGAGGGGCGCGGCGATCTGCTGGCGGAACGCTATAAGGTCCAGCTGGATTATTACCGGCGCGCCCTGGAGCAGATGACCGGGAAATGCGTAAAAGAGCGGTTCATTTATTCCCTGCATCTGTCGGAACTGATCGCGGTGTGAAACGCAGGATCCGTTACACGTTAAAGCGGAACAGAATCACATCTCCGTCCTGGACGACGTAGTCTCTGCCTTCCAGGCGCACCAGACCTTTCTCGCGGGCGGCGGCGTAGGAGCCGCAGTCCAGAAGGTCGCGGTAATTGACGACTTCCGCGCGGATGAAGCCGCGTTCGAAATCGGAGTGAATCTTGCCGGCGGCCTGGGGGGCCTTCATGCCTTTTTTGATTGTCCAGGCGCGGGTCTCGTCCTCGCCGGTGGTCAGGAAACTCAGAAGGCCCAGCAGGTCATAGCTGGCGGCAATCAGTTTTTCAAGGCCGGACTTGGCGATGCCAAGGTCTTCGAGGAACATGGCTTTCTCATCGTCGTCCAGTTCCGCAATCTCCTCCTCGATCTTGGCGCAGATTACGAATACCTGCGAACCGGTTTCCGCCGCGAAGGCACGGACGTTCTGCACGTGGGGATTGGAGGCGCCGTCGTCGGCCAAATCGTCTTCGCCCGTATTGGCGGCGAAAATGACCGGTTTTCCGGTCAGGAGATTGAGACCAGAGAGGATTTCCTGCTGCTCCTCGTCCTCGCAGACATAACTGCGGGCGGGTCTGCCATTTTCCAGATGGGCAATCAAGGCTTTCAGAAGATCCACTTCCTTTGCCAGGGATTTGTCGTTTAACGCGCTTTTGGCGGTTTTCGACAGGCGGCGTTCCAGAATCTCCAGATCGGAGAAAATCAGTTCCAGGTCGATCGTTTCGATGTCGCGCAGGGGATCGACGCTGCCGTCAACGTGGATCACGTTGCTGTCCTCGAAGCAGCGGACCACATGGACGATGGCGTCCACTTCGCGGATGTGGGAAAGGAACTGGTTGCCTAACCCTTCGCCTTTGGAGGCGCCTTTGACCAGGCCGGCGATATCGACAAACTCGATGACGGCGGGGGTTACTTTTCTGGAATGGCTGAGGTCGCCGAGGAGTTTCAGTCGCTCGTCCGGAACCGCGACTACGCCTACGTTGGGGTCGATCGTGCAGAAGGGATAATTGGCGGACTCGGCGCCTGCCCTGGTAAGGGAATTGAACAGGGTGCTCTTGCCTACGTTGGGGAGTCCTACGATGCCTAGTTTCATATGGGGACCTCTTTCTGACTGTGTTTGTGTCGGTATGGTATGTAGGGAAAAGCCGTCAGCATCATCGCTGATGGGATTTCTATCCGGCTTTTTCGCGCTTCTCATTGCTTACGTGGAGTATAACATATTATTTCCAGAAATGAAAGCGGATATCGAATGTTGATTGAGGCTGAAACATATTTTCTTGTAACAGTTCTCCCGCCGTCTGAACTGTTACATTTTCTTTGAAGCCGTTCTGAATTGCCGTTATTTTCTGCGGCGGTTCTTCCGTCCTCCGCGTGTCTGTGATTTTCTTAAAATGATCCGGACCGGCCTGCGCGGGAGTAACCGTTCAGATGATTACGCATATGGTAACAGTTCAGAACTGCACAAAACAGAAAAAACCGAAATTTTTTCCGCATTTTTTGTTGACACGCGGAGGCGCGGGCGCGCCGTACAAATGGGATTGCATTTTCGGGTATTTGGCTGTAAAATAGGGAAAACTGTTGCCGCGGGCGGGAACAGATAACGACGGGAGAAAGGGCGGTACGCTACCTATGGCTGCACCGGCGGATATCCGCTTTGTCCATCTTGGGATCACGATTGAGCATTTAAGAAACAGCATTACCGTGTTCGGTTTCCGGATCGCGTTTTATGGAATTATCATCGGCATCGGCATGATTGCCGGGCTTTGTGTGGCGCGTTCGGATGCCAGGCGGAGAGGGCAGGACCCGGATATTTATCTGGATTTCGCGATTTACGCGATTATCTTTTCCATCATCGGGGCGAGAGCGTACTATGTTATTTTTAACTGGGATCTGTATAAGGATAATCCGCTCCAGATCTTTAATATCCGCGCCGGCGGGCTGGCGATCTATGGCGGCGTAATCGCCGGCGTCCTGACGCTGATCTGGTTTTGCAGGAGAAGGAAACTTTCTTTCTTTTCGATGGCGGATACGGCCTGTCTGGGCCTGATTACCGGGCAGATCATCGGACGGTGGGGGAATTTCTTTAACTGTGAGGCGTTCGGCGGCTATACGGACAGTCTTCTGGCCATGCGGATCCGCAGGGCGCTGGTCAATGAGAGCATGATTTCCCGGGAACTTCTGGATCACCTGATCGTGGAGAACGGGGTGGAGTATATCCAGGTCCACCCGACATTTCTCTATGAGTCCGTGTGGAACCTGGGTGTTCTTCTTTTCATGCTCTGGTACAGGAAGAGAAAGAAATTTGACGGCCAGATGATGTGGATCTACCTGCTGGGTTACGGATTGGGGAGAGCGTGGATCGAGGGACTGCGGACGGATCAGCTGAAATTTTTCTCGACCGGCATTCCGGTGTCGCAGGCCTTGTCCGTGATACTGGCGGCCGCGGCCGCGGTGGCTCTGGCAGTTGGCAGCCGGAGGGCGAGGGCCGCGCGGGGAGATTTGACAGGAGGGAGCAGCGGCGGCGATTCCGGCGGGCAGTAAAGCCGAAGGCCCGGTACGCATGGTAATACTGACAAAGAGGGGTGCGGTCACGGCTATGGTAGTTCTGGTTGGCCGGCAGACAGGGAGCGAGGCCCGCGCTGGAAGGTTTGATGAAAGGGACGACGGCAGCGTTCAGCAGTTGTCGGCCGGAAGGCAGAGTCAGCGACAAGGAGAGCTGATGAGAGAGGGAGTAGCGGGAGCGTCAGCAGTCGCCGGCCGGAAGGCAGAGTCGGCGACAAGGAGAGCTGATGAGAAGGGGAGCAGCGGGGGCGTCAGCGGTTGTCGGCCGGAAGGCAGAGTCAGCGACAGGGAGAGCTGATGAGAGGGGGAGCAGTGGCGGCGTCAGCGGTCGCCGGCCGGAAGGCAGCATCAGCGACAGGGAGAGCCGGCGACGGTGGAACCGACATAGAAACGGCTCGCTCCCCGAGTCGTTTCATCAATATATTGTGGCCGGATTTTAGCGGAAAACAAGATTTTGAGGCAGCTGCAAAACCATGCAGCAGCCTCATTTTTCTATTATTTTTTTTGAAAAATTCCTTGCGTTTTTCTGAATCTTGTACTAGAATAATGAGTACCAGGTGGGGGAAAGTGGATGATTGTAGGAGATTGTGGTGCTGAGTGGTATTCACCCCCGCAATATGAGTAGGAGACAGACATGGGATTCATCGGTGAATACAACCATACGGTTGACGCGAAGGGCAGGGTGATCATCCCATCCAGGTTCAGGGAGATGCTGGGCGATGAGTTCATTGTCACGAAGGGCCTGGATCATTGTCTGTGTGCCTATGAGAATTCCGAGTGGGAGAAGTTTGAGAAGAAGCTGTCTGATCTTCCCACGAACACGAGGGAGAACCGGCAGCTGACCCGTTTCTTCCTGTCCGGAGCCACGGACTGCGAGGTGGATAAGCAGGGAAGGATCCTGCTCCCCGCCGTCCTGCGCACCTTTGCCCAGATCGAAAAGGACGCCGTGCTGGTAGGCAACGGCAACCGGGTGGAGATCTGGAGCAAGACCCGCTGGGATGAGTCGAATAACTATGACGATATTGAGGATATTGCCGAGGGTTTGGAAGGCTTCAGTATATGAGATTCGAGCATAAGCCCGTCCTCCTCACCGAGACGATCGACAGCCTGCGGGTGAAACCGGACGGGGTCTATGTGGACGGGACGCTGGGCGGCGGCGGACACGCGCTGGAACTGCTTAAGCGTCTGGGGCCGGAAGGCCGTCTGATCGGAATCGACCAGGATGGGGATGCCATTGCGGCCGCCGCTGAGCGGCTTAAGGCGGCCGGCAGGCTGGTTAGATTCAACCGGGAAGGCAGCTTCGTTGAGAGATCCGCAGAAGGGATGGAACCGGAAAAGGAAAGGCATCTGGCAAAACCCGACAAGGACAGGGATGCTATCGTTACTGCCATGGAGCAGCAGAAATCGGAAAGACAATATTCAGATGAGGCAAGGCGCAGCCGCTGTTCGTCCGCAGTCCCCCGGATCGACATCATCCGTAGCAACTTTGAGGCGCTGCCCCAGGTGCTGGACGCGCTGGGGATCGGCCGCGTGGACGGGATTTACCTGGATCTTGGCGTATCCTCCTTCCAGTTTGACAACGCGGAGCGCGGATTCTCCTACCGGGAGGACGCGCCGCTGGATATGAGGATGGACCGGCGGCAGGAGCTGACGGCGGCTGACGTCGTCGGGACCTATGGGGAGGACGAACTTACCCGCGTCATCCGCGATTACGGAGAGGAGAAGTTCGCCCGTCCGATCGCCCGCCAGATCGTGAGGCGGCGGCAGCAAAGTCCCATTCTGACGACCGGACGGCTGACAGAGATCATCAGGGAAGCGGTTCCCCCGAAGGCGAGGGCGGCCGGACATCATCCGGCCAGAAGAACCTTCCAGGCGCTGCGGATCGAGGTGAACCGGGAGCTGGAGGTGCTTGAGCATTCCATCGACGCGATGATCGGGCGTCTCGCGCCGGGCGGGAGGCTGGCTGTCATCACGTTCCATTCACTGGAGGACCGGATCGTGAAGGACCGTTTCCAGGAAAATGAGAACCCGTGCATCTGCCCGCCGGATTTTCCGGTGTGCGTGTGCGGAAGGAAAAGCAAGGGGAAAGTGATCACCCGCAAGCCGGTTGTGCCGACGGCGGAGGAGATCGAAGAGAACAATCGCTGCAGGAGCGCGAAGCTAAGGGTATTTGAAGCGTTCTAGCCATAGCGTTCCAGCCATGCGGAAAGGAGACAGATATGGCAGCCACGAGAACATCACGGACGAAGGCGGCGCACAGGAACACGGGGCGCCCGCCGAGAGATGAGATGTACATCCACGGCAACACCGTGAGAAAGCTGGCGCCGGAGGAGGAGCCTCTCGAAAGGCCGGAGCGGGAGCCGGAGCACAGGAACCGGCGGCGCACCAGCTATGCGGTCAGGAGGAACCGGGAGAAGGCCCTGCAGCTGGATCTGCCGTATCTGCTCATGCTGGTCGCCGCATCCTGCGTTACCTTATATTTCTGTGTCAGTTACCTGCATCTGCAGTCTGAGATGACCGCCCGTGTGGACAATATCAAGAATCTGGAGACCCAGCTGGAAGTGTTAAAAAGCGAGAATGACGCCCTGGAGACCAGGATCAACACGAGCATCGACCTCGACCACATCTACCGCGTCGCGACCGAGGAGCTGGGCATGGTTTACGCGGGCCAGGATCAGGTTCTTCTGTACAATCGGACGGAAAGTGAGTATGTAAGGCAAAATGAGGACATCCCGGAATACGACTGAGGGGGCGCGGCGCCGTCCTCCGAAGAAGAAAATGCTAAAACGATATATGCAGGAAAAGCTGGCAGTCACGGTTGGCGTGATCATGCTGGCTTTACTTGCGCTTAGCGGGGTGCTCTATTCGATTGTTGACGAGAACAATGAGGAATACACGAAGCTGGTTCTGACTCAGCGTTCCAACTATGACAGCCGCACGATCCCGTTCAGGCGCGGCGATATCGTGGACCGCAACGGGACCTATCTGGCTACAAGCGAAAAAGTTTACAATGTGATCATCGACGCTTCCCAGATCTATCACAGCGACGAGACGGAAGCCAACTATCTGAATACAACGGTGGACGCGCTGGTGCAGTGCTTCGGATATGACCGGAACGAGCTGGTGGAGACGCTGCAGAGCCGCAAGACGTCCCCCTACATCCGCTATGAGCGGCGCATTTCCTATGATAAGAAGGAAGAATTCGAGCAGTTAAAGGAGCAAATCAACTCCGCCAACGAGGCGGCGGACAGCAGGGAGCGCGTCTACGGCGTCTGGTTCGAGGAGGAATACAAGCGGCTCTATCCGTACAACAGCTTGGCCTGCAACGTGATCGGCTTCTCTAGCAGTGACGGCTCGACCGGCAGCGGCGGCATCGAACAGTATTATAACGATATGCTCACCGGCAACAACGGCCGCGAATACGGGTATTTGAACGACGAATCCAACAAGGAGATCGTCATCAAACCGGCGCAGAACGGGTATAAGGTTGTGTCCACCATCGATGTGAACGTGCAGACCATGGTGGAGAACCGCATCGATCAGTGGAAAGCCGAGACCGGCAGCGAGCACATCGGCGTCGTCGTCATGGATCCCAGAAACGGCGAGATCCTCGCCATGGCCGACGAGAAAGACTTTGATCTGAATAATCCCCGTGATCTGAGCTCCCGCTATACGGAAGAACAGATCTCGGCAATGACCGACGAGGAAAAGGTGGACTCCATGAGCCAGATGTGGCGCAATTACTGCGTCAGCGACACCTTTGAGCCGGGTTCCCCTTCCAAGGTGCTGACCGTGGCGACGGCCCTGGAGGAGAACGCCGTCAACACCAACAGCTATTTCTTCTGCGACGGTTATCAGCACGTCGGCGTATTTGATATCAAATGTACGGCCTACCGGAAAGGCGGCCACGGCGAGCTGAGCCTGACGGAATCCATCATACAGTCCTGCAACGACGCGATGATGCAGATCGCGGCCCTGACCGGCAAGGAGAATTTCTACAAATATCAGGCAAAATTCAATCTGGGCTCCAAGACCGGCATTGACCTGCCGGGCGAAGCGTCCGCGTCTTCGCTGGTTTACCGGGTCGAGACGACGGAGGCGTCCGCGCTGGCAACCAACGCATTTGGACAGAATTACAACTGCACGATGGTGCAGATGGCGGCGGCGATCGCCTCCTGCATCAACGGCGGGTATTACTACGAGCCGCATGTGGTGAAGCAGATCCTGAATGAAAGCGGCGCCATTGTGGAGAAGAATGACGGCGTTCTGGTGCGGGAGACCGTATCGGATTCAACCAGCCGTTTCCTGCGCAACGCCCTTCTGCTGACCGTCGAAGAAGGAACCGGCTCCGCGGCGAAGGTGGAAGGCTACGCCATCGGCGGCAAGACCGGCACGGCCGAGAAGGTGGGCCGCAACCACAGGGACTACGTCGTGTCCTTCTGCGGCATCGCGCCCACGGATGATCCGAAGGTTCTGGTCTATGTGGTTATCGACCAGCCCCATGTAGACGACCAGGCGCACAGCACATTTGCCAGCGGCGTCTTTTCCCAGATCATGAGTGATATCCTTCCCTATCTGAACGTCTTCCCGACCGGCGACGTCCAGATCGTAACGCCGCTCCGCCCGGAGGGCGGCCTCGTGGCGAATCCGGAAGGCGGCGGAGAGAACGGTGACGGAGAGAACGGAGACGACGGAGCGGCGGGCCAGGCGGGGAATTCGGGTGGTGACGGCGGAGAGAACGGCAACGGCGGTGAAAGTGCTGCGGGCCAGACGGGGAATTCGAGTGGTGACGGCGGAGAGAACGGCAACGGCGGAGAGAGTGCTGCGGGCCAGACGGGGAATCCGGAAGGCAACGGCGAAGAGAACGGCAACGGGGAGAGCGCTGCAGGCCAGACCGGGACTCCGGGCGGAGAGAACGGCGGCGACGGAGCGGCGGGCCAGAGGGGGAATCCGGGAGACGGCGGGGAAACCGCCGGAACCCAGCCGGCGGAAGGCGGAAGCATTACCCCGTTCCCGTATGAAACGGAAGAATATGTTCCTCTGGACTACGGCGACGACGGGAGCGTGCTTCCCTCCGATCTGCCGGATATGCTTCCGGGGGGCGGTGCGGAAGAATCAGATGAGACTGATATAATTCCGCCGGCCGGCGAGTAATGAGTGAGTGCAACGTGCAGCAGGTCGGAAAGCAACGAGTGCATCTTGCGGCAGATTGACGAGCAGCGAGACCATCACGCGGCAGACCGGCAGATGCGTCACGCCGCATACGATGAAACATTGTGCCGCGCATCCACAGGAGCGCTGCGCGGCATGACAGGCAGCTGCAAAAGAAAATCCCGAGGTGTGATATGATTCAGGAAACGATACTGGCGGTTCTCATCGCCTTTGCCATCAGCGCCGTGCTGTGTCCCGTCGTGATCCCGTTCCTGCGGAGGCTGAAATTCGGCCAGCAGGTGAGGGACGACGGGCCGCAGACCCATTTGAAAAAAGCAGGGACGCCCACGATGGGCGGACTGATCATCCTGTTCAGCATCGTCGTCACGTCGGTATTTTTCATTCCGAAATACCCGAAGATCCTGCCGGTGCTGTTCGTAACGGCGGGCTTCGGCGTCATCGGGTTCCTGGACGACTTTCTCAAGATCGTCATGAAGCGCTCCGAGGGTCTCAAGCCGCTGCAGAAGATGGCGGGCCAGATCGTGATCACCGCGGCGTTTGCCTTCTATCTGATGCGTTCCGCCGATGTGGGGACACGGGTCCTCGTGCCGTTTACCGGCGGTTTTGACGGCGGGATCTGGCTGGACCTCCGGTACCTCTACCTTCCTTTCGTGTTTATGGTCGTGCTGGGAACCGACAACGGCGTGAATTTCACCGACGGGCTGGACGGGCTCTGCGCCAGCGTCACGATTCTGGTGGCGGGGTTCCTGACTGTTATCGCGGTTGCCTGGGACGGCGGCATCAGCCCGCTTACCGGGGCCGTGGCGGGAAGCCTTATGGGATTTCTTCTGTTTAACGCCTATCCGGCCAAGGTATTCATGGGGGACACGGGTTCCCTGGCCCTGGGCGGTTTCGTGGCGGCCAGCGCTTTGATGATGCGTCTGCCGCTGTTTATCCTGCTCATTGGCTTTATCTACCTGGTCGAAGTGCTGTCCGTCATCATCCAGGTGACGTATTTTAAGGCGACGGGCGGTAAGCGGATTTTCAAGATGGCGCCGATCCATCATCACTTTGAACTGTGCGGCTGGTCGGAAACCAGAATCGTGACGGTGTTTTCCGTCGTGACGGCGATTTTCTGCATGGCGGCGTATCTGGGACTGTAACTATGCCGGCCGCGTGAATTTTGCAGATAGAAACGGGGGGTGGAATCCATGGGCCAGAGCCGGAAGGTATTGGTGGCGGGCGCCGGAAAGAGCGGCATCTCGTCCGCGAGGCTGCTGCTTGCGATGGGCGGCGAGGTGGTTCTCTACGACGGCAACGCCACGCTGTACGCGCCTGCCATTTTGGAGAAGTTTGAAAATGGGGCCGCCGTGAGCGTCGTGCTCGGCGACCTGCGCCCGGAGACGCTCGCGGGTGTGTCGCTCTGCATCATCAGCCCGGGCATTTCCCTGGAGTCGCCGCCCGCGGCCCTGATTCGCGCGGCCGGCATCCCGATCTGGGGCGAACTGCAGCTGGCGTACCACTGCGCGAGGGGTTCTCTCGCGGCTGTTACCGGGACGAACGGCAAGACGACGACCACGGCCCTGGTCGGAGAGATTCTGAAAGCCTATTACAGAGATGTTTTTGTAGTGGGCAATATCGGAACCCCGTACACGGACGTGGCGCTTCAGACGACCCGGGAGAGTGTTACCGTCGCGGAAGTGTCCAGTTTCCAGCTGGAGACGATTACGGATTTCCATCCCCAGGTCAGCGCGATCCTGAATATCACGCCGGACCACCTGGACCGGCACCATACGATGGAGCGCTACATCGAAGTGAAAGAGAGCATCACCGCGAACCAGACGGAGGAGGATGTCTGCGTTCTCAACTATGATAACGAGGCGCTGCGGGCTTTCGGGCAGGGCGCGGGCTGCCGGCCCAGGGCCGTGTTCTTCAGCAGCCGCGGCCGGCTCGCGGACGGGTACTATATGGAAGGGTTCCGGATCATGCGGGCGGCTGGCGGCAGGCCGGAATTCCTGATGGATGTGCGCGACATGAACTTGCTGGGACGCCATAATTATGAAAATGTGATGGCCGCTATCGCCGTTTCCGCTGCCATGGGCGTGCCGATGGCCACGATCCTGCCGGCTGTGAAATCCTTCAAGGCGGTTGAGCACCGGATCGAATTCGTGCTGGAGCGTCTGGGCGTGCGCTACTATAACGATTCCAAGGGAACCAACCCGGACGCGGCGATTCAGGCCGTGAAAGCCATGCCCGGGCCGACGATCCTGATCGGCGGCGGCTATGACAAGGGTTCGTCTTATGATGAATGGATCGAGTCGTTTGGCGGAAATGTCAAATATCTGGTGCTGATCGGCCAGACCCGGGATAAGATCGCCGCGTGCGCCCGCGCCCACGGCTTTACAGATATCATTTACGCGGAGGACATGGCGGAGGCCGTGCAGGTCTGCGCCAGTTACGCGGAGAGCGGGGACTGTGTGCTGCTGTCGCCGGCCTGCGCGAGCTGGGGGATGTTTAAGGACTATGAAGAGCGCGGACGGATTTTCAAGGAATGCGTCCGGAACCTGTAACGGCGGGTGAGAGAAAGCGGAAAGGAGAGTGGCGGCATGGCCCGGAAGAAGCAAAAGCGCCAGCGGCGGTTCTATGATTACAGCCTGCTGTTCGCGATCGTCTTTCTGACGATATTCGGTCTGGTCATGATTTACAGCGCCAGCTCCTATAAGGCGCAGATCGATTACGGCAACGCGGCGTATTTCATGATCCGCCAGGGCGCGATCGCCAGCGTCGGGCTGGTGCTCATGATCTTCATTTCCAAGATGGATTACCACTGGTACGCGAAGGTATGGAAACTGGGCGCGGTCATCGTCTGGATCCTGATGTTTCTGGTGACGTTCACTCCCCTGGGCATCGAGGTGAACGGCAAGAAACGCTGGCTCGGCACTGAGAGTTTCCGCTTCCAGCCGTCGGAGCTTGTGAAGATCCTGGTTATCGTGGCGCTGGCTTCCATGATCGTGCGCTACGGGAAGGATATCGACCGTTTTGCCGGAAAGTTCCGGGTCATGCTGCTGGTGCTTCCCCTGGCGCTGATTGTCATTATCAATAACTTAAGCACCGGCATTATCATCGTGGGCATCGGTTTCGTGATGATGTTCGTAGCCAGCAAGGAGACATGGCCTTATATCCTGTGCGTGGCAGCGGCCGGCCTGCTCCTGGTCTTTGCCGGGCCGATCGGCAAGGCGCTGACCGGCGTAGGCATTCTTCAGAATTACCAGCTGGGCCGCATCAATGTGTGGCTGGACCCGGAGAGCTATTCGCAGGAAGGCGGGTTCCAGGTACTGCAAGGGCTTTATGCCATCGGTTCCGGCGGTCTCTTCGGCAAGGGGCTGGGCCAGAGCATCCAGAAGATGGGCTTCGTGCCGGAAGCGCAGAACGACATGATCTTCTCGATCATCTGCGAGGAACTGGGCCTTTTCGGCGGCGTTTCCGTGATCCTGATCTTCGTGTTCATGATCTACCGCTTCCTGGTGATCGCCAGCAACGCGCCGGATCTGTTCGGCTCCATGCTGGTGGTGGGGGTCATGGCCCACATCGCGATCCAGGTGATCCTGAACATCGCCGTGGTTACAAACACGATCCCCAATACGGGAATCACGCTGCCGTTCATCAGCTACGGCGGCACCTCGGTTCTGTTCCTGCTGATCGAGATGGGGATGGTCCTGAGCGTGTCCAATCAGATCCGGCTGGAGGACTGAGGCCGCGCCGGACCGCAGAGGTGAACGGTGCGTTGGGTCGCGGCGGTAAACGCCGCGCTGAACCGTGCCGGTGAACGCCGTACTGGCTGCGGAGGTGAACACCGCGCCGCCGCGATGGAGAGAAGGCAGTCGGGCAGTCCGTGCCGCGGCGGTGGAGGCCGCGCTGAACCGTGCCGGTGAACGTCGTACTGGCTGCGGCGGTGAACACCGCGCCGGATCGTTCTGTTGAACACTATATTGGATCGTAGAAGTGAACACCGCGCCGCCGCGATGGAGAGAAGGCAGTCAGGCAGTCCGTGCCGCGGCGGTGGAGGCCGCGCCGGATCGTGCTGTTGAACATTACATTGGCTGTTGGACATGTTGTCCGTAACGGAACCGCGCACAAAACCGGAGGAATTATGGGAGATGGATTCGGCCGAAAATCGCATATGGGATGGTTCATTCTTGCGGTGGCTGCCGTCTCCGCGGCCGTCGTGCTTCTGTCCGTCAACATCCGTGAAGTGACCGTCACCGGGAACAGCCGCTACACGGAGGAAGAGATCGTGGATATGCTGTTCCAGAAGGACCTTGACTGGAACAGTGTCTACGCTTTCCTGCGGGAGAAGACGCAGGAACATATCTCCATTCCCTTCGTGGAGGATTACCAGCTGGATTTTGCAAGCCCATTTAAGGTGGAAGTAATCGTCCACGAAAAAAGCGTTGTAGGATACGTCTCTTATATGGAGAGTTATATGTATTTCGATAAAGACGGAATTGTGGTGGAAAGCACGGATGAGGCGCTTCCCGGAATTCCCGAAGTGACCGGGCTGCAGTTCGGCGAAATTGTTCTTCACCGGCCTCTGCCGGTGGAAGACAGCCGGGTTTTCGAGGAAATCCTGAACCTGACGCAGCTGCTTTCGCTGCGGAAACTTCAGGTAGATGCGATCCGGTATAACTCGAAGGGAGAGGCGGATCTGTATATCAATCATGTAGAGGTGGTGCTTGGAGACAGTTCCCAGATGGACGGAAAGATTTCCCTGCTGGCCAATATGATGCCTCAGATTGAGGGTCTGGAAGGCACGCTGTATCTGGATAATTACGATGAAAACAACGGGGACCAGGTTTCGACATTCAGGAAAAAGAGTATAGAATAAGGTAAAAATTCTAAAAAAAGTGGTTGATATTTTGTATGAAATAAAATATGATATTAGTTAAGCTGGCAATACGGAAGTATAGGGAATAAGCGTGGGGGCGCACGCGAAAGAAGGAGGACAAGACCTTGCTGGAGATTAAGATAAATGAGGCGGAAAGCTCCGCCAGGATCATAGTGGTTGGCATAGGCGGCGCGGGCAACAACGCGGTGAACCGCATGATCGATGAGAATATCGCGGGTGTGGAATTTATCGGGATCAATACGGATAAGCAGGCGCTGCAGTTCTGCAAAGCCCCGACGGCCATGCAGATCGGCGAGAAGCTGACCAAGGGACTCGGCGCGGGCGCCCGTCCCGAGGTGGGGCAGAAGGCGGCCGAGGAGAGTTCGGAAGAACTGGCCCAGGCTCTGCGCGGGGCAGACATGGTGTTTGTGACCTGCGGCATGGGCGGCGGTACCGGTACCGGCGCGGCCCCCGTGATCGCCAAGATCGCCAAGGACATGGGGATCCTGACCGTCGGCGTAGTGACTAAGCCTTTCAAGGTCGAGGGGAAGGTCCGTATGGTCAACGCGAATCAGGGGATTGAGCATCTGAAGGACAGCGTGGACACGCTAATCGTGATCCCGAACGATAAGCTGTTGGAGATCGTGGACCGACGGACGACGATGCCGGACGCCTTGAAGAAGGCTGACGAGGTTCTCCAGCAGGCTGTTCAGGGCATCACGGATCTGATCAACGTCCCTGGGCTGATCAACCTGGATTTCGCCGATGTAGAAACGGTCATGAAGGACAAGGGCATCGCCCATATCGGCATCGGCCGCGCCAAGGGCGACGAGAAGGCTCTGGAAGCCGTGAAGCAGGCCGTGTCCAGCCCGCTTCTGGAGACCACTATCGAGGGCGCCTCTCATGTAATTATCAATATCTCCGGCGACATCAGCCTCATCGAAGCCAATGAAGCCGCCAGTTATGTGCAGGAGCTGGCCGGCGAGGACGCCAATATCATCTTCGGCGCCATGTATGACGAGAATGCCCAGGATGAAGCGATCATCACGGTCATCGCCACCGGCCTGAGCGACCAGTACGGCAGTTCCGTGTCCAAGTCCGCGGGCAGTGCGGCGAACGGCCTCGGCAGTTTCGCATCCTTCCGTACGTCCAAGGCTCCCGGCGCCGCGGAAGCGGCATCGACTGCCCCGTCGTCCCCGACCTCCTTCGGGACGCGAACGGCGCCCTTGGGCGGCATGAACGGTCAAGGCAGTCAGGGGGGCTACCGGCCGTCCACGAATATGAAGGACATCACGATTCCCGATTTTCTGAAGAATAAGAGATAACCGGACGGCTGTTTCGGATGTTAGTATGTCAATATGCAGAGAACAGAGAACCCGCTAAAGGCGGGTTCTCTTTGCGGACGCGGTATTCGGAACGGGGCAGAGGGAGCGGAATTGTCAGTGAGGATCAGGATGAAGGATACGCATTTAAGCTATCGGCATACCATAAGAGCCAGCTATCTGGGGTATGTGACGCAGGCCATCGTCAATAATTTATCGCCGCTCTTATTTCTGACCTTTCAGTCCCAATACGGGCTTTCTCTGGATAAGATTACGCTTCTGATCACGCTGAATTTCGTGATCCAGCTGACGGTGGATCTGGTGTCCGCGGTGCTGATCAAGAGGATCGGCTACCGGGTGGGCGTAGTCGCGGCCCATATCTGCGCGGCGCTGGGGCTGGCCGGGCTGGCGGTGCTTCCGGACTGGTGCGGAACGGCATTCGGGAGTCCGTACGCGGGACTTCTGATCAGCGCGGGACTCTACGCGTTGGGCGGCGGGCTGATCGAGGTGCTGATCAGTCCGATCGTGGAGGCCTGTCCCACGGAGGGAAAGGCAGCGGCTATGAGCCTGCTGCATTCCTTTTACTGCTGGGGACAGATGGCCGTTGTGCTTCTGTCTACGATATTTTTCGCGGCGGCCGGAATGCAAAACTGGCGTATTCTCTGCGTGCTGTGGGCGCTGCTTCCGGCCGGGAATGCCGTGTATTTTCTGAAAGTGCCGATCCGGACGCTGGAAGAGGAACATGAGACGATGCCGGTTTCCCGGCTGTTTGGCCAGAAGCTGTTCTGGGTGTTCTGTCTGCTGATGCTGTGCGCCGGCGCGTCAGAGCTGGCTATGAGCCAATGGGCTTCGGCGTTTGCCGAGGCAGGGCTCGCCGTGGAGAAGGCGGTCGGCGATCTCGCCGGGTCATGCCTGTTCGCCGCCCTGATGGGGACGGCGCGGGTGCTTTACGCGAGGTTCAGTGACCGGATTTCCCTGTTTCCTTTCATGACCGGCTGCGGGCTTCTCTGCGTCGCAAGCTATCTGCTGGCAGTATATGCGCCGACGCCGGTGATCGGGCTGGCCGGCTGCGCCCTCTGCGGTTTCTCTGTGGGTATCATGTGGCCGGGTACGTTCAGTCTGGCGGCAGCCGCTCTGCCCGGCGGCGGAACCGCCATGTTTGCTTTCCTGTCCCTGGCCGGCGATCTGGGCTGCGCTTTCGGTCCGACGGCGGTGGGTATGGCGTCGGCGGAATCCGGGAGCCTGAAGAGCGGCCTGATGATGGGGGCGCTGTTCCCGGCTTTTCTGTGCGTCGGGATGCTTCTGTGGAAATTCGATCGGAAAGACATTTCCCGTGCATGACGCTTTTGGGGAGCGCCCTCTCTGAACTGCCGGGTTGGGGAATGGGAGGAACGGTTGGAATTTCGTGTGATTGCGCGATACGGATTGCATGATAGCGGATCATTTTTCAGAATGTTTTGACGAATGATGGACAAGGCCGGGAACCAAGAGAAATTCCTGCGGCAAGGATGGGAGTCCCCGGCAGGAATCCGGCCCCAGGCTGAGAACAAGAGATGGTCAGGAACCGGAGGGCCGGCAATTCGTTCCGAAATTCGTGAGGGTGACAGATGCCGGGGCAGAAGCCTGTGCGTTTACTGGATGATCTGAAAATATTCGTACCCGTCCGCCTTGCGCCGCTGCAGCAGTTTCTGGATCCGCTCCGTCTGCGAGAGCGCGCCGCCGATGGAGACGTCGTGGTTCAGGCAGTTGATGATCGCCGCCAGGTAGCGGCTCATGTCCGCCTCATGGTACCATTTCCGGCGGAGCAGTTCCGGCGGGCGGTAATTCAGATTTGTAGTGATCACGGAATCGATATAGCCCTTTTCGTAGAAATCATCGAATTTCTCCAGGCCGTTTGTAAACAGGCCGAACGTGCAGCAGATAATCACTTTCGCGGCCTTCCGTTCCTTGAGGGCGCGTGCCGTATCCAGCATACTTTCGCCCGAGGAGATCATGTCGTCGATGATCAGCACCGTCTTGCCTTCCACGGAAGCGCCCAGGAATTCATGGTCTACGATCGGGTTCCGGCCGCCCACGACACGCGAGTAATCGCGCCGCTTGTAGAACATTCCCATATCGACGCTCAGGTTGTTGGCTACATAGACCGCCCGGTCCATCGCGCCCTCGTCCGGGCTGATGACCATGAAATGATCCTTGTCGATGACCAGATCCGGGTCATGTTCGAAGAGAGTGACCAGAAACTGATAGGTAGGCATGAAGCTGTCGAAGCCGCTTAATGGGATCGCGTTCTGCACCCGCGGATCATGGGCGTCGAAGGTGATGATGTTGGAGACGCCCATTTCTGCCAGTTCCTCAAGCGCCATGGCACAGTCCAGGGATTCGCGCTTGCTGCGCCTGTGCTGGCGGCCTTCATACAGGAATGGCATGATCACGCTGACCCGGTGGGCCGTGGCTGCGCACGCGCCTACCACGCGCTTCAGATTCTGGAAATGGTCGTCCGGGGACATATGGTTGATGTAGCCGTTCATGGAATAGGTAAGACTGTAATTGGTGACGTCGGCCATGACAAATACGTCGGCGCCGCGCACGGGTTCGTTGATCACGGCCTTGGCTTCACCGCTGCCGAAACGGGGGCAGTTCAGGTCCAGGAGATAGGAATCGACATCGTAACCGCGGTAGTTCAGATCCTCTTTGCGGCGCATCAGTTCTTCCATATCGCGTCTTCGGAAGGATACGATATGGTTGTTGACCATTCCGGCAAATTCCCTGCAGCTGTCCAGGGCCGCCAGTTTCAGCGGCGCCACGGGCAGGGAGTGATAGAAAATATATTTATGGTCAGGCATGGAGAATACCTCCCTATAAGCGGGTGTCGATCGGGTTCTGCACTGTATTTATATCATTATGCGGGGGACATCGTCAATAGGAATGTTAAAAACATAGCAAAAGAATAAGTGAGAAAAAGGAGGTTTCTGTTATGGCAAATGAAAATATACCGACTCCGCATATCGATGCACAGGAAGGCGGGATCGCCGGGACGGTATTGCTTCCGGGCGACCCGCTGCGGGCCAGGTTTATCGCGGACAATTTTCTGACGGATGTGAAGCAGTTCAACAGTACCCGCAATATGCTTGGATTTACAGGTTATTACGATGGAAAGCGCGTTTCCGTCATGGGTACCGGCATGGGCTGTCCGTCCATGGGGATCTATTCCTATGAATTGATCCATTTTTACGGTGTGAAGAACCTGATCCGCGTGGGAACCGCCGGGGCGCTCTCCCCGGAATGCAGGGTGCGCGATATGGTGATCGCCATGGGAGCCTGCACCACGTCCAATTATGTGCGGCTGTTCGGCCTGCCGGGGGATTTCTCGTGCATCGCCAGCTATGAGCTGCTGGAAAAGGCCGTGGCGGCGGCCCGTGCGCTGGGGATTCCTTTCCATGTGGGGAATGTACTCAGCTCAGATATGTTCTATGCCCCGGGCAAGCAGGCGGGCGGCGGCATGACATGGGCGGATATGGGCGTCCTGGCCGTGGAAATGGAAACGGCCGCCCTTTACAGCAACGCGGCAGCCGGGGGCGCGAACGCCCTGTGCATCTGCACGATCTCCGATTCCGCGATCACCGGCGAGGCGACGACGGCTGAGGAGCGGCAGAAGACGTTTACCGATATGATGAAGGTCGCGCTGGCGCTGGTGTGAGAGGAAGAAAGGCCGCGGTGTGAGGAGAAGTAAGACAGCGGGAGAAAGCTGCCGGCAGGATGAGAACCGTGCTGGCGCGGGTGTGAGGGAAAGGAAGACGGTGGGAGAAAGTCACCGGCAGGATGAGAACCGCGTCGGCGCCGGTGTGAAAGAAAGGGAAACGGCGGTGGGGAAAGATTCGGGTATAAATTTGGAACTGGATAAACTGCTGTTTTTTGACGGTAAAGAAAAGGCGCTGGAACTATATGAGGAGTTCGAGCGGAAACAGCTTCAGCGCTTCGGTTCGGAGAACGTAAACATCCGGGTGCAGAAAACCCAGATCACCTATTCCAACCGTCATGTATTTGCCTGTGTTTCGATGGCGCGGGTGAGAAAGGCGAAGGATCTTCCGAAAGAGTACATCGTGATCACGTTCGGACTTGGTTATCAGAAGCTTTCGCCGCGCATCGATGTCGCAACAGAGCCGTACCCCAATCGCTGGACGCACCATGTGCTGGTGTCAGAGCCAGAGGAGATCGATGAGGAACTGATGGACTGGGTAGGAGAAGCGTATGCATTTTCAGAGAGAAAACATCGACGGAACATGGACGGAGTGAAGGAAGCTATGGACAGCGTAAGGAAAGCAACGGACAGCGTGAGGAAAGAAACGAACAGCGCGAGGAGAGCGGCAGACAGAGCGAGAAAAGAGACAGACAGTGTGAGGAGAGAAACGGACAGCGTGAGGAGAGAAATGGACAGCGTGAGGAAAGAAACAGACAGCATGAGGAAAGAAACGGACAGCATGAGGAAAGCAACGGACAGCATGAGGAGAGAAATGGACAGCGTGAGGAAAGAAACAGACAGCGCGAGAAGAGAAACGGACAGCATGAGGAAAGAAACAGACAGCGTGAGGAAAGCAACGGACAGCGTGAGGAAAGAAATGGACAGCGTGAGGAGAGGTGCGGATAGAGAGGAAGAAGAGACGGGCGAAGTGAGAAAGGGAATGTATAGAGTGAAGAGGGTCCCAGATAGAACAGGGGACGCAGAACGGAAAGAAGGAAATGCGGACAGAGAAGGGGCGGACGTATGAACCGGTGCGCGTGGGTGAATCTGAAGAATCCGCTTGCTGTCCAATATCACGATGAAGAGTGGGGGGTCCCCCTGCACGACGATCATGCGCTTTACGAGCTTTTGATCCTAGAGAATTTCCAGGCGGGACTTTCGTGGGAGTGCGTGCTGAACAAGCGGGAGGCGTTCCGGCGGGCCTATGACGGCTTTGCGGTTGAGAAGGTTGCCGGCTATGGCGAAGAAGATATCGCACGGCTCCTCTCGGACGTCGGCATCATTCGCAACGGGAGGAAGATACGTGCCAGCATCGCCAACAGCGCCGTATTCATGCAGATTCAGCGGGAGTACGGTTCTTTCGACGCCTATATCTGGGGATTCACCGGCGGAAAGACCATTCTTGAGGATTACCGCGTTCGGACGACCTCTCCGCTGTCCGACGGGATTTCCAAGGATCTGTACCGCCGCGGGATGCGGTTCGTTGGCTCGACGATCCTCTATTCGTACCTGCAGGCGATCGGCGTGATCAACGCCCATGGGGAGGAATGTGACTGCCGCGCCCGTTTGCTGGATGCGGAAATGCGGCGGCCGTAATTCTTCCGGAGTAACCGTTCAGTGGCAACAGTTCAGGCGGCGCAAAATCTGCATTTTTTCTTGACATCCCGCCTGCCGGGTGCTATCCTCACAGGAGACTGCCCGCAGCGGCGCCGACCGGCGGCCGGCGGGAGATAAGGATAAGGGGGATGATAGTTATGAATCTGATCTACGACATCAAAGACAGGCCGAAGCCGGGAGAAATTCTCCTCTTCTCCATCCAGCAGCTTCTGGCGATCATGGCCGCCACGATCGCGGTTCCGGCGGTCATCAACAGTTCCGAAGAGATCAAGGCCATCTTCGGGAGCGGTACCCAGCTTTCCTCAGCAGCCGCCATCTTCGGCGCAGGCGTGGGTACCTTCGTTTATCTTCTGTTCACCCGCAGCAAAAGTCCCGTATTTCTGGGAAGTTCCTTCGCTTTTATCGGTTCCATGATCAGCGCGTTCACAGGAGCGGCCTCGATGGCCGTCGGCTACTGGGGGCTGATCATCGGCGCGGTGATGGCCGGCATGGTTTATGTCGTTCTGGCTCTGGTGGTCAAATTCGCGGGCGTCAAATGGATCGACAAGCTGATGCCGCCGGTGATCATCGGGCCGACGGTGGCGATCATCGGGCTTTCCCTGGCGGGCAATGCCGTGGGTGACCTGACGAAGTCGAGCGTGGAAGGCGGCAGCATGTATGTGGCGCTGATCTGCGGTCTCGTGACGCTGTGCGTGACGGTTCTCTGCTCCACTTACGGCAGGAAAATGGCGAAGCTGATTCCGTTCATCCTCGGTATTCTGGCCGGCTATGCCTGCGCGTCGGTTTTCGCGCTGATCGGCAAGGCGACCGGCAATCCGGCGCTTGTGGTGATCGATTACTCGGCATTTGAACATGTGAAACTGTTCGCTGTGCCGGATTTCACTTTCCTCAAGGGCTCCGGGCTGAAGGGCATCACAGGGCCGTATCTGGTGACATTGTTCACGGCCTATGTGCCGGTGGCCTTCGTGGTCTTCGCGGAACATCTGGCCGATCACAAGAACCTTTCCAACATCATCGGTACGAACCTGCTGGAAGATCCGGGCCTTACGAGAACCCTGTTGGGCGACGGCGTGGGTTCCATGGCGGGCGCCTTCTTCGGCGGCTGCCCGAACACGACTTACGGCGAGTCGATCGGCTGCGTGGCGATCACCCGCAACGCCTCTGTGGTTTCTATCTGGGGCGCTGCCTGCCTGTGCATCCTGGTCAGCTTTATCGGGCCGCTGATGGCCTTCCTGCAGACGATTCCCAACTGCGTCATGGGCGGCGTCTGCATCACCTTGTACGGGTTCATCGCGATGAGCGGGTTCAAGATGCTGCAGAGCGTGGATCTGAACAAGAACCGCAATCTGTTCGTGGCCTCGATCATCTTCATCACCGGCGTAGGCGGCCTCTCCGTCAGTTTCGGGCCGGTGGAGATCCGCACCGTGGCCTGCTCGCTGATCCTTGGCATCGCGGCGAACATGCTGCTTTCGAAAGAGAAGGACGAGGAGAAGGAGGAGAAGGACGAAGCGGGGAATGCTGCTTAGTCTTCCGCTTCGTCTGTTTCGGGGCTGATTCGGGAGAGCAGCCCCTGCTTACGCTTCCTCCACAAACGGCGACAGCTCCCCTTCGCAGAGGACACTTAAGCGGTGGAGCGCCCGCGTGCATTCCACGTAGAGGAGTTTTCTGTCGTCTTCGCTCCGGTAGTTTGCGGCGTCCGCGCCGCAGAGAACCACCGCGTCAAATTCCAGCCCTTTTGCCATGTAGGACGGCGTCAGGATGACGCCCTGCAGTTCCTCGCCGCCGTTTCTGATCTGCGTCAGCTCAAGGCGGGATCCAAGATCGGCGGCGAGAAGGTCGCATTCCAGCTCATTTTTGCACAGAAGGCAGATACTCTCGTAACCAAGCTCTTGGTTCTTCCGGACTTCTCTCACAATTTCATCCAGATACCCTGTCCTGTCCGGACAGGCGCGCACCGTCACTTCCTCCCCGTCGCGGTTAAAGCTCTGGATCTCCGGGTCAGGGCCGATGAAGCGGAGGCTAAACTGCAGGATCTGGTTGGTGCAGCGGAAGCTCTTCTTCAGCGTAACCAGCGAACATTTCTTCGGGCGCAGGATATCGCTCACCTGTTCGTAGAACGACAGGCTCTCCTGCTTGCCGAGCGTCTGGTTCACGTCGCCAAGCACCGTATATCTGGCGTTCGGGAACAGCAGGCGGAAGCATTCGTACTGAATCGGGTAATAATCCTGCGCTTCGTCGATGATGACCTGCCGGATCTGCCCGTACTCCCGGCTGCCGCAGACTTTCAGATGCAGATAGAACATCGCAACGGCGTCTTCGTAATCGAGCCGCCCGCCCTCAAGTGCCGACAGCGTGAGCGTGCGGATATCTTTCGCATCTTCGCCCAGGCTGTCTGCTACTGGCTCCATCGCCTGTTCCCAGAAGAGCCGGTACAGCTGCGCGACGTTCGGTTTCTTGAATTCATGTAGCTCTTTCAGCAGGGCCAGTTGTGCGTTCCGGTCCGCGTGCCGGTTCGTCCGCATCGCTTCGTTCCAGATCCAGCCGGCCAGCCGTTCCAGCCGGACGGCGAGCGGAAGTTCGGGATCCCTGAGAGCCATTTTCTGAAGCGTTTCTTTTGGAAAAATGCGCTGGCCGTCGAAATAGATATCCCGGAATTCCATCCAGTACCTGGGAATGTCTTCCGCGAACTGGTCGATGATGCGGGAAAATGTACCGGATGTCTTAAAGCGCATCGATTTCTTGCGGAACTCCCCGTCCTCGTCGCCGGAAAGCATTTCTTCCAGAAACTCTCCGTAAGACTGCGGCCGCATTTCCTTAAAAACAGCGGCGATGAGATCGTCGAAAACCTTCGAGACGACATTTTCCTCGCCCAGCTGCGGCAGCACGTCGGAAATGTATTCCCGGAACGCCGTGTTGGGGGAAAGGATCAGGATGTTGTTGGCCGCCAGCCGGTTCTTCAGCCCTTCATAGAGGAAATAAGCCGCCCGGTGGAGAGCGACCGACGTCTTGCCGCTGCCCGCCGCGCCCTGGATCATCAGGAGGTCATTTTCCATATTGCGGATCACGATATCCTGCTCCTTCTGGATCGTCTCGACGATCGCCCGCATCTGCGGGGACGCGTTCCTGGAAAGCATCCGCTTCAGGATCTCATCGCTCACATTGACGTCCGTGTCGAAATAATAGAGAAGGCGGCTGTTCTTGATCTCGTACTGCCGTTTCCGTTCCAGTTCGCCCTCGATCCGGCCGCCGGGCGCGTCATAGAACGCGGGTCCTGTCAGAAAGCGGTAGAAGACGCCGGCGATGGGAGAGCGCCAGTCGTAGACATAGATCGGACCGGAATTCCCGGCCCGGAGGGAAACGCGGCCGATGTAGACCGTCTCCGTCTCATCCTCATCCTCGAAACGGAAATCGATCCTCGCGAAATAGGGGCAGCCGATCAGGTTCTCCAGGCGCCGGATGCGGAGCTGCGCAGACTCATAGTCGTCCGCGATATGGTCCACCTGGGAGATGCTCTGGGTCAGTTCCACGAGCGCGTCAAAATTCTCCGCGTCGTTCAGATCGCCGATGCTTCGGCCTGTCTCCTCATAGATATCCTTCTTCGTCTCTTTCATCTCGGAGCGCTTCGATTCCATGACAGCCTCCGCTTCCTCAAGCTGCCTGCGCGCCTCCCCCAGCGTTTCTTCCAGATAGGCTTCCTCCGCCGCGCGTTCGGATTGTTCGGTATTCAAAATGTCGTCCTCCTCGTTCGAATTGCATTCTGCCTCGGATACAGTCTAGCATATCAAAAAAAGAAAGTATAGTCTTGTTCTGCGCGGATTTTTGTGGTATACTGCCGGCCGTGCCGAAATTCAGGCCCGATGCTGCTTATTACAGCTTCCCCATAAAAAAAGTATTGACATCTGCCCCTCTGCGAATGTATATTTTTAACAGATTTTTTATAATCATACATTTCAGGAGGGTTGTTGCTATGAATGTTTTGAAAGCCATCATGAGAAAGGACCGGCTGTTTATCCGGGTGGCCATCGGGTTCGTCCTCGGCATCCTGCTGGGCGTGCTGCTTCCGGATTTCAGCATCTCGACCAAGGTCGTGGGCGATATCTATCTGAATATGATCAAGCTCATGATCATTCCTATTGTTTTCTGCGCCGTGTTCTGCGGGATCGCCAATATCCGCGACGGCGCGCTGCTGCGCCGGATCGGGTTCCGGACCGTGCTGCTGTACGTCGTCATGTTCGTGGCGTCTTCGGTGGTATCCCTGGGGATCGCGTGGATCATCCGTCCGGGTCTTGGCACCGTGTTTGACAATGCGCCCACCTACGATCCCAGCAATCTGGTTACCCCGACGGTTTCCAGTTTCCTCGCGAACATCGTTCCCTCGAACATCATCCAGGCGGCCGCGAACGGGGACACCCTTCCGGTGATCCTCTTCACCATCTTTGCCGCCGTGGCTGCGGTAGCGGTGGGAGAGAAGGCGAAGCCGGTAACGAATTTTGTCAACAGCTTGTCGGAAATCATGTTCAAGGTTCTGGGATATTTCATGGAATTTTCGCCCATCGGCGTGATGTCGCTGATGGCCTACTCCGTGGCGCAGTACGGCGCGGGTATCTTCGGCGCGCTGGCTAAGTACATCGGCACCTGCTGGCTGGCCTGCATCGTTACATTCCTTGTGGTCATGGTCCTGCCGGTATGCCTTTATACGAAGGTGAACCCCGTCAAGTTCCTGAAAGCATGCGGGAAGATAGCCATGGTGACGCTTTCCACCACCTCTTCCGCGGCGACCCTGCCGACGACCATCAAAGTCAGCGTGGACGACTTGGGCGCCCCCGAGGATATTTCCAGCTTCACCCTGCCTCTGGGCTGTACGATTAATATGTGCGGCGGCGCCTGTTCCTTCTGCTGCCTGGCTGTGTTCGTATCCGACTTTTACGGCATTAACCTGTCCCTGGGGACGATCGTTTTCCTGGTCTTCGTGGCGACCCTGATCAATATGGCGGCTCCGGGAATTCCCGGCGGCGGCGTGGTTCTGGGCGCGTCCTTCCTCTCCATCATCGGACTGCCTTTCGATCTGATGGGAGCGATCAGCGGCTTCTACCGTCTGCTTGACATGGCCTTCACCACCATTAACGTGGAAGGCGACGTGGCGGCCAACCTGATCATCGCCAAGAGCGTGGGCGATTACGACGCTTCCATGGCCAAATGAGGCGGGTCGGCTATCAGGGGATGGAGGGGAGCAATTCCCTTGCCTCCGCGAAGAATATGACCGCCTCTCTGGGATGGGAGGATGTGGAGTATGTTCCGCTCATCACCTCACGGGGCGTTGTGGACGCCCTGAAGGCAGGAGAGGTGGAGTACGGCGTCATGGCGGTGAATAACCGCATCGCCGGACGGGTGAAAGAGAGCGAGGAGGCCCTTGCGGGCGTGGATTACCGGGTGCTGGCGGAGGATACCATCCCTATCCGCCACCATCTCTTTACCTTAAATGAATCGGTGAAGGACATCGATCTGGTGGCGTCCCATATCCAAGCGCTTAAGCAGTGCGCGGGGCATCTGCAGGAACGGTACCCGGCCGCGAAGATGCAGGAGGTGGAGGATACCGCAATCGCCGCGCGTTATCTGGCGGAAGGAGTGCTCCCGCCGACGGCGGGCGTTCTGTGCCGCCAGGACGCTGGGGAGGCGTACGGGCTTTATCTGCTGCAGAAGGATATGCAGGACGATCCGGGGAACGCGACGGATTTTATCCTGATTTGTCTGACGAAATGAATTTTCGAGGAGGCACCGTGTAAAAGTTCAGGCAGCACATTCTCTAATGCCAGAACCAGCTGAACGGTTCCGCCCGAACCGGCTGAACGGACTGGACGGGTTTGCCCCGAACCGGCTGAACGGACTGAACGGTTCCGCCCCGAACCGCTTGCAGCCCTGCCGGATTTGCCGCAAAAAGAAAGTGACATTTGCGGATATTGATGTTAAAATAATTTTGAAGGCTGTCCTGTCCGGGCGGCCCGGTCTGTCCGGACGGCATCACGGCAGGAGAATGAAACACGAGGAGGAAGGAATCATGTTAAACGTGAAGGTAGCGGAGCTGTTGAATACGCAGGTCAACAAGGAGTTTTATTCCGCGTATTTGTATCTGGATTTCGCCAATTATTATGTGGAGCAGGGGCTTGAGGGCTTTGCGAACTGGTACCGGGTCCAGGCTCAGGAGGAGCAAGATCATGCGATGCTGTTCATCCAGTACCTGCAGAATAACGGCTGCAAGGTGACGCTTGACGCGATCGACAAGCCGGATAAAGTATTTGAGAAGCTCGGAGATCCCCTGCAGGCGGGATATGAGCATGAGCAGTATGTAACCAGCCTGATCCATACCATTTACGGTGCCGCCCATGAGGCGAAGGATTACCGCACCATGCAGTTCCTGGACTGGTTCGTGAAGGAGCAGGGCGAGGAAGAGACCAACGCCGAGGGCCTGATTAAGAAATATGAGCTGTTCGGCTCCGATGCGCGCGCCCTGTATATGCTGGACAATGAACTGGCGGCCAGAGTGTATTCGGCGCCGTCGCTGGTCCTGTAAACGAAATGCGCCGGGGTCCGGCTCCCTTACTTGCCGGTCCCGGAAAGAAATGAGGATGTAAGAATTGCCGGCGATCACGGAAACGAATGGGGACATAAGAATTGCTGCCGGTTCTTGAAATGAATAAAAACATAAGAATTGCTGTTGATTCCAAAAAAGAATGAGGACAAAACTGCCGCCGGTTCCGAAAAGAACCGGCGGAAATATGTGCGCCAGCCGTGCGCACATTCGTATGCGGAAAATTCCACAGGTGGCGCGCATTTAACATATTTCATCATCTTCCATAATTTTGCATCGCAGGTCATCAGCGCGGCACTTTCCTGTCTCAGCGCAGGATGGAAAGGAACTCCTTTCAGCGACGGGACCCCCGTCCGGCGGTGTCCCGCACGCAGATCCGTATCCCTGTTTCCACAGTCATGACCATCCGGCAGTGCAAAAGCAAAAATTCCTGCGCACCCCCGTCCGTTCGCGCCAGATCACGCGAGCGATCCCATCGGGTCCCACGGGTTCAGCTCGATCACGTCCGAGTCGATGACGGCCAGCTGATCCGCGTTCAGATATTTCTTGTTGACGACCACCTGGTACATATACTCGTCGAACCACCGGTCGCTCATCACATAGTAGCCCTTCCGGCCCGGTTCATCCCCCCAGCTGTTCTCTACGCGCCAGCGGTTGGGCCTGCCCTCCGAGTCGAGGTTCACGCCCTGGAACACCATGGCGTGGGTCATCTGGCTCTGGCAGTAGTCCAGGCGCTCCGCCTTGGTCATCCCCAGTTTGATCTGCAGCGTATTCTCATAATCATAGCCGTCCACATCCAGAAGGCCAGTTTCGCGCTCGGAGTACGGACCCACGTCGCAGCCGAACCAGACTGGTTCCCCGTCCTGCATCTGCGCGATGGCAGCCGCCTTCAGCTCGCCGATCGGAAGATTGATGTAGCAGACCGGCGCGCCTTCCTTTACGTTGCCGAGCATTTTCACCGTATAGCGGCGGTAGAACGGCTTGTCGTCCGTGGGAGCGTTGATCAGGCTGATGTAATCGTGCAGATCCATGTCTACATATTTGGCGAAAAATTCTTTCGGTGTCAGGCCGCAGTCGCGGATGAAGTTGTCATCCTTGTCGCGCACCTCAAAATCAACGGTCTTCGGCGGTTCTCCCAGGCAGATGGCCAGGATACGGTAGATCTCGCCCATCATGCGCACTTTTTCTTCCGTCAGCGTGTCCCGGTTCGCGCCTTTTGCTGCCATCCGTCTGAGGATCGCCGCGTCGCCGCGCAAGAGCTCCGTTGCCACACGGTTCATCTCGCGGGTGGTGGAGGAAACGGTGGATTCCGGCATGGCATACTTGGGAACCACGCCGTATTTTTCAACCAGGTTGGCCATCATGTCCCACTGGCCGCCGTCGCCGATCGGGTCGCGCAGCAGAAAGTCGAGGAGACGGCTGCCGGCCGGCTCATCAAGGGTATCCAGAATGTTTTCGAGAAAATAATTGGCCTTTTCCAGCTTATCCCAGAACAGCATATAATTCTGGGACAGCTCGAAATCCTTCAGGTTGTATTTGCGGATGATGCGGGAACGCATCACATTCATGGCAGCGAACAGCCAGCACCGCCCGCTCTGCTTCTGGTTCGTGACGTCACCCTGCTTTAAGGAGATGGAAAATGAATGGGTCTGGCGGCGCCTGGCGTCATGGTTGATACAGCTTTTGTTCAGGCCGTTGGTCATGACCGCGTCGCAGGCGACCCGGTTGGACCGGTCCGCGTGGAAACTCCCGCTGTAGCTTTTCAGCAGCTCAGGGCTCATGGTTTTCGTCATTGAAAAACCTCCTTCAATCAATTAAATTTAGCTTTCCTACTATACCATGAAAACCGGTTCCTGTAAAATACTTTTCAAAGCATCCTTCTAAGCAAACTTAACGACTGCTTTACGCCGGTTCTCCTGCCGCTTAAACGGCTGCCGGCATATCAGAAAATGCTGCCATCAGACATTCGCAGCAGTTCAGACGGCGCCGCCGCAACTGCTGCAGACATTCCGCGTTGGGCAGAGTGCAGAAAGAGTCCCGCCCGAGAGCGGATTTACCGCCTTGCACCGCATCATGATGCAGAAAAAGCCATGGGCGGCATTTTTGCACCGCGGCCGCTTGGATCGGTATGCTACAACAGGATAATATTGTGTTTTGCGCATTCTTCCCGCATTTCCCGCGGCCAGATGCTTGCCTGTACCTCGCCGATATGGGCGCGGTTGAGGAGGAGCATACACAGGCGCGACTGACCGATGCCGCCGCCGATGGTGAGGGGCAGTTCGCCGTCAAGCAGCATCCGGTGGTAGGGCAGATTCCTGCGTTCTTCGCAGCCGGCTTTCACAAGCTGTTCCATGAGCGACTTCTCATCCACGCGGATGCCCATGCTGGAGATCTCCAGCGCGCAGTTTAAGGTTTCGTACCAGAAAAGGATATCGCCGTTTAGCTGCCAGTCATCGTAGTCCGGCGCGCGGCCGTCATGGGGCTTGCCGTCCGCGAGTTTGTCGCCGATCCTCATCACGAAGACACAGCCGTGTTCGCGGGTGATCGCATTCTCCCGCTCGCGGGGCGTGAGCGCCGGGTAGCGTTCCCGCAGTTCCTCCGAGGTGATGAAGAAGACGTCGTCCGGCAGTTTCCCGACGGCCTGCGGGAATTTGTACCAGACCTCATGCTCCATGTGCTTGATGATCTTAAAGATCGTGCGGACGGTTTCTTTCAGCGTCTCCTCATTGCGCTCCTCGCGGGTAATGACGCGCTCCCAGTCCCACTGGTCCACATAGCAGGAATGGAGGTTGTCCGGGATCTCGTCACGGCGGATGGCATTCATATTGGTGTAGAGTCCCTCGCCGGGGGCGAAGCCGTAATTGCGCAGCGCCAGGCGCTTCCATTTAGCCAGGGACTGGACAACCTCGATCCTTTCGCCCGGTTCGAAGGCCAGATCGAAAGCCACGGGCCGTTCGACCCCGTTCAGGTTGTCATTCAGGCCGCTGCTTCCGGTGACGAACAGCGGGGCGGAGATGCGCTCCAGGTTCATCTCACGGCCGAATTCTTTCTGGAACGTGTCGCGAATGTACTTGATGGCGTCCTGGGTCTCGCGAACCGTCAGATGCGGGTCATAGTGTTCTGGTATGATCAGATTCATCGTAAAATCCTCCTTACGCTACGCTATTCTACCATACGGAGGGAACCTTTTCAACAGCATTCAGCTCTAACAGCATTCAACAGCCTTGCCATTCAACAGCCCTGCTGCAAAGAAACCCTTGCGGCAAAGAGCAGTTTCTAGTATACTTGTGAAGGGAAGTGTTCGGAGCTGTCCGGCGCAGATGGATTCCTATGTAAGTGATTATCGGATCAACCTGTTTGAGATTGCCTGGCTGGAAGAAGAACAGATCAGATTATTTACCAGTGACTTTAAAATTGTAGCCGATTATTTTGTGCAGATGAGAAAGCATGGGGAATATGTACCGTCTGATGAGACATTGAAGCATGTGGACGCGGTCTTGAAGCTGATGGCAGTTTTGACCGGAGATGACCGGTTTGAGGAAATTCTGTATGAACCGGGGAAAGGAACCGTGAAGAAGATGAGCGATTTTCTGGACAGGGTGGAAGCAAGAGGGGAAACGATCGGTATCTTAAAATCGATCCGCAGTCTGATGAAAACGCTGAAATGTTCTGCGGAACAGGCCATGGATATGCTGGAGGTTCCGGCGGCCGACAGGGAAAAATACCGGAATAAGATGAAGGCCGGATAAGGAACCGCCGGTGACGGTTCCTCCGCAGTTGTGATGGTTGCAGGATTACAGGAGAGGTGCAGACATGCAGTTATATCCCGCGATTGATATAAAAGACGGCCGCTGCGTCCGGCTGACGCAGGGGCTTTTTGACCGGGCGAAGGTCTACTCCGATGCGCCGGCCGATATGGCCCGGCTCTGGGTGTCGAAGGGGGCCTCTTATCTTCATCTTGTGGATCTGGACGGCGCGCTGGCCGGGCGTTCGGTCAATGAACCGGTGATCCGCGGCATCCTGGATGCGGTCGCGGTTCCGGTGCAGCTGGGCGGCGGCATCCGCAGCCGTGAGACAGTGAGGGAGATGCTTCAGATGGGCGTCGCCCGCGTCATCATCGGCACGAAAGCCGTGGAGAGGCCGGAATTCCTCCGTGAACTGACAGAGGAATTCGGTGCGGAGCGAATTGCTGCGGGCATAGACGCCAGGAACGGGCGCGCGGCGGTGGAGGGCTGGGAGAAGGTCAGCCTTCGGACGGCGGCGGATCTCTGCAGGACGATGAAGGGGTACGGGGTGCGGCATATTGTCTACACGGACATCGCCCGCGACGGGATGCTTACGGGGCCGAACGTGACGGCCACGAAGCGGCTGATGGAGGAAACCGGCCTTGACATCATCGCCTCCGGCGGCGTGTCCTGCATGGCGGATCTGGAGGAGCTGGATGCGAACGGGATCCGCGGCGTTATCATCGGCAAAGCGCTGTACGAAGGCCGGATCGATCTGGAGACGGCGGTGCGGCGGTTCGAAGCGGACGGAGCGGGATGAGCAGTACTTGTGCAGTGTATGTGCAGTATAAGCAAGCGTATGTGCAGTATATGAGCAAGTATATGTGCAGTATATGAGAAGTATCTGTGCAGCGTAGAATCCGCTTCCTTTCTATGCAAAGGAACCGGAAACGCGGCGAAACAGAAGAAAAGGAGCGGCAGACACATGGACAGGAAATTACTGATCCCCAGCTTCGGATGCAAAAACGGGCAGGCGATCATCATGGATGAGGGCCGGGAATATTACAGCAACGATATCCTTACGCTGTCCCGCTATTACAGCGACAACGGCGCGGACAGCCTGCTGATCTGCGATCTGTCCGAGAACGACGCGGATCACGAGAAGACGGTCGGCATCATCCGTCAGGTAACGAGGGAAGTAGACGTACCGGTCATCGCAGGCGGACGCGTACACCGTCTGGAGGACGTGAAAAAATATCTCTATGCCGGCGCGAATGCCGTGTTCCTGAACGTGTCGCAGGACGATAACGCGGCTCTGATCAGCGAAGCGTCCAGCCGTTTCGGAAGCGAGAAAATCTATGCCTATCTGCCGGGGACGGGGTATCTGCGTCGCATCGGGGAATATGCACGGCTGGGGGCGTCCGCGGCGATTCTGGATGCCATGATGAAGGATGAGGACGCCGCGAACCTTCCTGCCAGCCCGATCCCGCTTCTGGTTATCTGTGACGAGGACATCGCCGGAACCATTTCCTCCTGTCTGATGCTGCCGTCTGTGGCCGGCGTGATCCTGACCGTGCCGGAGAAGCTGGAAGGCAACTGTATGCTCTGGAAACAGGAACTGAAGAAGAGGGGCATCCCGATGGAGACGCTTAAGAGCAGTGTCCGCTGGGAGGATTTTAAGCTGAATCCGGACGGGCTGATCCCGGTGATCGCACAGGATTACCGGACCGGCGAGGTGCTGATGCTGGCCTATATGAACCGGGAGTCCTTCGAACAGACGCTGGAAACCGGACGCATGACGTATTTCAGCCGCAGCCGTCAGACGCTGTGGGTGAAAGGGGAGACGTCAGGACATTTTCAGTTTGTAAAATCCCTGAAGCTGGATTGCGACGGCGACACGATCCTGGCGAAAGTCCGGCAGATCGGGCCGGCCTGCCATACCGGAGCGCGATCCTGTTTCTACCGGACGCTGGCCGAGAAGGAATTTAAGGATACGAACCCGCTGCGCGTGTTCGAGGATGTCTTTTCAGTCATACGGGACCGCAGGGAACATCCGAAGGAGGGTTCCTACACCAATTACCTGTTCGACAAAGGGCTGGATAAGATATTGAAGAAGATCGGCGAGGAAGCGACGGAGATCGTCATCGCCGCCAAGAATCCGGACCCGGAAGAAGTCCGGTACGAGATAGCCGATTTTCTCTATCACATGATGGTCCTGATGGCCGAGAAAGGCATCGGCTGGGAGGAGATCACAGATGAGCTGGCAAACCGGTGAGCGGATATAACAATAAATACGGCTGATGGCCGCAGAAGATAATGCGCCATTGGAACGATTATGAATTTGAAGCCGGAAAATGCGTTCGATGCAGAGTCATAAAAAAGGAGCACCACAACCATGGAAACAACCGTTATTTCTAGATTTTTGCGCTATATCGCGATTGATACCCAGTCAGAGATGGGCGCGGAAATGATCCCCAGCACCGAGAAACAGTTTACGCTGGCGCGTATGCTGGTGAGAGAACTTGAGGAGATGGGCGCGTCCGGCGTGCGCATCGACGAACATTGCTACGTCTATGCGACAGTCCCTTCCACGGCGGATCAGCCTGCGCCTGTGCTGGGTCTGATCGCGCACATGGATACCTCGCCGGATTATCCGGGCGGCTGTGCGAATCCCCGCATCATCCGCGGCTACGACGGGGGAGAGATCGTGCTGAATGACGATCCGTACACGGCGATGGAACCGGAGCAGTATCCTGACCTGCTGAACTATATCGGCCGGGATCTGATCACCACCGACGGCACGACGCTCCTTGGCGGCGACGACAAGGCCGGCGTCGCGGAGATCATGGCGCTTGCGGAGTATCTGCTGAAGCATCCGGAGATCCCGCACGGGACGATCCGTATCGCTTTCACCCCCGATGAAGAAGTGGGCTGCGGCACCGACCTGTTTGACGTCGCGGGATTCGGCGCAGACGTGGCATACACGCTGGACGGGGGCGAAGCCGGCGGGATCTATTACGAGAATTTCAACGCCGCCGCGGCCGATGTGACGGTTCACGGCCTGAGTATCCATCCCGGAAGTTCGAAGAACAAGATGAAAAACGCGGTTCTCATGGCGATGGAACTGCAGTCGATGCTTCCGCCCGCCGAGAACCCGATGTACACGGAGGGCTACGAGGGTTTCTATCATTTGAACGATATCTGCGGAAATGTGGAACAGACCAAACTGCATTACATCATCCGTGACCATGATATGGATAAATTTCTTCAGAAAAAGGCATATTTTACGAGGGCCGTCGATTATCTGAATGAGAAATACGGGGCCGGAACCTTTGAACTTTCGCTTAGGGACAGCTACTATAATATGAAGGAAAAGATCATGCCCCATTTCTATCTGATCGACCTGGCGGAGGAAGCCATGCGGGAGCTCGGCATCACGCCGCATGTCACCCCGATCCGCGGCGGGACGGACGGCGCGCGGCTGTCTTTCCTGGGCCTTCCCTGTCCGAACCTTGGCATCGGCGCCCATAACGGCCATGGCAGGTACGAGTTTGTCTGCATCCAGTCGATGGAACAAACCGTGGAACTGATGGTCCGGATCGCGGAGAAGTTCACGAAGATTCACGGAACCTGATCGGGGGGTACCCTGCAAATCGAGATCCTTTTCGCGGGCTTTTGTATGGACGCAGAACCCGTGCAGAGCTGCCGCTCCGGCGGGTTGCTTTGTCATTTTGCGATTGCATGACCGAAATCAGGTTGTTAAAGTGCCGTTTCAACCTCATTGTATCGCTTGCACACAGATCGAAACTGCAAAATCAACACGTTTCTTGACTAACACCTAATAAATATCTTGTGGTAGGATAACATATGAGAAAACT
>CAYYHX010000003.1:0-1527 GCA_964471835.1 uncultured Hungatella sp.
TCTGTGAAGAGTATTTTGTGAAAGGCATTTTGTGAAAGGCATTCTGTGAAGAGTATTCTGTGAAAGGCATTCTGCGAAAGTATTTTGTGAAAGACATTCCGGAAAATGCCGAACCGGATACAGAAATCCCCTTGCTGCGGAAACGGATCTGCGGCAGGGGGAATCTTATTCCTGTACATTCGTACTTTGTCTCCGGCTCAGTACTGCGGCCCCATATACCGGGAGCTGCCGAAGCCCAGAATCATCATAAAGATCGGCCCCAGGAAAACCAGTCCGACGGCGAAGCCCGCGCCGTGGCCGAACGCCCGGGAGAGCCGGATCGTTGCCAGGACATTGACTGCCATGCCGGCAATCATGGCAATGCTGCCGATAAAGGAAAAAATATTGTCAAACGAGAGGAACAGGGCGCCGACAATCAGGCACGCAAGGTAGATCCAGTACATATACGGAATCCTCCAGGAGATCCGAAACTGGACATACTGGTTGTAAAACGGGATAAGGGACTTCCATCCGGGCTGTCCGGCCTTGGAGAAGACCTTCCAGTAAGCAATAACCTGCAAAACGTACCACAGGATAAAGATGAGCAGATAGATACCCCATGCGAGTGTAAAGATAAATGCCATAACAGTATTCTCCTTTTGGAATGATTAATATCTGTTTTTTATTTTATATCCGCAGGGCGGATTTGTCAATTTTATTCACAAATATGGGATGGCCTTACTTTTTATTCACAAATGCAGAGAGATCCTTTATTTTACTCATAAATGTAGAATGGTCTGCGATTTGCTTGAGAATTTGATAGATTCCACATATTATTCACAAATAAAGGATTGCATAGGGCAAATAGCTGATAGTTATTCCTCAATTACCTGGATTTCCAGATAGTCAAACGGGATCTGTTCGATAAAATGATCCTGCCCGAACCGCGTGCGGCTCCTCCGTTTGAACTCCGTGATATTAGCGTCGAGCCAGATCGGTTTGCCGAGATCGAACGCATAGCAGATCTCGTCGAGCGCCTGAAATACCATCTGCGTCCTTGACAGGCTGTAATCACTGTTGGAAACGGTCACGTCCTTTATGACCTTGCTGTTTTTAATCAGTTTTCCCCACATTCGGAACATCGAAATATCCTCCCTCACAAAGTCAACATAGCATCCGGACGCGGAATTGTCAAGCGTCGGATGGCTGCCCGATGGGGGAACCGTTTTCAAAACGTAACTGTTCTCCCGCCGTAATTATATCCTTCCGTAATTCGGAAAAGTGTGATATACTGCATAGAGGCGGCGGGCATTGCCGCTGAGGCGGAACCGGAAAAGGAAAAAGAAAAAGGAAACCCTTGAGCGGTGCCGCCATTTTGGCAATTCGTGTACGGAGCGCTGCGGGCGTTTCGCAGGGCCGGCGCTGCTGCCCGCAAGCCAGGAGAACCAGGAATGAGCGATTCAAGTTCCACCAACCGGGAATTCAAGAAAAATCAGCTTCGCAGCCGCATGATCACCACCGGCCAGCCGCTGCCGGAGTCTGTCCGTA
>CAYYHX010000003.1:1627-4234 GCA_964471835.1 uncultured Hungatella sp.
GCGGTCCGCCAGCGGGAGGAGAGCGAGGAGACGATCCGCAAGGCGCACAGCAGGGTCGTCCGCCGCCGTGTAATCGTGATCACGGTCTTTCTTTGCATCGTGGCGGGCGTTCTGGGCGGCATCTACGGGTACAACCGCTTTGCGAAGCTGAAGAATACGACGCTCGTGTGGGAGCGGCAGATGGAACAGACCGAGGGTACATTTACCGGTTATGTCAGTTTCGGCGAGAATGTGTTAAAATATACCCGTGACGGCGCTTCCTATATCGACGCCTCCGGCAAGGACATCTGGATCCAGAGTTATGAGATGAACGCGCCCATCGTGGCCGTCTGCGGCGATTACGCCGCTATCGCGGACCAGCAGGGTAACAGCATCTACATCTGCGACCTGACCGGCTGCCTGGGCGTGGCGACCACGGTGCTGCCGATCTCCAGGATCACCATTTCTTCCCATGGCATGGTGGCGGCGGTCGTGGAGGACCAGCTTTCCAGCAACGTGACCTACTATCAGCGCGACGGCTCGGAGATGGAGATCTACATCAAGGGACTGTTAAGCAGTCCCGACAGCCAGGACGACATGGGGGTCGGCTATGTGCTGGACGCGGATCTGACGCCGGACGGGAATGTCCTGATGGGGTCTTATTTCTATGTGCAGGGCGGCAGGCTGCGGAACCGCGTGGCATTTTATAATTTCTCCGAGGTGGGCAAGAATGCCGTGAACCGTATGGTAGGCGGTTTCCATGAGATCTATGAGGACAGCATGGTGGCGAGGGTGGCGTGCCTGAGCGATACCCGCGCGGTGGCGTTCGCGGACAACAGCCTTAGTTTCTATAACCTGCGCGACCAGATGTCGCCGGAGATGACACTTTTGGTTCCGGTGGAGGAGGAGATCCGGAGTATTTTCTATAACGAGAATTATGCGGGCATCATCGTCTATTCGCCGTCCGGCGAGAGCGAATACCGCATGGATGTGTACGAAGCGGACGGCACGAAAGCATTTTCGGAAGAACTCAGCTGCGACTACTCCCAGGTGGCCGTAGAAGGGGATATGATCATTCTTTACAACGAGGATTCCTGCTGGATCTATAACCGTTACGGCAATCTGAAATACGAGGGGACGTTCGACTATTCGGTGGCAAGGATCACGAAAGGCAAGCTGCCCAATCAGATCATCGTAACCGGTTCCACGACTATGCAGGAGCTGCTGCTGCACTGAGAGCGGGAAAGGAGAGGGGAAGATGGGGAAATACTGCATCGGAATTGACGTGGGCGGGACTACGGTGAAGATGGGAATCTTCGGGCAGGACGGAACGCTGCTGCGCAAATGGGAGATTCCCACGCGGACGGAGCATAACGGAAGCAATATCCTGACGGACGTGGCGGTTTCGATACGCCGGACGCTGGGCGAGATGAATATCCCGTTTTCGGAGATCGGCGGCGCCGGGATGGGCGTTCCGGGGCCGGTGGCGCGCGGCGGATTCGTGCCGCGCTGCGTGAATCTGGGCTGGGGCGCCGGGCATCCGGCCCGCGACCTGAGCCTGATGCTGGACGGGCTTCCCGTTCTGTGTGCCAATGACGCGAACATCGCGGCCCTGGGCGAGATGTGGCAGGGCGGAGGCAAGGGCTATGACGATATCGTCATGATCACGCTGGGAACCGGCCTGGGCGGCGGCGTGGTCGTGGATCAGAAGATCGTCGCCGGGCGGCACGGTCTGGCCGGGGAGCTGGGGCATATCCATGTCCGCGACGACGAGACCGAATCCTGCAACTGCGGCGGCCGCGGCTGTCTTGAGCAGATCGCTTCCGCGACCGGCATTGTCCGCGAGGCGAAGCGGTTCCTTGCTTCTTCGGACAGGGATTCCGTGCTGCGTGGTATCGGGGAGGACGGACTGACGGCCAAAGATGTGCTTGACGCGGCCAAAGCGGGGGACGAACTGGCGGAGGAGGTCGTGGAGCGCGTCTGCGACTATCTGGGGCGCGCCCTGGCGCAGGCGGCGCTGACCGTAGATCCGGAGATCTTCGTGATCGGCGGCGGCGTATCCAAGGCGGGGCAGTTCCTTCTTGACAGGATCCAGAAGTATTATGAGAAATATGAAACACTGTCTGAAGACCGGCCGCTCATCGGCCTGGCGAAGCTGGGCAACGACGCCGGCATCTACGGGGCGGCGCGGATGGTGCTGGACTGAGATCCGCCGGAAAGCAAGAGGAGACCCCGGCTGTTGCCAACCGGGGTAATTATGAAAAAATCTATGTGCATAATGTCAAAGGAAGAATAAAATACAATCCTGTTTCTGTGCATTTCTTATAAAATGATTGTAGAGACGTCATGTGAATTAGGTATAAACATTTTGTAAACAAATTGTGAACGAAAGGGCGGAAACGGAGACATGACATTTATCTATCCTGCGGTCGTCGTACCGCATGAAAATGACGATGGATACCATATCTATTTTCCGGATCTGGAAAGCTGCGAGGCGGACGGGCCGGATCTGGACGATGCGCTGCAGAACGCCAGGGAGGCGGCTTATGACTGGATCTGTGTGGAGATGGAGGAAGACGAGGTACTGATGCCGGAGGTGTCCCACGCGGAAGACATCGCGCTGCCGGC
>CAYYHX010000003.1:4334-40319 GCA_964471835.1 uncultured Hungatella sp.
AAGACGAGGTACTGATGCCGGAGGTGTCCCACGCGGAAGACATCGCGCTGCCGGCGGGCGGTTTTCTGCGGAATATCATGGTGAAGGTGAAGCCGATGCCGGACAACGACTGAAAGGAGATGTATAGTATGGCGAAACAGAGTTGGAAACCGGGAAACCTCTTATACCCGCTGCCGGTGGTGATGGTCAGCTGCCGGCGGCCCGGCGGGAAACCCAACATCATTACGCTGGCATGGGCCGGCACGGTCTGTTCCGACCCGCCGATGGTGTCTGTTTCCATCCGGAAAGAGCGGTATTCCTACGATATTATCCGGGAAACGGGTGAATTTGCCGTCAATCTGGTGACGAAGGATCTGACCTTGGCCACCGATTACTGCGGCGTCCGTTCCGGGCGTGACGTGGATAAATTTGCCGAGACGAAGCTGACGCCCCTGCCGTCGCGGCAGATCGCGGCTCCCGGCATCGCCGAGAGTCCGGTGAATCTGGAGTGCCGGGTGAAGCAGGTGCTTCCGCTTGGCAGCCACGATATGTTTGTGGCGGAGATCGTGGGCGTGACGGTGGACGACCGGTATATCGACGAGAACGGCAGGTTCCGCTTGAACGACGCGGACCTGACGGCATATTCCCACGGGGAGTATTTCCGGCTGGGCGAGAAGCTGGGGAAGTTCGGGTATTCCGTCGAGAAGAAGAGGCAGGGAAAGGAAGGATAAGGAGATGAAACGGTTACTGGCAATCGGGGAGGCGCTGATCGACTGGATACCGGCGGAGTCCGGCAGGCCCATCCGCCATGTCAGTTCATTTCAGCCGAAGGTCGGCGGCGCACCCGCCAATGTGGTCGGCGCCTATGTGAAACTCGGCGGCAGCGGCTCCATGATCACGCAGCTTGGCGACGATCCCTTCGGCGACAAGATCGCGGAAGAGCTGGCGGACTGCGGCATTGACTGCAGCCATGTGAAGCGGACGAAAGCGGCGAACACGTCGTTGGCGTTTGTGGCGCTTGGGGAGGACGGAAACCGTGAATTTTCTTTCTACCGCAAACCAGGCGCGGATATGCTGCTGGAACCGGAGGCGGTGGAGGCGGCGTGGTTTACGGACAGTTTCGCGCTTCATTTCTGTTCGGTATCCCTGGGCGACTGGCCGATGAAGGAGGCGCACCGCCGGGCGATTGCGTATGCCCGCGGGGCCGGCGCGCTGGTCAGCTTCGACCCGAACCTGCGCTTGGCGCTGTGGGACGACGAGGAGGCGCTCCGCCGCGTCGTGCTCGAGTTCGCGCCGCTGGCGGATATCCTGAAGGTGTCGGACGAGGAACTGGAATTCATCACCGGCAGGACGGATATCACGGAGGCGCTGCCGGTGCTGTTTGCCGGAGAGACGAAGCTGGTCATTTACACAAAGGGTGCGGACGGCGCGGAATGCTTTACGAGGACCGCGAAGGGATCTGCAGCCGGGCAGAAGGTGGATGCCGTGGATACCGTGGGCGCGGGCGACGGCTTTATCGGCGCTTTCCTCTACTGCTTGTCCCGCGACGGGATGGATGCCGCATCGCTCCCCGGTCTGAGCGCAGAGCAGATGACGCGGTACCTGGAGTTTGCCAACCGCTTCTGCGGCATCAGCGTCACCAGACCCGGCGCCATCGCGTCGTACCCGACTCCGGAGGAAATGGAAAAAGATTAATCTGCCGGCAGAGTGAAGCGTATTTGAAACCTACATTTTGCATAAATACGAGCCAGTGTGTTTACTTTTCCTCGAATAATGCTATAATATAAACAGGAGGGGAGGGTGCGCACATGTTCAGCAAGAATCTGAGGTATTACCGGCTAAAATGCAATATGACCAGGAAAGAGTTGGCGGAACGTGTCCATGTATCGCCCATGTCGATCAGCTACTATGAGAGCGGTGAGCGCAGGCCGGGGATGGAGACGATCAAGGCTCTTGCCGAGGCGCTTCATGTCCGGGTGACGGATTTCCTGAACGAATGGAATGAGAATCTGGTATTCTCTCACGGAGAGTTTCGTAAAAACAGCGCGCTTTCCGCCAGACAGCAGGACTTTATCCGGGAATCGGCAGAAGAATACATGAACCGTTTCTTCTCGGTGGTTGATATTCTGGGAGATGAGGTGCTGCCCCCGGCGCCGGCGGTTCACGGACTGGAGCTTGTACCGGACGAGGAGAAGGACGCGCTGGCCATGCGCCGGCATCTTAAGATAGCGGAAGACGGCCCTGTGGGGAATCTGATAGAATTGCTCGAGAACCGGGGGATACTGGTCTATTTCTGTGAAACAGATAGTGATGCGTTTTCCGGGATGAATGGATTAGTAAACGGAAGGCCGTATCTGATTGTCAATTCCCGGATGAGTTCCGAACGGATCCGTTCCACCATCGCGCATGAAATGGCGCATTTCCTGTTTTGCTGGCCGGATTCGATGGACGAGAAGGAGATCGAAGCGAAAGCGACTGCCATCGGCGGTGCATTCCTGTTTTCAAAGAAAGATGCCGAAAGAGAACTCGGACTGCGCAGATCGGCGGTAACAAGGGATATGTATCTTGTCTGCAGAGAATATGGGATTTCCATGTATTTGCTTGTAAAAAGGGCCAATCTCTGCGGGATTATCAGTGATCCGGCTGCCAGGGATTTCTATAGCAGGGCCGGCCGGATCGGGTGGAAGAAGAACGAGCCGTCGCGGATTGAACGGGAAGAACCGTCTTTATTTGAACAGTTTGTATTCCGCGCGGTCAGTGAAAATGAGATCTCTGTCCAGAAGGGGGCGGAATTACTGCGGCAGTCCTGCAGCTATATAGAAGATCACTGCTTCGCAGAGGGAGGGCCGTAGATGGAATATATCGTTTCCTTATATCTATCTTATGAGTGAAGATATGGCTGATGACGAATTGCTCTCGCCGAGGGAACTGAACCGGCTGCTGCAGCAATATGGTCTGAAAAAGACAGAGCTTACCGAGGCAGAATTTTATTATATTGAAGAATTACAGCGCAGATATAAAAGATTGTCCGTGTATGACTGCGCGGCTCTGGCGATAGCAAAGAAGCGAAAGATAGCTCTACTGACAGGAGACAGCCGTTTGCGATCCGCGGCGCAGGCGGAGCATGTGCAGGTGACAGGGACGATAGGAATTCTGGACAGTCTGTATGATGGAAAATACATTAACCATGGGGAATATTTCTATTGTCTTATGGAATTAATGAAAAATAACGGGAGACGGGTGCGACTGCCGGAGGATGAACTTCGACTTCGAATAGACGCTCTTGGGGATGAAGAATAAATGGAAGCAGACCCGGCGCCATCGCGTCGTACCCGACGCCGGAGGAAATGGAGAGATAGCCGTATGCCGGTTCCGATCCCGGAATTTCTGCGAACTATGCTGACGGACCAGTACGGCGCGGATACATCCGCGCGGATTCTGGACGGTTACGGGAAGCGCCGGCCGGTGACGCTGCGGGCGAATACGCTGCGGGCCGGCGCCGCTTATGTGAGGGAACGGCTGACCGACGCGGGAATTCTCTGGCGGGAGGTTCCGTGGAGTCCGGAGGCGCTGATTCTGGAAGAAGTGCGTGAACCGGCGGTCCGCAGCCTTGATCTCTATGAGAAGGGTGAGATCTATCTGCAGAGTCTTTCGTCTATGATCCCGCCTCTGATCCTAAATCCGCAGGCAGGCGAATGTATCCTTGATATGGCGGCGGCGCCCGGCGGCAAGACGACCCAGATGGCGGCGCTGTCCGGCGGCAGGGCGCAGATTACGGCGTGCGAGAAGAACTACGCCCGCGCGGAGCGCCTGAAATTCAATCTGGCCAGGCAGGGAGCCACACGCGTGCTGGTGATGAACGAGGACGCGCGGAAACTGGATCCGTATTTTTCTTTTGACAAGATTCTCCTCGACGCACCATGCAGCGGCAGCGGGACGGTATCGGCGGCCGAAGGTACGCCCAAAGCGGGAACCGTGCGGGGAACGGAGCGCGGAAGCGGATCGTGGCCTTCCGGTCAGGAGCCGCCGGGCGGCGCCATTTCCGAAGAACTCATCGCCCGTTCCGTCCGCACCCAGGAGGCGCTGCTGCGCAAGGCGCTCGCGCTTCTGAAGCCGGGCGGTGAGATGGTCTATTCCACCTGCTCCGTTCTCGAAGCAGAGAATGAAGGCATTCTGCGGCGCGTCCTGCCGGGAGCGGGAGCGGAGGCGGTTCCCATAGAACATCCGATGCTCGCGGATATTCCGCTCCTGCCGGTGACATTTCCCGGAACCGTCTGTGTCTGCCCAACCGGGCTGTATGAAGGTTTTTTTGTAGCGAAACTCCGTAAATTCTGACGGTTTCCGGCTTGGAGCGGATTCCGATCTTTTTCTGATAAAAGAGGATCCTATGGCGAGAGAAGGTTTACAGGTGCGTATGTTTTCCGCGTACTCGATGATATTTAACGGAAAGCCTGTGAATATCATGCGCGGCAGCGGCACGAAAGTAATGCAGTTGTTTGCCATGCTTCTTTTAGCTGGTGAAAATGGCGTCGCCAAGCGAAGCCTGATCAGCCATATCTACGGTCAGGGCAGGGAGCGCTGCGCCGATCCCAACCGGAATCTGAACAACCTCATTTACCGTCTGAAGAAACAGCTGGTTCTCTGGGGAATGGAAGGTGCCGCAGTGTACCTGGCAGGGGGTATGGCCCGCCTAAAGACAGATTTCCCTGTTGAGATCGATGTGCTGATGTTCGAACAGAAAGTCGCGGAAGCGCTTGCGGCCGAAGGGCCGGCCCGGATCGGTCTCCTGGCGGATGCCGCCGGGCTTTATACCGGGGAATTCCTGGAAGAGTTCTGTACGGAGCTGTGGGTCATTCAGAAAGATCAAGAGCTGAAGAAACAGTATTTTCATGTCATCGAAAGATTGGGAGAGGCCTACCGTACCCGGGGCAGCCTGCTGAAGGCCCGCGATATTTACCATAAGGCGTCCCTGTTCTTCCCCTTTGAGTTCTGGCAGCTGAAAGAAATGGACTGCCTGATTGCCATGAAGGATTACGACGGGGCGTACGCCGTTTATAAGGATGCCGAACGTCTCTACGACGAGGAGCTGGGGATTATGCCGGGCGATGAATACAGGGAACGGCTGGCTGTTATTGAAAACAATTCCCTTCATCCCGCCCGTCGTCTGTCCGATATCGTGGACAGCCTGCGCGAAGAGCAGTCGGAGGAAGCGTATTTCTGTTTCTATTCGGTATTCACAGATTTCTGCAGGATCCTGTCCCGGATTGCCGAACGGATCGGGCAGCCGGCATGTCTCCTCTTATGTACATGGTCTGCCCGTCCCGGCCGTATCCAGGCTTCTTCCGGGCGGAAACATACCGAACAGCAGCAGATGGAGATTCTGGGGGACGTTATCGCGGATGTCTTCCGCAAGGGCGGCGTTTTCACCAGGTTCAGCAGCTGCCAGTACCTGATTCTCCTGAGCGGAAGCGGACGGGAGGATGGAGTTCGTGCATGTGACTGTCTTTACCGCGCATGGAAGAAACGCCCGGATGCTGCCGGCGATCTGAGTTACAGTCTTGATTTACTCCCGGGATCCCGTAAGGCCGGCAAAAACCCGTAATGAATGTGTCTGAGAGGTAATCCTGACGGGGAACGGGAATCAAAATAATCCGGATCTTTCACTTGATAAGGCATATCCTGTGACACACCTCATGTTAAACTAAAAATCACCCCTGAAAAAGAGAAAGGAGATGAATAGGAGCGCATCCGGCGACGGTTCTGAGACGGGCCGGAGGGCTGCTGCGGGGGAGCGGCGAAGAATAAGGGGTTAGAGATTCAGGATGAGAAGGGAGAACAGGTATGAGGGGGAAGAAAGGAATGAGTCCTGCGGGGGCAGGACTCAGCCGGCAGGTCTGCGCCCTTTGGAACAGGGCGCTTTTTTGGGGCCGGAAGAGGATCACAGGACGTATCGTATCCGGCAGCCTGGCGGGCGGCATGATCCTGGCGGCGGTGTTCGCGGATAGCGGGATTACGGCACGGGCGGATAAACCGCCCGCATATCAGACGGCAGCTGACGGGCCGACCCTGGATACATATAAAGAGAAGATGGATATGAGCCGGGACTCCAGAAACAGCGGCCGGATATGGACGGACAAAACAGTGGAGACAACAGACGGCACCGGCTTTACCGAAACGCTTTCCGCGTTGGGATCCGGGCTTCAGTTTACGGGAACGGTCCCGTCGGATACGGTGATCGTGTTTGACAACTCGAAATCAATGTACATGAATGACGGAGCACTCACCGGGGATGATGTCGCCGGTCCCGAGTCAAGGATCGGCAAGACAGTCGCGGCGATCAATTACGCGATCGATAAACTGATGCGGGCAAACGGCAGGAACCGGGTCGCGGTTGTGACGTTTGCGAAGAATCAGCCGACAGAGGAGAACGGGGATCCCGCTCCCGGGTCGAAGAATACCGCGGTAACGGTTCTCAAGATGGGACGGCATGAGATAAGCGCCGGCAGGGACGGCCCTGCTCCGTATCTGACGGTACATAAGAACAGCAATGGCGGCGGTTACATAACTGCTTATAATGGGCGGACGGAGTATAATAATGGATATACGAATATTCAGGCCGGTATTTCCCAGGGGATGCAGACGCTGCTGAAAGCGTCAGAAGATCATGAAGTCATGGTTGCCGGGACGAAAGTCAACCGCATTCCGTCCCTTATTCTCATGACCGACGGACAGGCAACGGACGGCCTGGCGGATGTCGGTGAAGGGTCGATGGCAAACCTGGGTTTTATTAACGATTTTACGGATAATCAGACTTCTTTCACGGGGGGTTCCACCTGGAACCAGTTTATAAAGAAGCTGCTGGATACGGAGAAAACAGCCAGTTATGAGTATGCCCTGGTTTCGGAGGATGAAAAGGGAAAGCCGGACGGCGAGTGCGCCGGGCTGTACACCCGCTATAAGGAGTCACAGGAATATCTGCTGCTGAGTACGCTGATCACGGCGGGATATTTTAAGGGCAGGGTAACCGAAGCGTATAAGAATCCCTGTAAAATTTATACAATTTCACTGGATATAGACCCGGCGGCGGATGAGGAGATCACGAGCAACGGCCCCACGATGAATCCGAATCAGTATTTTGGCGAGGGGAATTCCTCATGGCTCGACAGGTTCGGAACGTCAAAATATCCGGAAGGTACCGTAGGGCATGCCATGGTTGAAGCGATAAGGGAAGCGCCGGACAGGCTTGAAGCATGGAGAAACGGCGATGTAACCCTCCGGTACCAGCCGATCAAATCCGGCACGGATCTTATGAAGGAATGGAACCTGTCCTATCCGGCGCTCCCGTATCCCGATGCGGTGAAGGGTTCGGCGGAGGAGGCGCAGAATAAAGCGAGTGCCGAGTACGCGGCCCGCATGGCAACCAGAGACGCTATGAAGGCAAAGATAAAACGGTTTTTACTGGACGGCAGCGGCCAGTCGATACACCGCGGGTTCTATATCGTCGGGAACCAGGAAAAGGGCTGCCTGCAGGAACGGGAAGGGAAACAGGTAACGCTTCCCAGGCTGCCTGACAGGAGCGAGGACGCCGTAGATATCAATTACGTCGATGCCGCCTATTATCCGAAAACCGAGTCTTCAGCGGAGGGAAGCATACAGGATGCGTTTGAGGCCATCCTCAGCCGGACCGTAGACTATCCTGTCGGCAGTCCGATCCGGGATTATGGGGGAACGGATGGATATCTGACGATTACGGATCCCATCGGGGAATATATGGAGATTTCCGGAGATACGATGACCCTTAATTTATGGGGGACGGATTATGCCGGAACCCTGGTGCAGTCCGGCAAGGCCGGTGAGAAGATACTGGATTTCGGTACTGCAAAGGCGGTCAATCCGGCATATAAGGAAGAATTCAGTCTGAACGATATCCATGTTTCGGTAACGGAGGCCGGAGCAGGGGCTGCCAGGACACAGACATTGAAGCTGGAGATCCCCTCCCATGCGCTTCCTACAAGGGTTTGCAGTGTTGCGGAGTCTTCTTCCGGTTATTCTTATACAGGGGATTGTACGACTTCTCCTCTCAGGCTTACGTACTCCCTGGATCTTGTGTCTGATCTTCTTACGGATTCCGGTGATATTGACCTTGGAGCGGTGCGGCAGGATTATATTGCGGATCATACCGATCCGGATACAGGCGAAGTGTGTTTCTATACGAACCGGTGGCGGGACGGGGAGAGCGCCCGATCTTCCTTTACTGCCAGTGACGGGAATAACTTTTACCGGTACTTGACCGATCCGCAGGGGAATAAGGTAGTGCAGTGGTATGACCTGAAACAGGAATATAACGATCCGGTGTCCGATGGCGGCGGCGTCCGCCCGCTGGATGGCCGCGACGAACCGGAACCGAAAGCAGAAGATAACACCGGGACGAAGGAAGGGGCGTATTGTCCGAAGAATGAAAACGGTACGGTTATTGCTGAACTGAACAATAACGGTATCCTGAAGGCTGCGCCGGCGTCGCTTGAAATAAAAAAAGAGGTGACGGATCCTCACCATGCGGCTGGGGCGGAAGACCGCTTTACGTTTGATATCTATCTGGAGGGAAGATCCGGGGACATCGCGGCCAGAAAATATAAGAAAGATGATCCGGCCGGCAGCCTTGTTTCCGTGGCATTTACTGCCGACGGACACGCGATGGCTGAGCTAAAGGCGGGGGAGCGCATTCTTTTCGAGAAACTGGCGCCGGGGAAAATGTATTCCGTGCAGGAAACGGGTATGGAGCCGGCGGAGGATTACGGGTTCGTGAGTGTTTCCAGTACGAATAGGAAGGATACGCCGGAAATCGGGGAAAAACGGATCAGGGGAAAGATCGCGAGAGGAGGAACCGGAACGTCCGTGCTGTTCGTCAACCGGATCCGGACCGATCTGATGATCTCCAAGAAAGTCCTGGCCTGCGCCGGCGGGGAACCGCAGAAGCCGGCAGAAGGCGGAGACCCGATTGACACTGCGACCGGCAGAACATTTGCTTTCCGCGTAACGGTGGAAGGGATGGAAGGTACCGCCAAGGCGACGGTCGCGACAGAAACCGCGGGCAGGGTTTCCGATTCAAAAGAAACAGATGTTTTATTCCGTGACGGGAAGACAGAGATTGAACTGCGGCATAATCAGACGATCACGATAAAAGGACTGCCCGCCGGCGCCTCCTACGAGGTCAGAGAAACCGAAGAGGCTTTTCAGCCGTATGATTCGGTTCTCCGTTATGGTTATGAATCCGACGCCGCAGGTCTGAGAAGCGGAATTCTGGGTAAGAAGTCGGCGGAACAGGTTTCCATGGAACGGTTCACGAACCGGTTTGCCCCGAAACCGGCGGCCTATGAGCTTAAGGGCAGGAAGATCCTCGATGCCGCGATCAGCGGAGGCGACGGCCCGGGCAGGAAGACGCAGCGGGATGGAGGCAGGGCAGGGGAGGTATTTACGTTCCGAATCACTCCGGCGGAATCAAATAACAGCTATGATCCGGTGACGAAGGCATATGAAGTTTTTAATCAGCCGAATGGTGAGATCACATTCTTTGACGGCACCGGGACTGTCTACAAGGTTCCGGGGACTTACCGATACGTGATTGAGGAAGCTGCGCCCAATGGGAACCAGCGGGGGCTGGCCTATGACCCGTCCCGGTATACCGTAACGGTTAAGGTAGTGCAGAACCCCGGCAATCCGGACGAACTGATGATCGATGAAGAGGACACGATCATTCAGAAGGCGGTCTATTCGGGAGAAGGCGGGGAGACTGTGAATGAGGTTAATTTCTATAACATCCGGAGCCCGCATGAGACCCGTGTGCAGTTCGCCGGCGAGAAGAGGCTGAAAGGGGCGGAGATCAGGGAAGGCCAGTTCCGGTTCGAACTGAGTCCGGCTGGATTTGAGCTGGCATCTGACGCGAATGGGAAAAGGGCGGCGGGGCCGGCGGATCACCGGGATGTGCCTGCAGCCAGCGGCGCCGACGCGGCGGAATCACGGGAGGAGAAAGGGGTTGATGGTTCTGAAACGGACAGAAGTGCCGCTTTCGGGAATGTGAGGCAGGATCCGAGCTGCCAGCCTATGCCTGAGAATGGGATTTATACGGCGGCAAATTCCGCGACGGGCGCGTTCTGGTTTGATTCCGTATGTTTTACGGAAGAGGGAACATACCGTTACAGGCTGCGGGAGCTTGCGCTTGAAAACGGAAAGCCGAATGAAAATATTATTTTTGATGAGAAAGAATATGCAATCACGGTGGAAGTTACGGGAGACGATTCCGATGGAACTCTTTCCGCGGCGTTCCGTTTCGATGGCGGCGATAGGGACGGCATGTTTTTTACAAATACGTATATTCCTCCGAAGCTGGCGCCCGTCAAGGAGCAGGCAAAGACAGAAGTGAGATGCGGATCGGGGATGGCGCGCGGCGGGGATCCGGCCTCTGTGGAAGAAGGGGATGTGGTGACTTATTATCTGAGCGTACCGAATGATTCCGAAAATGATATTCTGGATCTGGTCGTATATGACACGGTTCCGGAGGGGTGCGCATTAATAGAGGAAAGTATTACCGGAGGAGGGTACCTGAAGGAAGACGGGCGGACGATCGAATGGAGACAGGACAGGCTGAGCGCCCGCCGGACATGGACAGCGGAGTTCAGCGTGAGCATTCCTGACGTGAGGGAGGATACCGTCTATACGAATATAGCATATGCCTGCTCCGGGGAAGCGGGCGATGAGAACCTGCCGGACGGGACGGCAGCTGTGATAGCAAGGGAGGGCGTCCCGCATATCGCGGTCGAAAAAACACAGGAAGTAAATTCCTGCGGCGTTCGGACGCGGGAGCCGGTTACCGCGGACGGACGTGATACCATTACTTATTATCTGACGGTGACCAGCGACGGTACAGAGACGGCGAGAGACGTATCTGTTACGGATAGGATCCCGCAGTATACGGAAGGCGGGGAATATCTTCCGCTGGTGCTGTCAGAAGGATCGATCGGAGGTGAAGGAGAAAGCGAGGGGAACCTTTCCTTTCTGTATGATGAAACCACGCAAACAATCACATGGAAACTTGGCGATATGGAGGGCAAGGGTCTGCGTGATCCCTCTTTTCACAATCAGGACCAAACGGGAACCGCCAAGACCGTATGGTACCGTGTGACTGTGCCGGACACACAGAAGGACACCGGATGGAAGAATGTCTGTGCTGTGTATTATGGCAATCCTCCCAAGGATCATGAGCCTGGTGATGAGGACGAAACAGACAAGCCGGCGGCTGGTACCCCCGGCAATCCGGTTCTGTCTAATGCGGTGGAGATCAGGACATATCCGGAGGAGATCGAAGAAGGAACTCCAGGCAGCGCCCATGGAAGCGGTGCGGGCCGGGAACCGGAAGAAGGCGCCGGTTCGGGTGACAGATCGGCCAGTGCTGCAGGCAGTAACCGGCGCATCAGTCCGGACAGCATAGCTGACGGCAGCCCGGGAGACATAGGGGGCGGCATACCGGGCGGGTTCCCGGACAGCAGTAAGCAGGCTGCAGTCATACCGGACGAACAGATTCCGCTTGCCTATTATAAGGGGACAGAGGACGATACGGCACCGCCGCTTCTTCTGATTCCGCTGACCGGAGATGATAAGCCGGCCGGGGCGGCGGTAATGCTGGGATTGACCGCGCTGGGTATGATGGGAGTGTTCGGGATGCTGGCTCGCAAGAAAGACAAAAATGACGCATAAGAAGTAATTACTGACCGTATTTTATATTGATAGTTCCCGCAAATTACAGTAAAATAGATCAGAAAACAGCCGGCAGCGGTGTTTGGGAAGTAAACTGCGGGTGGGGAAAAGGAGGTTTTCTATATGGAAAGATTAGCGGTATTTCTTGCGGATGGTTTTGAAGAGATCGAGGGGCTGACCGTGGTTGACGTCTGCCGGCGGGCGGGTCTGGATGTCGCGATGGTGGCGATCGGGGACAGCCGGACGGTGAACGGCTCCCATGGAATCCGGGTGGAGGCGGACCGGCTGCTGTCAGAGACGGATTTCGGCTCCATTGATATGCTGATCCTGCCGGGAGGCAAGCTGGGAACCGTCAACCTGGAGCGGTGTGCGCCGCTGATGGAACAGATCGATACATTTTACCGGACAGGCAAATATGTGGCGGCGATCTGTGCCGCACCCGGCATCCTGGCACACCGAGGGATCCTAGCCGGAAAGAGGGCGTGCTGCTATCCGTCGGTTGAACCGCATCTGACGGCGGCGGGGGCGGAACTTGTCCGTGAGTCGGCGGTCATCGCGGGAAATGTGATTACCGGCAGGGGGATGGGCTGTTCGGTTCCGTTTGGACTGGCAATCGTTTCTGTCTGCTGCGGACAGGAGAAAGCGGACGCCATCGCGGAACAAATTGTATATGAGCGGGTCACAGTCTGAACCGTTTATGGAAATCTATAGATTTGACTAAAAATTTAGCACTCGCCTCTTGACAGTGCTAACAATCTGTGCTATTGTTATAGTGCAAATAGAACACAGGACAAGAAGGGGGAGGCATTATGAATATCAATAAATTTACACAGAAATCAATCGAGGCGGTTCAAAACTGCGAGAAACTCGCCTACGAGCATGGCAACCAGCAGCTGGAGCAGGCGCATTTGCTCTTGAGCCTTCTGACGCTGGAGGACAGCCTGATTCTGAAGCTGATCACGAAGATGAACATTTCCGGTGAGATGTTTACGAACGAAGTCCGGCAGGCGGTGGAACGGCTGCCGAAAGTCAGCGGCGGCGGACAACTCTATGTGAGCAATGATCTGAACAAGGTGCTGGTGAACGCCGAGGACGAGGCGAAGGCCATGGGCGACGAGTATGTGTCCGTGGAGCATCTGTTCCTGTCGCTTCTGCGGCAGCCGGATAAGACGATGAAAGAGCTGTTCCGGCAGTACGGCATCAACCGGGAGACATTTCTGCAGGCGCTGACGACGGTGCGCGGCAACCAGCGGGTGGTCAGCGACAATCCGGAAGCGACTTACGATACCCTGGAGAAATACGGTTCCGACCTGGTGGAACGGGCGCGAGACCAGAAGCTGGACCCGGTGATCGGGCGGGACAGCGAGATCCGCAACGTGATCCGCATCCTGTCACGGAAGACGAAGAACAACCCGGTGCTGATCGGCGAGCCGGGCGTCGGCAAAACCGCCGTGGTGGAGGGGCTGGCGCAGCGGATCGTGCGCGGCGATGTGCCGGAGGGGTTAAAGAACCGGAAACTGTTCGCGCTGGATATGGGCGCGCTGATCGCCGGGGCCAAGTACCGCGGCGAGTTCGAGGAGCGGCTGAAGGCGGTTCTGGAAGAAGTGAAGAAGAGTGAGGGGCAGATCATCCTGTTTATCGATGAACTGCACACGATTGTGGGCGCGGGTAAGACCGAGGGCTCCATGGACGCGGGGAATCTCTTAAAGCCCATGCTGGCCCGCGGTGAGCTGCACTGCATCGGCGCGACTACATTGGATGAGTACCGCAAATACATCGAGAAGGATGCGGCGCTGGAGCGGCGGTTCCAGCCGGTCATGGTGGATGAACCGACGGTGGAGGATACCATTTCCATCCTCCGCGGCCTGAAGGAGCGCTATGAGGTGTTCCACGGGGTGAAGATCACCGACTCGGCCCTGGTGTCGGCGGCTGTGCTGTCGGACCGCTATATTACCGACCGTTTTCTGCCGGATAAGGCAATCGATCTGGTGGACGAAGCCTGCGCATTGATCAAGACGGAACTGGATTCGATGCCGACGGAGCTGGACGAGCTGTCCCGCAAGGTCATGCAGATGGAGATCGAGGAGGCGGCGCTGAAGAAAGAGACCGACCGTTTAAGCCAGGACCGGCTGGAGGATCTGCAGAAAGAACTGGCGGAACTGCATGAGGAATTCGCGAACAAGAAGGCACAGTGGGAGAATGAGAAACATTCGGTGGAGCGCCTGTCCTCGCTGCGTGAGGAGATCGAGAATGTGAACCGGGAGATCGCCCAGGCGCAGCAGGTGTACGATCTGAACAAGGCGGCGGAGCTGCAGTACGGGAAACTTCCGGGGCTTCAGAAGCAGCTGGCGGAGGAAGAAGCGAAGGTGAAGGATCAGGATCTGAGCCTGGTGCATGAGAATGTTACCGAGGACGAGATCGCCCGCATCATCTCCCGCTGGACCGGCATTCCGGTGGCGAAGCTGACCGAGAGCGAGCGCAGCAAGACGCTGCATCTTGACGCGGAGCTTCACAAGCGGGTCGTGGGCCAGGACGAGGGTGTGGAGAAGGTGACGGAGGCGATCATCCGCTCGAAGGCGGGGATCAAAGACCCGACGAAGCCCATCGGTTCGTTCCTGTTCCTCGGTCCGACCGGCGTGGGCAAGACGGAGCTGGCGAAGGCGCTGGCGGCCAGCCTTTTCGACGACGAATCGAATATGGTCCGGATCGACATGAGCGAATATATGGAGAAACATTCGGTGGCGCGTCTCATCGGTGCGCCTCCCGGATATGTGGGTTACGACGAGGGTGGACAGCTGACGGAGGCGGTGCGCCGCAAACCTTACAGCGTGGTGTTGTTTGACGAGGTGGAGAAGGCGCATCCGGATGTATTCAACGTGCTGCTGCAGGTGCTGGACGATGGGCGGATCACCGATTCCACCGGCAAGACCGTGGATTTCAAGAATACGATCATCATCATGACCTCGAACATCGGCTCCCAGTACCTGCTGGAAGGCATCGCCGAGGACGGCAGCATCCGTCCGGAGGCGGAGGAGATGGCCATGAGCGAGCTGCGGGCGCATTTCAAACCGGAGTTTTTGAACCGTCTGGATGAGATTATCCTGTTCAAGCCTCTGACCCGCGATAACATCGCCAGCATCATCACGCTGCTGATCGACGATACGAACCGGCGGCTGGCAGACCGGGAGATCAAGGTGGAACTGACGGATTCGGCACGGAAGTTCGTGGCCGAGAACGGGTATGACCCGGTGTACGGCGCGCGGCCGCTGAAGCGCTACCTGCAGAAGCATGTGGAGACGCTGGCCGCGAAGATCATTCTGCAGGATCAGGTGCGCGCCGGGAATACAATCGTGATCGATACGGCTCCGGCGGAGGATAAGCTGATCGCGTATGTGGAGTAATAGAACTGCGGCTTGAATTGCTGCAGAAAAATGTAGACGAATCTGCCGGGATGTGTTATACTTCCTTTGACAGAACGAACGATAAAGGGGAGTAGCTTGCACTGTTTTGTAGTGCGGTATGATTCGTCAGCCCGTAGAGAATACCGGGTCATGCCTGAGACAGGAAATGTTTCGAAGCGAGACTTTTAGCGCGGGATATGCGCTTTAGGTCTCGCTTTTTATTTTTGCGAAGGCACAAGGCCGTCATCAAAAGGCAGCAGGCACTCACGCAGGCACACAGTTCAAGGAGGGACAAAATGTTAGTTACCGTAGCTTTATTCGTATTGGGGTTGGTTCTGATCTGTCTGGGCGGGGACCGCCTGGTGGACGCTGCAGTGGCAATTGCGAGGAAGATCGGCATCCCGCAGATCGTGGTCGGGGCGACGATCGTGAGTCTTGGGACCACGCTGCCGGAGATTCTGGTTTCCACGACGGCCGCGTTCGACGGGTCCGCCGCCATCGCCGCCGGCAACGCCTTCGGTTCCATCATCTGCAACACGGCACTGATCGCCGGCCTGACGCAGACGATCCGGCCTACAAAGAAGGTGGAAACTGTGCCGCTTCTGTGGCGGTCTGGGATCTTTTTCGGGGTCATCCTTGTGCTGGAAGTCGTCGGCGTCCTGCGCGGCGAGTATGGCCGGCTGGTCGGGTGTCTGCTGCTGGCGATGTTTGCGGTCTATGCGGTTTTGAATATTGTCCGGGCCGGCGCAGAGGGCGGCGAGGAGGAAGACAGCAAGTCATCGGATGACGGTTCGGTAGTGAAGCAGTTCCTCATCCTCGCGGTATGTGCGCTGTTCCTGTATGTGGGTGCGAACCTGCTGGTAGATAACGGCATTCTGATTGCCCAGGCCATCGGCGTGCCGGAGCGGGTGATCGCGGTGACATTTATCGCGCTGGGGACGTCGCTGCCGGAACTGGTAACGTCGATCGTGTCCATGATCAAGGGATTCTCGAACGTGGGACTCGGCAATATCCTTGGCGCGAATATCCTGAACCTTCTGGCTGTGATCGGCATTCCGGCGGCAATCGTGGGAATCCCGCTGGAGGCGTCAACCTGGCAGATGGATATCCCGCTGGCGATTCTGGTCATGGCGATTCTGATTGTGCCGATTCTTTTCCGCAAAAAGTCATCAAGGGTACAGGGAGTGCTGCTGCTGGCAATCTACGCGGCGTACTGTGTCGTGTCGTTTGTATGACGGAGGACAGAAAAGGTTCCAAATTTTAGGAGACAAAGCCCGCAGAATGTGATAAAATAACTCTGTTCCGGTACGGATGAGAGGGAATGAATGCTTATCCTGTATATTGCCTTGTCTTTCTTGCCATTCGGACATCCGGATAAACCGTGTGCCAGCCGACAGGGAAGCGAGGTCAATATCATGAACGAGCTGACAGGGGAGCGAGACCATACCACGAACCAGCCGACAGGGAAGCGAGGGGGACATGCCATGAACCAGCCGACAAGGAAGCGAGGGACATATCATGAACCAGCCGACAGGGAAGCGAAGTCAATATCATGAACGAGCTGACAGGAAAGCGGGGCCATACCATGAACCATCTGCCGAAGGAGCCGATGATCCTTTTGAGTTATATGAATACCCAGCTGAGGGATTTCTATTCGTCGCTGGATGAATTCTGTGACAGCCGGGGCGTGGAGCGAGCCGAGATTGAGGCGGCGCTCGCGCCTCTTGGCTATGTCTATGATTCTGAGAAGAATCAGTTTGTCTGACTGGCTTCGAAAGCCGGGAGTTCCGGAAAGGGGATAGGGATGCAGCAGGTCGTTTCGTTCATAGCCTCGGTGTGGGGCTGGCTTATGGACAATCTGATATATATCAATCTGATTTTGTCGATTGTGATCGTATTTTTCCAGCGCAAAGACCCGGAGACTGTGTGGGCATGGCTTCTGGTGCTTTATTTTGTGCCGATTTTCGGCTTTTTCATGTATCTGGTGCTGTGCCAGGATTATCATAAGAGCAAGATGTTCCACGTCAAGGAAGTGGAGGACCGTCTGGCGATTCCGGTGAAGGAGCAGGAGCGGCAGGTGCAGGGCGCGATGGAGCAGCTCATGGGTTCGCCCTGGCGGGATTATGAATCTCTGGTACTCTATAATCTGGAGACTTCCAACGCGGTGCTGACGACGGATAATTCGGTGGACATTTTCACCGACGGCGAATCGAAATTCCGTGATCTGAAGGAAGAGCTCCGGAAGGCGGAGCATTATATCCATATTCAATATTATATTATCAAAAATGATGAGTTGTTCCAGTCTATCGTCCCGATCCTGAAGGAGCGGGCGGCCGCGGGCGTTGAGGTGCGTATGCTCTATGACGGCATGGGCGGACGGTTCATGCCCGCGCGGGTGTGGAAGGATCTGCGGGCCTGCGGGATTAAAGTGGCGTCATTCTTTCCGCCGGTTCTGGGATGGCTGCAGCTGCGTGCCAATTACAGGAACCACCGCAAGATCGTGGTGATCGACGGCCGTATCGGCTATGTGGGAGGATTCAATATCGGGCGCGAGTACATTTCCAAGGATCCGAAGTTCGGGAACTGGAGGGATACGCATCTGAAGATCCGGGGGAGCGCGGTGTACGGCCTGCAGATCCGGTTTGCGCTGGACTGGAATTACGCGTCGAAGGAGAATCTGTTTAAGGACGGGAAATATTTCGGGAAGGGGGAGACCGGAGAAGAGCCGGCGCTTCATCCTGCCCCAAGTCCGGAGCCGGGCGGCCGCGGCGTTATGATGCAGATCATCGCCAGCGGACCTGATGCCAGCAACCGGCAGATCCGCAACAATTATATGCAGCTGATTTACAGGGCGAGGCACCATATCTACATCCAGACGCCGTATTTTATCCCGGACGACGCGGTGCTGTCAGCGCTGAAATTCGCGGCGGAGTCTGGAGTGGACGTGCGGCTGATGATTCCCTGCAAGCCGGATCATCCGTTTGTCTACTGGGCGACCTATTCGTACATGGGCGATCTGCTGGAGGCAGGCGCCCGGTGCTATACCTATGAGAATGGATTCCTCCACGCCAAGGGGATCATGGCGGACGGCATGGTCAGCTGCTACGGCACGGCCAACATGGATATCCGCAGCTTTGAACTGAATTTTGAGGTGAACGCCACCATGTATGATGAGGACGTGACGCACCGGCTGGAGGACATTTTCAGAAAGGATCTGGAGGTAAGCCGGGAAGTGACGCGGGAGGATTACGCCAGGAGGAGCCTGTGGATCCGGTTTAAGGAACAATGCTGCCGGCTGCTGTCGCCGTTTCTGTGAGGCGGGGTCGGACTGTTCCCGTGTGGTCGGCAGTTTTGGCTGTTTCTGTGAGACGGGGGTCGGGCTGTTTCTGCGAGACGGGAGGAGTCGGACTGTTCTTGTGAGGCGGGGTCGGGCTGTTCCCGTGTGGTCGGCAGTTTTGGCTGTTTCTGCGAGACGGGAGTCGGGCTGTTCCCGTGCGGTCGGCAGTTCGGGTTGTTCCTGTGCGGGCAGGGCGCGGATGGTACAAGTGTTCAAATTTAACAAATAGTCTTGTATTATTGGGGATACATGGGTATAATTTACTGGAAAATCCCGTGAGGCGGCGATTATGGAACGACCGGAAAGGATACCATTGCTATGATCCGTTTTTTTCTTGTATTAATCTTCGTCATTGTTATTTTGACGTTCAGCATACCGGTTCTGTGGTTCGAGGCGTGGCTTGCGAAGAAAGATCCGGAGAAGCGCGACGCGCAGAGCCTGGCGATCGTCAAATGGTTCTTCGGCATCGTTCTGAAGATTTCCGGTGTGCGCATTACCGTGAATGGCCTTGACCGTATCCCGAAAGACCGGGCCGTACTCTATGTAGGCAACCACCGCAGTTATTTTGATATTCTCGTGGGGTATGTGACGGTTCCGGGGCTGACAGGCTTCGTGGCGAAGAAGGAGATGCTTTCTTATCCGGTCCTGCGGGGTTGGATGAAGAATGTCCACTGCCTGTTTCTGGACCGGGAGAATCTGCGCGAGGGTCTGAAGACGATCCTGGCCGGTATCGAGCAGGTCAAATCCGGCATCTCTGTCTGGATCTTTCCGGAGGGGACCCGCAGCCGCGGCAACGATATCCTGGAAATGCTGCCGTTCAAGGAAGGCAGTCTTAAGATCGCGGAGAAATCCGGCTGCCCGGTGGTTCCCGTGGCAATCACCGGCACCGCGGAGATCTTTGAGCAGCATTTTCCGCGGATTAAGCCGGCGCGGGTGACGATTGAATTCGGCGAACCGTTTTTCATCGCGGATTTGTCAAAGGAGGAGAAGAAATTCGCCGGCCATTTTACCCAGAACCGGATCCGGGAGATGCTGGCAAGGGAGCAGGAGATAAGGAAGGGCGCATAAGTGGATCTGCAGGAAATTCGTGATAAACTGGACGTGATAGACGCGGAACTGGTGCGTCTTCTGGAGGAACGGCTGACTCTGAGCGCGGAGGTGGCCGAATATAAGATCAGCGCCGGGAAGCCGGTTCTGGACAGGACCCGCGAGCGGCAGAAAATCGCTGCGGCGCGCGGCATGGCCCACACGGAGTACGCGAAGAATGCGGCCGAGGAAATGATGACCCAGCTGATGGCCGTGGGCCGCAGGCTCCAGTACGGCATCATGCAGGAACACGGGCAGTTCGGAGACGCGGGATTCGCGATGATCGACGGGTTAAGGCTTGAACATGCGCGTGTGGTCTATCAGGGGGTGGAGGGCGCTTACAGCCATGCGGCGGCACTGCGGTATTTCGGGGAGGATGCGGACGCCTACCATGTGAAGACGTGGGACGACGCCATGTGTGCGGTGGAGAACGGCGAGGCGGATTATGCGGTGATCCCGATTGAGAATTCGTCAGCGGGGGCGGTCAGCGATAACTATGACCTGCTGATTACCCATGATAATGTAATCGTGGCGGAGATTTTCCTGCCGGTGAGCCATGCGCTTCTGGGACTGCCGGGGGCGTCGCTTGCGGATGTGCGGACAGTGTACTCCCATCCGCAGGCGCTCATGCAGTGCTCGCCGTATCTGAACGGCCACCGTGAGTGGCGCCAGATCAGCGTGGAGAATACGGCGGTGGCCGCGAAGAAGGTGGTGGCCGACGGCGACCCGTCGCAGGCCGCGGTGGCGAGCGAGGCGGCGGGGCGGCTCTACGGGCTGGAAGTCCTGGCGCCGCAGATCAATTATAATAAGGAAAATACGACCCGTTTCCTGATTCTGGAGAAGGAGAAGGTGTACTGTAAGGACGCGGGGAAGATCAGTCTCTGCTTTGAGCTGCCGCACAAGAGCGGCACCCTGTATAACATGCTGGGGAATTTCATTTATAATAATGTCAATATGGTGATGATCGAGTCGCGGCCGATCCCGGGACGGAACTGGGAGTACCGGTTTTTCGTGGACATCGAGGGGAATTTAAGCCAGCCGAACATCCAGAACGCGCTGCGGTCGATTCGGGAGGAAGCGGCGAACCTGCGGATATTGGGGAATTATTGAAACGGATTGCGGGGGAGGCGTGTGATTCGGCGCAAGGGTTGCGGAAAGGGAATGTGCAGAAGGGCGAAAGAGAAGAATGAAACCGTTAATTTTATACCGGAATCTGAATTATCAGAAATTATTCGATGATATGGAGAGGCTGCTGGATTGTGCCTGTGCGGAGGGAGCGCTGCGGGCGGAAGGCATCCCGGACGGAGCGGGGAAAGCTCTTGCGGGAAATGCGGAAACTCCCGGTCAAGCGATGGCTTTTCCTGCGGATGGTGCGGGAATTCCGTGCAAGGAAGCAGAATTTCCGCCGGCCACTGAGGGTGTTCTCCGTCGCGCGGCGGGTGCGGCAGGGCCGGGCGGCATCCCGGACGCTTATGAATGCGCGAATCAGCTGATCGAGCTGGCCGCGGATTATGGATTTGAGGGGAATCTGTGGCATTGTTTTCTTGCCTTCTGTCTGGCGAACCATGAGAATGCCTTCAGCACGGCCTGCGAGATACGCGGCGATGTGGGCGGGACGCTGAGCCGGCTGGCGCGGAAGGATTTCGCGGTGTTCAAGGAACTGTTTGACCGGGATATCACGAAACTGGACGAGATGCCGTCTGCGCCATGGGACGACGACCGGATTGTGCCGGAGCGGGCGGAAGAGGCGGATTCTGCGGAGAGCGCAACCGGCCTCTGGCACGAACTGGCGGATTTTACGCCGGTGGGCGACGGCAGCCGGATCTTTAATCGGCGTGTGCGCGACCGCATCATTGAGCTGGCGGTGGCGCTGGGGCAGGCTGAGGATGTGGAGAGTTTCGCCGCGGCCGTGACTCAGTTTTACCGCGAATTCGGCGTGGGAAAGTATGGTCTTAACAAGGCGTTCCGCGTGGAGGAGAACGGTCAGGAAGCCCGCATGATCCCGGTGGTGAACGTGGAGCATGTGTATTTTAACGATCTGGTGGGCTATCAGCTTCAGAAGAAAAAACTGATCGAGAACACGGAGGCGTTTCTTGCCGGCAGGGCGGCTAACAACGTGCTGCTGTTCGGCGACGCCGGCACCGGCAAGTCGTCCTGTATCAAGGCGGTGCTGAACGAGTATTACGACCGGGGACTGCGCATTATCGAGGTTTACAAGCACCAGTTCCACGCGCTGTCCTCGATTCTGGAACAGGTGCAGGACCGGAATTACCGGTTCATCATTTTCATGGACGACCTCTCTTTCGAGGAGAGCGAGCTGGAGTATAAGTATCTGAAGGCGATTATCGAGGGCGGGCTGGGCCGCAAACCGGGCAATGTGCTGATCTATGCCACCAGCAACCGCCGCCATCTGATCCGGGAGAAGTTCAGCGATAAGCGGGAGCTGGACGACGAGCTGCATGTCAACGATACGGTGCAGGAGAAGCTGTCGCTGGTGGCGCGCTTCGGCGTCACGATCTATTTCGGTTCGCCGGACAAGAAGGAATTCCAGAATATCGTGAAGGTACTGGCCGAGCGGCATCATGTGGAGATGCCGGAAGAAGAACTGCTGGCGGAGGCCAACAAGTGGGAGCTGCAGCACGGCGGCCTCTCCGGCCGCACCGCCTCACAATTCATCACATATCTGCTGTCGCGCGGTTAGGGGGTTCATTTATTTTCAAGGGGAGAAGGGGGGAGCAAGCCGTGGCAAATCATCTATTCGCGGCCATCGACGTCGGCTCATTCGAGTTAGAGATGGGTATCTATGAGATGTCGCCCAAGAGCGGTATGCACCAGGTAGACCATCTGCGCCATGTGATCGCGCTTGGCCGGGATACCTACCACACCGGCAAGATCAGCTACCGGCTGGTGGACGAAATGTGCAGTGTGCTGGCGGATTTTTCCAGGGTCATGAAGGGGTATCATGTGGAGGCGTACCGGGCTTATGCCACCAGCGCGATGCGTGAGGCGATCAACAATAAGATCATCCTGGATCAGATCGAGGTGCGCACCGGGATTCAGGTGCGCATCATCAACAATTCGGAGCAGCGGTTCTTAAGTTACAAGGCGGTCGCCTTGAAGGAGGCGGAGTTTGAGAAGGTCATCCAGAAGGGGACGGCGATCGCCGAAGTGGGGTTCGGCAGTACGCAGCTGTCGCTGTTTGACAAGAAAAGTCTGGTGACGACCCAGAACATCATTCCGGGCGTCCTGAAGATCCGCGATATTCTGTCCCAGATCCAGGTCAGCGGCAATATGGAGCAGTCCATCGTCGAGGAGATCATGGATCACGAGCTGATCAAGTTCCGCAAGCTGTATCTGCGCGATCTCGACATCAAGCATCTGATCGGCGTCGGCGATTCGATCCTGATTTTGATGAAATACATCAATTCTTCTTCCGAGAGTCCGAAGGACCGCATCACCAGCGAGGAGTTCACTCAGGTTTACGAGCGTCTGATAAATATGTCCCCGTCCCGCATCCAAGATGAATTCGGCGTCAATGAAGGCTTTGCCGGTATCCTGGTGGCAAGCGCGATCATTTACATGCGGATCCTGCAGATGACGGGGGCGGAACTGGTGTGGACGCCGGGGACGCGTCTCTGTGACGGCATCGCCGCGGAGTACGCCCAGGAGATCCGCTGCATCCGTTTCACCCACGATTTCGACGAAGATATCCTGGCGGCGGCCCGGAACATAGCCAGGCGCTACCGCTGTGGCGCGCGGCATATCCAGAACGTGGAGAGCCTGGCGGCGCAGATGTTCGACGCCATGAGAAAGCACCACGGCCTGACGCCCCGCGACCGGCTCCTGCTGCGAATCGCCGCCGTGCTCTATGGCTGCGGCAAATACATTTCCATGCGCGATTTCGGCTATTGCTCCTATGAGATCATCATGGCGACCGAGATCATCGGACTCTCACATGAGGAGCGGGAGATGGTGGCCCAGGTGGTCCGTTACTACGCGGAGCCGATCGATTATGACAAGGCGACGATCCATTCCGCCAAGCTGACCGCCATGCTGCGGCTGGCCGTGGCGCTGGACGCCAGCTATAAGCAGAAATTAACCGAATGCCGGATGGTGGTCCGCAGGGATGAACTGGTGATTTCCACTTCCTACGAAGGCGATCTGAGCCTGGAACACATGATGGTTCAGACCTGTGAGCCGTTTTTTGAGGAAATTTTCGGCATTACGCCGGTACTGAAACAGAAAAGGAGGGAGTAGGACATGGCAGAGATTGACGAGAGATTCTTAAAACCGGAGAATTTTGTCAACCGGGAGCTGAGCTGGCTGGAATTCGATTACCGGATTCTGGAGGAAGCGAGGGATAAGACCCTGCCGCTGTTCGAGCGCCTCAAATTCCTGAGCATCACGGCTTCCAATCTGGATGAATTTTTCATGGTCCGCGTGGCGTCCTTGAAGGACATGGTTCACGCCGGTTACACAAAGCCGGACATAGCCGGTCTGAACCCTCAGGAGCAGCTGGTGAAGATCGGCGAGAAGACGCACGAGCTGGTGGCGATGCAGTATTCCACCTACAACCGCTCGCTGCTTCCGGCCCTGAAGCAGAACGGCCTGCGGATCGTGACCCGCCATGAGGACCTGACGGAAGAGGAAGGCGCCTGGGTGGACGAGTATTTCCACGCCAATGTCTATCCGGTGCTGACGCCGATGGCCGTGGATTCCTCCCGCCCGTTCCCGCTCATTTACAACAAATCGCTCAACATCGCCGCGCTGATCCATAAGCGGGAAGGCGGGAAGGAGGGCGCCGTGGATTTTGCCATGGTGCGGGTGCCGGCGGTGCTGCCGAGGATTGTCGAGATTCCGGGGAGCGGGGAGCGGGTGGTGATTCTGCTGGAGGAGATCATCGAGCGGAACCTGCCGGCCCTGTTCTCCAACTGCGATATCATTGCCGCGCATCCGTTCCGGATCATGCGCAACGCGGACCTGTCCGTGGACGAGGAGGGGGCGGAAGACCTGCTGGCGGAGATCGAGAAGCTCCTGAAGCGCCGTCAGTGGGGCGAGGCGATCCGCCTGGAGATCGAGGACAACGCCGACAGCCGGGTCCTGAAGCGTCTGCGCAAGGAACTGAAGATCCAGAAGGAGGACATTTACGAGGAAAATGGTCCGCTTGACCTGACATTTCTTATGAAAATGTATGCGTTAAGCGGGTTTGAACACCTGAAAGCGGAGCCGCACACGCCTCAGCCGAATCCGGCGTTTTTGAATGACGACGACATTTTCACCAACATCCGCAAGGGCGATATCCTGCTTCATCACCCGTATGAATCGTTCGAGCCGGTGGTGAAGTTCATCCAGACCGCCGCGCGCGACCCAGAGGTGCTGGCAATCAAGCAGACCCTCTACCGGGTCAGCGGCAATTCGCCGATCGTGGCCGCGCTGGCGGAGGCCGCCGACAACGGCAAGCAGGTGTCGGTGCTGGTGGAACTGAAGGCCCGCTTTGACGAGGAGAACAACATCAACTGGGCGCGTATGCTTGAGAAAGCCGGCTGCCATGTGATCTACGGCCTGGTGGGGCTCAAGACCCACTCCAAGATCACGCTGGTGGTGCGCCGCGAGGAGGACGGCATCCGCCGTTATGTCCACCTGGGAACCGGCAACTACAACGATTCTACGGCCAAACTCTACACGGACTGCGGCCTTCTGACCTGTCATCCGCAGATCGGCGAGGACGCCACGGCGGTTTTCAACATGCTGTCCGGCTATTCGGAGCCGCTGCAGTGGAACCAGCTTGTGGTGGCCCCGATCTGGCTGCGCAAGCGTTTCCTGCGGCTGATCCGCCGCGAGGCAGAGAACGCGAAGATGGGCCGGCCCGCCCGGATCATCGCCAAGGTCAATTCCCTCTGCGACCGCGACATCATTGCCGCGCTCTACGAGGCGTCCTGCGCCGGCGTGAAGATCGACCTGATTGTCCGCGGCATCTGCGGTCTGAAGGCAGGCGTGCCGGGCCTCAGCGAGAATATCACGGTGCGCTCGATCGTGGGGTATTTCCTCGAGCATTGCCGTATCTTTTATTTTGAAAATAACGGTACGCCGCAGTATTATATGGCGAGTTCCGACTGGATGCCGCGCAACCTGGATCGCCGCGTGGAGATCATGTTCCCGATCCTGAATCCGGAACTGCAGGAAAAGACCATGCACATCCTGGAGGTGCAGCTGGCGGATAATCTGAAGGCGCATGTGCTGAAGCCGGACGGCAGCTATGAGAAGATCGACCGCCGCGGCAAGGAGCCGGTCGGCGCGCAGGAGACGTTCTGCGGCGAGGCCGTGGAGGCGGTGAGGGCGCACCAGGCGCTCCGGGAACCGGAGAATAAGCGGGTGTTCGTGCCGGCGGAGAGGAAGGAAGAATAGCGGAATATGCGGGCAGGGATGGATAACCGGAAGGGAATGGCACGGCAAAGAGAAGGAGATTGCGGCAGTAGAGAGTGTGTTGCAGGGGGAGAAATATACAACAGGGAGGAACATTCAGGCCGACAGGGGCATGAGGCAGAAAGAAATGATGACGGACAGGCAGAGGGAATGGCAAAGCGCGCGGGCTGAACTCATCGGCGCGGTTCGGAAACTCGGCTTTCCGACGGAACTGGGCGACGCGGTGGCCAGGAACCTCGGCAGCCCGAAAGCGATGCGGCGGATGACCGATTATCTGGATTATGTGAAGCCGCGGAGCGCGGAACTCATTGTCGATGAAATGCTGGCGATCTGCAGCGAGCTGGACGCCTGGCGGGAGAAAAAGGCCAGCGAGGCGGCGAACGCCAGTTATAATGAGATGCTGAATTCCGGGCTGGGTGCGGAGGAAGCGGATGAGGAATAGCAGGTCCGAGGGTTCAGGATGTTTTGACAAAATCAGATAGGGAGATCAGGAGGTTTATGATGGCATTGCATGTTATGGACGAGGCGAACCGCTGCCTGGGCTGCAAGGTTCCTCAGTGCAAGAAGGGATGCCCGATTTCTACTCCGATACCGGATGTCATCCGGCTTTTGAAGGAGAACAAGCTGGACGAGGCGGGGAAAATGCTTTTTATGAATAATCCGCTGACCACCGTCTGCAGTCTAGTCTGCAATCACGAGAACCAGTGCGAGGGACATTGCGTTCTGGGCAAAAAAGGCGCGCCGGTTCATTTCTCCACGATCGAGAATTACATTTCTACCACCTACGCGAATAAGATGACCGAGGGTCCGGCTCCCGGCAACGGCATCCGCGTGGCAATTATCGGTTCCGGCCCGGCCGGGATTACCATTGCCATCCTTCTGGCCCGGCGCGGCTACGATGTGACGATTTTTGAAGGGAAAGATAAGTTCGGCGGCGTCCTGCGGTACGGCATTCCGGAGTTCCGCCTTCCCAAATCCGTTCTGGACGACATCAAGTACCGCCATATCGATCTGAAAGGCATCAAATTCCGGCCCAATGAGAATATCGGCGGTGCCATCGGCATCGACGACCTGTTCCGGGACGGCTACAAGTCTATTTTCGTGGGAACGGGCGTATGGAAGCCCAATGTCCTTCACATTAAAGGGGAAACCCTGGGGGCATGTCCATTTTGGCATCAACTATCTGAACAATCCGGACAGCTACCGTCTGGGCGAACGGGTCATCGTTATCGGCGCCGGCAACGCCGCCATGGATGTGGCAAGAACCGCGATCCGAAAAGGCACCCGCTATCTGACCTGTTTTTCCCTGACCAGGCAGGTAGCTGCCAGTCGGCATGAGTTCAGCTACGCCACGCTGGAGGGTGTGGAATTTGAGTACAATAAAAAGCCGGTTGAGATCACCGACGACGGCGTTATTTTCCGGGATCTGATCGAGCATGAGGACGGCTCCTTTACGGAGATAGAGGGCTCGGACAGGCTCTCTCCGGCCGATAGCGTCATTGTTTCCATCAGCCAGGGTCCGCAGAACCGGATTGTATCCACCACGGAGGGTCTGGCGGCCAATAAGCGGGGGCTTCTGGTGGCTGATGAGACGGGACACACCACGCGCCCCGGCATCTTCGCCTCCGGTGATGTAGTCAACGGCGCCCGGACTGTCGTGGAGGCCGTGGCCCACAGCAAGGTGGTGGCCGACTCCATGCATGAATATATGCAGAATCTGGTGAGGGAGGAGGCGGCCGCAGAGGGAAATAAAAATAAGGCGGAGGGACATCCGGTGCCGCTTGCGCAGTAGGAGAGTGCGCGGGGAGACGCGGCAGATACAGATACGGGGGGATTTTAGATAAAAGTTGATTGTGGTGTCTGTCGGGCATGGTCAGGGCAGAGGGCGGTAATGGCCGGAGCTTCAAAAATGCGGGATACAGGTCTGAATTAAATCGAATCATGTTCAGGGTGAGAGTGGCCCGATAAAAACCCGGCGCGGAAATTATAAATGGAATGCCGGAATTATAAGTGAAAATTACAAATGAAGATTACGAATGAAGATTACGAATGAGAAAGCCAATGAATACAATGGATAAAAGATTTTGGAAGGGACAGAAGAGATCTTTTGGCGGAAAAGGATTTCTCCTGCTTGCGGTCCTGCTGTTGCTCGGCCCGGCGGGCTGCGTCGGGAATGGGAATGGGAATGAGAATCCGGCTGGCGGAAAGCAGGCTCTGGCGCAGGAAGTTGATACGAAAGATGCGCTTTCCGATATTACGGAAACGATAGGGAATACAGCTAAGATCGAGGCGGAGCAGAGTGGGTCCGGGTCTGCAAATGAAACGGAAGCTGCGGCGGAAGCCGGGTCTGCAGATGAAACGGAAGCTGCGGCGGAAGGTGGAACTGCAGATGAAACGGAAGCTGTGGCGGAAGGTGGAACTGCAGATGAAACGGAAGCTGTGGCAGAAGCCGGAACTGCGGATGAAGCGGAAGCTGAGACGGGAGCCGGAACTGCAGATGAAGCGGAAGCTGTGGCGGAAGGCGGATCTGCGGCGATGGCGGGGCAGGCGGCTAACGCGGCCGGACGGGCGCCGCAGGACTCCTATTTTGAGGTATGTTTCATTGACGTCGGTCAGGCGGATGCCGCGCTTGTTCGCTGCGATGGCAAGACGATGCTGATTGACGGCGGGAACGCGGCGGATTCCGATTTGATCTATTCTTTTCTTCGGAACCATTCTCTGAATCATCTGGATTATATTGTATGTACCCACGCCCATGAAGACCATGTGGGCGGTTTGGCCGGCGCCTTGAATTACGCGACGGCGAATACCGCATTTTGCCCTGTCACCAGTGCGGACGGAAGGGCCTTCGACAGCTTCGTGACTTACCTTGCAAAACAGGGGGTGTCGATCACCGTGCCTTCTGCAGGCGACCGGTTCATGCTGGGAAGCGCGTCGGTTCAGGTCGTCGGTCCTGTCAGGCCGGATACGGATGAGCCGAACAATACCTCGCTTGTCCTTCGGATTGTCTATGGCGAAACGTCGTTCCTGTTTACCGGCGACGCGGAGAAAGAGGAAGAGGAGGACATCCTGGCTGCCGGATATGAGCTTGACAGTGATGTGCTGAAGGTGGGACACCACGGGGGTTCTGCATCCACAACTGATCTGTTCCTTCAGGCGGTCAGTCCGCAATACGCGGTGATTTCCGTGGGAAAGGGAAATTCGTACGGACACCCGTCGAATGAGGTTCTGAAGCGGCTGGACGGCGCGGGCGCACAGGTTTACCGTACGGACCTGCAGGGTGATATTGTGTGTATCAGCGACGGGAAGGCCGTACAGTTTTCTGTGGAGAGAAATGCGGATGCGGACACGCTGGCGCCCGCGGAGGCGGGAACGGCCAATGCGGAAGAAACAGTTATGACAAGAGCGGCTGTGACAGAGGCGGCAACGGAAGCTGCAGCCACAACGGAGGTGGCCTCGGAAGCTGCAGCATTAACAGGAGCAACTGCAACAGAGGCGGCAACGGTGGAGACTGTTATAACAGATTCTGCTAAAACGAAGGATGCCGCCGAAACCGCCCTGCCTCCCGCCGGTACGGATTATGTTCTAAATACAAATACGCATAAATTTCACTATCCGGAATGTTCGAGTGTGAAACAGATGAAGGATGAGAACAAGGTTTTCTATACGGGAACACGGGACGAAGTGATTGCAATGGGGTATGAGCCGTGCGGGAGATGCAATCCGTGAAAAAATGCGTTTCTGACGTGAACGCAGCAGGAACATGTTTGGCCGGACGGGAAGAAACGCCCTGCCTTCACGAGTTCCCGCCCATAGATCCGGTATTTGTATTCCTGCTGTTTTGCTGCTTCGCCGAAAGCGGCGTCTGAAAGCAATCGGGCGAGCTTATAGTTCTTCAGCATGTTCTTTGGCGGCAAGGTCTTTGATACGGATTATGTCATTTTCCCTGACAAGATTTGCCGTCAACTTACGGATGGCATTAAGGCGCTGGTCATATACTCGTCTGTGCTGCCCCGCGAATTGGATTATCGGTGCGGATTCCCTGGACCGGATACCGAAATTTTATAACCACCTGCGGATGAATTACAATTACGTTCATTTCAAGAAAGTGTACGAGCTGTGAGCCGGTTAAATTAAGTAATCCGCAAAGCGTTGCACCGATAATTGTCTGTCATTCTGTTTTCTGTTTGGTTACTTGCCGAGCGTGACCCGCGGTTGTGAGAGCCATTCCTGCACGGTGGATGCGCTTACCTTAATCATTCTGGCAATCTTTTCAATCGGCATTCCATCATCGTGAAGATTAAATGCCGTTTCCTTTGCTTTATTCATCTCACCTTCTGCTCTGCCTTTGGCTTCGCCGCGCAGCTCAGCTTCTCTCTGTTTTACCTGATAGATCATATAGGAATCCCTCCATTCCGGACTCATTTTTGCCGCCTTGACGGCCTGCTCAATCCTGCGGATCAAGTCGTTATCACTCTGGCCTACGGGATATGTTTTTGTATCGTCCGGTGCAATCTCGGTGCCGTCTTCGTTGAACCGGATATACTTCAGTTCCGTGATATGGCTGTCCGGCAGCAGGTACTCCAAAAGTTCCATGCAAAGCTGCTTGTCCTGCATGACAGTGGTGAACATATAGTCGTTGGTGATGTCTATCTCATCGTAATTTGGCTGTGTCGTCAATTCCGGCATGAAGCCCTCCTGCTTGCATTGTGTTCTTCATACAGCTTTCTACTCTTATTATACTCTATCATCGGTTTTGATTTCAACATAGAACTTTTAAATATTTGACAAAATTCAGCCAAAATTCAGGCACTGAAGTTTTCCAAGGAAACTTTCATGAAATATGGACAAATCGGGAAAGATTGGTTATAATGGGGGCATGCGATATAAGAAATCAGTTTTTCGCAGTCTGGCTATGGTGACGCAGCTGGGGCTGTGTGTGCTGACGCCGACGCTGATCGGGATCGCGGCAGGCGTGTTCCTGGATTCCAGATTCGGGACGAAGACAACGCTGGTGTTGCTGGTGCTCGGCGTGCTGGGCGGCGGCAGGGGGGCTTATCTGATGGCGAAGAGGCTCATCGAGCGGGAGGCCCGCGAGGATCGTAAGGAACGGGAGAAGCACCTGGAAGAGGTGCTTGCCGCTGCGGATCGTTCTGTCTCCCGGCCGAAACGTCCCAGCCGGATCCGGACGGGGGAGGAGCAGAAGACGGAGACGTGCGGGAGTGCCGGTGAGAGTTCCGGTGCGGCACCGGGGCGCGGAAGTACCCGGCAGCGTGAGTCCTGACAGGATGCCGGGCCGGACAGTGGCGCATGGGGGGGATTCCGCATGACGAAGGAGATCAGGCGCCTGGTGGCGGAGATGTGCGTAGGGATGTTCCTCTATGTGCTGGTTCTTGGGGGGCTGGCGGTGATCTTCCGGCGCGGACTGGCCGGCATGGGATTTATGCTGTGGCCGGTGCTTGCGGGACTTGTGGCGGGTTTTTTCGCCGATGTGGTGATGCTGGTTCATATGGCGTTTGTTGCGGAGCGGGCGACGGACAGCCGGGATTCCGGCTATGCGAATCGTTTCACGGTGGTGCAGTCGGTGCTCCGCAAGGTAATATTTGTGGCGGCCCTGTTTTTTCTGGGAAGCAGGCCGCAGATCGACGCGGTGGCGATGATCATTGGGGCTCTTGGCCTGCAGGCAGGCGCGTTTCTGCAGCCTGCGCTACACCGCCTGATTTCGCGGGACGGTTCTTCTGCGGAGAACGGAATGTATGGTGGGTCCAGGCATGGTTTGTCTGCGGAAGGCGGAATGTCCGGTGATGGCCAGGACGGAATGCCCCCGGATGCCGGAGTATCAAAAGGTGCTCCGGAAGAAATGCTCACGGAAGGCGGCATTTCCCGCAATCCGCAGGATCGATCGCTCATGGAAGAATCTCCGGCGGAAGGCAAGGAACCGGTGAGTATTCCGGAGGAATCATCCGCGCCGCAAAATTTTCGAAAGAAAGGAGGATAGGGTATGGGAATGATGAGGATTCCGATGATAGCGCGGGAGCCTGATTTCATGATTCATGGCGTGCTCAAATACCACGCTTTCGGCCAGGAACTCTGGATCTCGGACACGACGGTCGGCGCGTGGATCATCACGGCGCTGCTTTTGCTGTTCGGTTTTATCGCCAACCGGAAGCTGAAGCATGTCAGCGAGAGCGATACGCCGGGGATGCTTCAGAGCGGGCTGGAAGTCGCCATGGAGGCCCTTGAGAAGATGACTGCGGGTATCATGGGCGCGAACAATCTGCGTTTCATAAACTACATCGGAACCATATTTTTATTCATACTGCTCTCGAATCTGAGCGGCCTTCTGGGCCTTCGCGCCCCGACGGCGGATTTCGGCGTCACGTTCCTTCTGGGGCTGTTTACATTTTTTATCGTGAACTACCAGGGGATTAAGAACAGGGGCGTCAGGCATTTCACCAGTCTGTTTGAGCCGGTTCCGATCCTGTTCCCGATCAATCTGATCGGGGAAATTGCCAATCCGGTCTCGCTCTCGCTGCGTCTTTTTGCCAATATGCTGTCGGGCGTGATCATCATGGGCCTGTGGTACGGCATGGTGCCATGGCTTCTGAAGATCATACTGCCGGCGGCGCTTCATGCGTACTGCGACCTGTTCTCGGGAGCGATACAGACTTATGTGTTCTGTATGCTGACAATGGTGTACATCAACGATAAGATGGAGTAGGCGAAATCATTTCAAAATAATATTCAAAATATGCGAGGAGGCAGAAATATGAACATTTCAGGACAGGACTTTATCTATGGTTGTTCCGCCATCGGCGCCGGGCTGGCGCTGATCGCAGGCATCGGCCCCGGCGTAGGCCAGGGCATCGCGGCCGGCCAGGGCGCGGCGGCTGTCGGCCGCAACCCCGGAGCCAAGTCGGACATCACTTCTACCATGCTTCTGGGACAGGCCGTCGCCGAGACAACGGGTCTGTACGGTCTGGTTGTAGCCATCATTCTGATGTTCGTGAAGCCCTTCGGTTGATCGGAGGAGTCTGACGGGAACAGGAAGGAGGCCCTACCACATTGGAACTTAACCGAATAATAGGATTTGATCCGCAGCTGCTTTCCGAAATGTTTTTTACCGCGATCAACATTTTCGTCCTGTTTTTCGGGCTGTCCTATCTGCTGTTCAATCCGGTGCGCAGCATCCTTGAGAAACGGCGCAAAAAGGTGGCTGAAGAGCTCCGGAGCGCGGCCGAAGATCAGAAGACGGCGGCGGAACTGAAAGCGGAGTATGAAGCGAAGCTGAAGGACGTGTCGAAAGAGGCGGACGCGATCCTGGAGGAGGCCCGCAGGAAAGGCAAGGCCAGCGAAGCCCAGATCATCGAGGAAGCGAAGCTGGAAGCCGCCCGGATCATTGACAGGGGCAGCCGCGAGGTGGAGCTTGAGCGCCGGAAGGCTTTGGACGACATGAAACAGGAGATCGTAACCATCGCGTCCCTTATGGCTGCCAAGGTCGTCTCCGCGTCCATTGACGTTTCGGTGCAGGATTCCCTGATCGAAGAAACCCTGAAGGAGATGGGGGAGAGTACATGGCAAAGCTAGTATCGAAGGTATACGGCGACGCCCTGCTTGAGTCCGCTCAGGAGAAGGGATGTCTGGATGCGCTCTATGAGGAGGTTCAGGCGCTGCTTGGCATATTTGAGGGGAACCCGGAGTTGATCCGTCTCCTGGATCACCCGCAGGTGATGAGAGAGGAGAAGCTGCAGATCGTGGAAAATGTATTCGCCGGCAGGGTTTCACCGGAGATGCAGGGATTTTTGACCGCGGTGGTAGAGAAAGGGAGGCAGACCGATCTTCCGGCCATCTTCCGGTATTTCATCGCGCAGGTAAAAGAGCTGAAGCGGATCGGCATCGCCACGGTGACGACAGCGGTGGAACTGTCTGAAACGCAGAAGGCGCGGGTGACGGAGAAACTGCTCGCGACGACGGACTATCAGAGTTTCGAGATGGATTACCGGGTGGATCCTTCTCTGATCGGCGGCATGGTGATCCGCATCGGGGACCGTGTCGTGGACAGCAGCATCAGGAGCAGATTGTACGATCTGAGAAAACAGTTGATGGAGGTGCAGCTGAGCGGCGTGTAAGCGGACGCTGCTGTACCCGCTTATGCTTCGGGAGATAGACTTATAGAAGAAAGAGGTGCAGACCTTCATGAATTTGAGACCGGAAGAGATCAGTTCCGTCATCAAGGAGCAGATTGAGAAATATTCGACCCGTCTTGACGTGTCCAACGTGGGTACGGTCATCCAGGTGGCCGACGGCATCGCCCGCATCCACGGTCTTGAGAGCGCCATGCAGGGAGAGCTTCTGGAGTTTCCGGGAGAGATCTACGGCATGGTTTTGAACCTGGAGGAAGATAACGTGGGCGCGGTTCTGCTGGGCGATACCAGCCGTATCCGCGAGGGCGATACGGTAAAGACCACCGGGCGGGTGGTCGAGGTTCCGGTTGGCGACGCCATGACAGGGCGCGTCGTCAATTCTCTGGGGCAGCCAATTGACGGCAAAGGCCCCATCGAGACGAACCGTTACCGCCGCATCGAGCGCGTGGCCCACGGCGTGATCGAACGGAAATCCGTAGATACGCCGCTGCAGACCGGAATCAAGGCCATCGATGCCATGATTCCCATCGGCCGCGGCCAGCGTGAGCTGATCATCGGCGACCGGCAGACCGGCAAGACGGCGATCGCGATCGATACGATCATTAACCAGAAGGGCGAGAATGTCCACTGCATCTATGTGGCCATCGGTCAGAAGGCTTCGACCGTGGCGAATATTGTGAAAACCCTGCAGGAATTCGGCGCCATGGATTATACAACGATCGTGGTGTCCACCGCGTCGGATCTGGCCCCGCTGCAGTACATCGCCCCTTATTCCGGGTGTGCGATCGGCGAGGAGTGGATGGAGAGCGGCGAGGATGTGCTGGTCATTTATGACGATTTAAGCAAACACGCGGCGGCCTACCGTACGCTTTCCCTGCTTCTGAAGCGTCCGCCGGGCCGCGAGGCGTATCCGGGCGACGTCTTCTACCTGCATTCCAGGCTGCTGGAGCGGGCTTCCCGCCTTTCGGACGAGCTGGGCGGCGGTTCGCTGACGGCCCTGCCGATCATCGAGACTCAGGCAGGCGATGTGTCCGCGTATATTCCGACCAATGTGATTTCCATCACGGACGGCCAGATCTATCTGGAAACCGAGATGTTTAACTCCGGATTCCGGCCGGCCATCAACGCCGGTCTGTCCGTGTCCCGCGTCGGCGGCGCGGCCCAGATCAAGGCGATGAAGAAGATCGCGGCTCCGATCCGTGTGGAGCTGGCGCAGTACCGCGAGCTGGCGTCCTTCGCTCAGTTCGGTTCCGAGCTGGATGCGGCGACGAAAGAGCAGCTGGCTCAGGGCGAGCGCATCCGTGAGGTGCTTAAGCAGCCACAGTACAGGCCCATGCCTGTCGAGTACCAGGTCATCATCATTTACGCGGCGACCCGCAGGCATCTGCTCGACATCCCGACCGACCAGGTATTGGACTTCCAGGAGAAGCTGTTCCGCTTTATTGATACGAAGTATCCGGAGATCCCGGCGGAGATCAGGAAAACCCGTGTGATCTCTGACGAGATGGACGCGCTTCTGGCGAAGGTCATCGAGGAGTGCAAGACGCAGGGGGAGTGAGGAGGTTCCCTCTGTGGTAAGGGACAGGCGTTCCGGCGGAATGCAGCATGGTAAAATCGACAGAATGCCGTACAGTAAAGCTGGTGGAATACTGCACGGCAGAATCGACGGAATGCCGCATGGTAAAACGGACAGTGTGCAGGATCACGCCGCTGATGACGAAGACCATGACGCAGAACCGGCGGGATGCCACATGGTAAAACCGATGATATGCCGCATGGTAAATACGAGGATTCCGCGGAAGAAATCAGCCGGCGGACAGCAGATTGAGAAAGAGGCAGGTGACGGATCATGGCGACCATGAGA
>CAYYHX010000004.1:0-39473 GCA_964471835.1 uncultured Hungatella sp.
AGGCTTGTGAACAGGATGGCTAGATTTACGGATAAGCTGCAAACATGGATGGCGGAATTCACGGATAAACTGCGGGTACGGATGGGAGAAAACGCCGAAAGCAAACCGCAGGTAAAAAAAATCAGCACGGCGAAAGTAAGAGCTGAAAGCGGTGCCGCGGTTAAGACGGTCTTCGATACCGGAAACACAGTTACGACGAGTTTCGATACCGGAAACGAGATAACGGGGACGGCGGATAGGACAGCCACGGAATTTCCGGTTTATTTTAAGCAGGCGTTCCATCTCCGGGAGGTGGAAGCCTCCTCCTATTCGCCGTTGGTTCTGGCCTACCTGGGCGACGCCGTCTACGAGGTGATGATCCGCACCCTCGTCGTGAACGCGGGCAATATGCAGGTCAGCAAGATGCACCGCCATGACACCAGTCTGGTGAGGGCGGAAACGCAGGCAAGGATGATTCAGCTTCTTGAGCCGGATCTGACCGGAGAGGAGAATGCCGTTTACAAACGCGGCCGCAACGCCAAATCTGTTTCGGGAGCCAAGAATGCCTCCGTCATCGACTACCGCATGGCCACCGGTTTCGAGGCGCTGGTGGGCTATCTGTATCTGGCGGAAAGGCTTGACCGGCTGACGGAACTGGTGGGTCTCGGACTTGATCGGCTGGGGGAGTTTGATGGCAAGGAGGTTTGACGGCAAGAGGAAGACGCCTGAGTGGTTAGGGGAGCCCGACAGTCCGTGGTAATCGAATGAGAGAGGGAGAGAACGGCTGCAAAGAACCCGGAATTTTGAGCAGGCAAGAGAATTTGGAGGCAGGGGGCATCAGAGATCGGGAAGATAAAGGCAGCGACAGTTTGCCGGGAAAGGTCTTGGTGCTTGAGTAAAATGATGTGTTTGTTGATGTGTTCGCCGGAACAGGTTCGGCGCCAGAGTGAGATAGTGATTCCCGGAGATAAAGAGCCCGGAATCTGCGAGAACAGGGAAGTGTTATGAAATGGATGAGAAAGACCAGACATTGATTGAGGGACGCAACACGGTACTGGAGGCGTTCCGTTCCGGCAGAACCATAGACCGGTTGTATATCCTGGATGGGTGCAAGGACGGTCCGGTCCAGACGATCCTGCGGGAAGCGAAGAAACGGGATGTGATCCTGACATTTGTTTCGAAAGAACGGCTGGATCAGATGTCCCGGACGGGGCATCACCAGGGTGTGGTCGCCCAGACGGCGGCCTATGAATACGCGACGGTGGAAGATATGCTGGAAAATGCCGGAAAGAAAGGCGAGCCGCCGTTTCTGATCCTGCTGGATGGAATCGAGGATCCGCATAATCTGGGAGCCATCATCCGCACGGCGAATCTGGCCGGTGCGCATGGAGTTGTCATCCCTAAGCGGCGGGCGGTCGGGCTGACGGCCGCGGTCGCCAGGGCTTCGGCGGGAGCCTTGAATTATACGCCGGTCGCGAAGGTGACGAACCTGACGGCCACGATTGAACAGCTGAAAAAGGAGGGCATCTGGTTTGTCTGCGCCGATATGGCAGGGGAAACGATGTACGGGCTGAATCTGACCGGCCCCATCGGGCTGGTGATCGGTGGGGAGGGCGGCGGCGTCAGCCGCCTGGTGCAGGAAAGCTGCGATATGACTGCCGCGATCCCGATGAAGGGAGAGATCGGTTCGCTGAATGCGTCGGTGGCCGCCGGCGTGCTGGCCTACGAAATCGTCCGCCAGAGGATGAATGTGGGCTAACAGAAATTCATTTCCGGAAAGAGACAGGATAGAAGAGATACGGAAAAAGCAGGGATTTTGCAGGTCCGCAGATATAGGAAAGATGAGCGCGGGAAGGACAAGAATAAGGAAGGAGCAAGGATAAATATTTCCGGAAAGAGACAGGGTAGAAGAGATATAGCAAAGCAGGGATTTTGCAGGTTCGCAGATATAGGAAAGATGAGCGCGGGAAGGACAAGAATAAGGAAGGAGCAAGGGTAAACATTTCCGGAGAGAGACAGGGTAGAAGAGATACGGAAAAGCAGGGATTTTGCAGGTCCGCAGATATAGGAAAGATGAGCGCGAAGAAGGACAAGAATATGGAAGGACAAGAATATGGAAGGAGCAAGGATAGAGAAGAACAGGGATAGGGAAGAACAGGGATAGAGAAGAACAGGGATAGAGAAGAACAGGGATAGGGAAGGACAGGGATAGGGGAAAAAAGGGATAGGCAAGAACAGGCTTAGAGAAGAAAGAGCAAGGATAGAAAAGAATAGGGATAGCGAGAAAATTGAGGTACAAAATAGACAAAGGTACCGGCAGCAGAAAGGAAGATTTTTATATGGTAAAATCAGATAGACGAAAAGTGGTACTGGTAGGGACCGGCATGGTGGGCATGAGTTATGCCTACTGCCTGCTGAATCAGAATGTGTGCGGGGAGCTGGTTCTGATCGACGTTGACCGGAAACGGGCCGAGGGCGAGGCCATGGATCTGAATCACGGTCTGGCGTTCGCCTCGTCAAATATGCGAATCTACGCGGGCGAGTACCGCGACTGCCAGGACGCGGATATCGTGGCGATCTGCGCCGGCGTGGCGCAGCAGCCTGGCGAAACGCGCCTGGATCTGCTGAAGCGCAACGCAAAAGTCTTCCGGTCCATTGTGGAACCGGTGGCGGCTTCCGGTTTCAACGGCATTTTCCTGGTAGCCACGAACCCGGTGGATCTCATGACGCGGATCACCTGCGCTCTGTCCGGCTTCAATCCCCGCCGAGTGCTGGGAAGCGGCACGGCACTGGACACGGCAAGGCTCCGCTACCTGCTGGGGGAATATCTGAATGTGGACCCGCGCAATGTTCACGCTTATGTGATCGGTGAACACGGCGACAGTGAATTCGTGCCGTGGAGCCAGGCATTTCTGGCGACCAGGCCGATCATGGAACTGTGCGAGAACACGGAAGAAGTTTGCATGGACAGGCTGAATGAGATTGCGTCGGAGGTGCGGGGAGCGGCCTATAAGATCATCGAGGCCAAGAAAGCCACCTACTACGGCATCGGCATGGCGATGACCCGCATCACGAAAGCGATCTTAGGGGATGAGAACAGCGTGCTGACGGTTTCCGCGATGCTGCGCGGCGAGTACGGTCAGACCGGCGTTTTTGCCGGCGTCCCCTGCATCATCAACCGCAACGGCATCCAGCGGGTGCTTCAGATTACACTGAATGAGGAGGAACAGCAGAAATTCGAGCATTCCTGCCGGATCCTGCGTGAGAATTTCGACCAGCTGCAGTGATGGTTCCCGGCTGTCTGGGTAAGACAGATCAGGATAGATGCAAGGAGGAGGTGTCGTATGTATTTTTCAAAAAATGAGTCCGCGCTTATCGCCAGGCGGCAGAATGAAACGATCCGGATTGAGCCGTGGGGAACGAACGCGCTGCGGGTCAGGGCGACGCAGAATGCCGGTTTTACGGATGATGATAAGGCGCTTTCGCCTGTTTTGTCGTCCTCGGAGATACGAATCGACGAAAGCAGCGCGATGATCCAAAACGGCAGGATAAGCTGTGCCGTCTCGAACAGCGGCGGTCTGGAATTCTTCCGGGACGGCAGGCCGGTGCTGCGGGAATACGCGAGGGACTGGAGCGGCCTGAATGAACACAGCCCGAGCATGAAATTCAGCGCGCGCGAATGGAAGCCGGTGAGCGGCAGCGATTACAGCATTACGGCGCGGTTCGAGGCGCAGGAGGGTGAGAAGCTGTTCGGCATGGGGCAGTACCAGCAGCCGAATCTTGACCTGAAGGGCTGCGTTCTGGAGCTGGCGCAGCGCAATTCTCAGATCAGCGTGCCGTTCTGCCTTTCCAATAAGGGCTACGGTTTTCTGTGGAACAATCCGGGAATCGGCGAGGTGATGTTCGGCGCGAACTATACGCAGTGGCACGCGCAGTTATCCGAGGAGCTTGACTACTGGATCACCGTCGATGATACGCCGAAAGCGATCCTGGAGAATTATACCGCCGTTACGGGGCGCGCGCCCGCATTTCCCGAAAATGCGCTCGGCTTGTGGCAGTGCAAGCTGCGCTACCGCACGCAGGATGAGGTTCTGGAAGTGGCGCGTGAATACAAACGGCGCGGCCTGCCGCTCGATGTGATCATCGTCGATTTCTTCCACTGGGTCCGGCAGGGCGACTGGGGCTTCGATCCCGAATACTGGCCCGATCCGCAGGCGATGGTGGACGAGCTTAGGGAAATGGGCGTGCGGTGCATGGTTTCGATATGGCCGACGGTGGACAGGAAGAGCGTACATTTTCATGAAATGTTCGAAAAGGGGCTTCTCATCCGCACGGAGCGGGGATCCATCCAGTGCTTTGATTTCTATGGCGACACGGTGATCTATGACGCGCTGAACCCGGAGGCGCGCGATTACATCTGGAACAGGGTGAAAGAGAATTATTACAAATACGGGATTGACCTGTTCTGGCTTGACGAGGCGGAGCCGGAATATTCCGCGTATGATTACGAGCATTACCGCCATTACACCGGCCCCGCGCTGAAGGTCGGGAACAGTTATCCGAAAGAGCACGCGAGGGCATTTTACGAGGGAATGAGGGCGCAGGGGCAGACGGATATCGTGAACCTCCTGCGCTGCGCGTGGGTCGGGAGCCAGAAATACGGCGCGCTCGTGTGGTCGGGCGACATCAAATCGACGTTTGCCGCGCTGCGGGATCAGCTCAGCGCGGGCCTGAACATCGGAATTGCGGGAATCCCGTGGTGGACGACGGACACGGGCGGTTTCTTCGCCGACGTGCGCGATCCGCATTTTCACGAGCTTCTGATCCGCTGGTTCCAGTTCTCGACGTTCTCACCGGTGCTGCGGATGCACGGGGACCGGGGGCCGCATGATATTCCGAGCTTGTCCGACCTCGATTACGGCGGCGGTTTCATGGAGACGGGCCGGCCGAACGAGCTGTGGAGCTACGGCGAGGACGTTTACAGGATTCTGAAGAAATACCTGGATCTGCGTCTTGCCATGAAGGATTATATCAAATCCGTGATGGACGAGGCAAGCAGGAACGGCTCGCCCGTTATCCGTACGATGTTCTATGAATTTCCGGATGATGAGCGGTGCTGGGAGATCGACGATCAGTATATGTTCGGCCCGAACTACCTGGTCGCCCCGGTGCTGTACCAGGGCGCCGTCCGGCGAGAGGTCTATCTTCCGGAAGGAAGCTGGAAGAATATTGACAGCGGCGAGATTTATACGGGGGCGCAGACGATCACCGCCGAAGCCCCGCTTGAGATTATTCCGGTCTTTGAAAGGCTGGGGTAAAGAGCCGGAAGGCAGAACTGCTGAAGGGTTGGACTTCCCGAAAGTTCGAATTGCTGACGAATAGAGATGCGGGTTCCGGCGCGGGGTACGGGTTTTGTCTTATAATGCAAAGCATGGACCGCGAAGATGCCTATGACGGAACAGGGACATCGAGGGCAGTCTGGCGCGGCGGGAGGGCCGGGATGAGGATACGACGTATCGCTTCGAAAGCGGCGGTTTACGGAATGCTGATCGCGCTGGCGTTTATTTTCAGCTACATCGAGGCTATCCTTCCGCTGCCGATGCCGGTTCCGGGTGTGAAGCTGGGGCTGGCGAATCTGGTAACTATCGTGGGATTCAATACCGTGGGCGTGGCGGGAGCCGCAGCGGTGGATCTTCTGCGCATCGTGCTGGCGGGATTTACGTTCGGCAATATGTTCAGCATGATGTACAGCCTGGCGGGCGGCGTGGTGAGTCTCCTGCTGATGGCCTTTGTGAGGAAAATGGGCTGGTTCGACCAGATGGGCGTCAGCATCATCGGCGGCGTGGGACATAACATCGGCCAGCTGGCGGTGGCGGCCTGGGTGACGCAGACCGCGGGCGTATTTTACTATCTGCCGGTCCTGATGGCTGCGGGGTGCGTGTCCGGCGCGGTGATCGGACTGCTGGGCGGGCTGGTGACGGCGCGGATCAGGAAGGCGGCGGATCGGTTCGAGCGGGGTGACGGTTCCGGATCAGGAAAGCGGCGGACCGGTTCGAACGGAGTGAGGGTTCCGGATCAGGAAAACGGCGGATCGGCTCGAGCGGAGTGACGGTTCCGGATCAGGAAGAGGAAGATCGGTTCGAACGGAGTGAGGGTTCTGGATCAGGAAGACGGAAGATCGCTTAGAGCGGCGGTGTGCGCATCGGACAGGGGACCGGAGAACAGGAGGGACAGGCTTATGGCTGTGCAGGAAGCGATTGCGAAACTGGTACAGTACGGGATTGACGCAGGGCTGATCGGCGAGGTGGACCGGATCTATGTGACGAACCGGCTGCTGGAGCGGCTGCAGCTGGATGAGTATGAGGAGCCGGAGAGCGCGGCGGGCGGCGGAGTCGAAGGAACGTGCGTAGATGGGGCGGGAGCGGCGGAAACCGCTTTCCCGCCATACTATGCCGGCCTGGAGGCGACGCTGGCGGCGCTTCTGGACTATGCCGCCGGGGCCGGCATCCTGAAGGAGAACACCGTCACCTACCGGGATTTATTTGACGCGAAGCTGATGAACTGCCTGATGCCGATGCCGCATGAGGTCGTGGATACCTTTTGGAAGAAATATGAGACGTCCCCGCAGGCGGCCACGGATTATTTCTATAAACTGAGCCAGGATTCCGACTACATCCGCCGCTACCGTGTCTGCAGGGACATGAAGTGGGTGACGAAGACCCGGTACGGCGATCTGGACATCACCGTGAACCTCTCCAAGCCGGAGAAAGATCCCAGGGCGATCGCCGCCGCGAAGCTGGCGAAGCAGGGCGGCTATCCGAAGTGCCTGCTGTGCATGGAAAATGTAGGCTATGCCGGACGTGTGAACCATCCGGCGCGCGATAATCACCGGATCATTCCGATCACGATGAATCACGGCCCGTGGGGGTTCCAGTATTCGCCTTACGTCTATTACAATGAGCATTGCATTGTGTTTAACAGAGAGCATGTGCCGATGAAGATCGACCGGACGACGTTTGTGAAGTTGTTTGATTTTGTGAAACTGTTCCCGCATTATTTCCTGGGTTCCAACGCGGATCTGCCGATCGTGGGCGGTTCGATCCTGAGCCACGATCATTTCCAGGGCGGGCATTATACCTTTGCCATGGCGAAAGCGCCGATGGAGCGGCTGTATGCGAAGGCCGGCTATCCGGACGTGGAGGCGGGGATCGTCCGCTGGCCCATGTCGGTGCTCCGCCTGCGCGCTGCAGATTCGGACCAATTGGTGGAACTGGGGACGGAAGTGCTTGCAGCCTGGCGCGCCTATACGGACGAAGCCGCATTCATTTACGCCGAGACGGACGGCGAACCGCACAATACGATCACGCCCATCGCCCGCCGGACGGGCGGCAGGTACGAGCTGGATCTTGTGCTGCGCAATAACATCACGACGGAGGAATTCCCGCTGGGCGTCTATCATCCGCACCAGGAGCTGCACCACATCAAGAAAGAGAATATCGGTCTGATCGAGGTTATGGGTCTGGCGGTGCTGCCGGCGCGTCTGAAGGATGAACTGGAGCTTGTGGGCGAATTTATCGTCGCCGGCAAGGATGTGGCCTCGGAAGAGTCGATCGCCGGACACGCCGGCTGGGTGCGGGAATTTGTGCCGAAGTATGACCACATTACAAAGGAAAATGTGCAGGAGATCCTGCGGCACGAGGTCGGCCTGGTATTCGAGCGCGTGCTGGAAGACGCGGGCGTTTACAAATGTACCGGGGAGGGCAGGGCGGCCTTCGAGCGGTTCCTGTTCTCGGTTGGATTCGAGAGGAAATGACGGGGCATAATAAACCCCCCCGGCCGGTGAGAAACCATGCCGGGGGATGTTCGGTTCTTTTTCCGGTATACGGAAACTCCTGTATATGGAAACGCGGCAACTGAACCGTTCAGACTGCCGCCAGACCGGATCGGAACGAGAGAGGCGCGGGTGACATCCGAGGCATCATCCGAGTGCTTTCCTGCGGTACCTTCTCTCGTCAACCGCATAAGACGAGGGGCCGTAGGCCATCGGATAGAGGATGTAGGCCAGCACCAGCCCGCCCATCACGTCCACGACCGAGTGCTGTTTCAGAACCATCGTCGATATGCAGATCAGGATGCAGAGCACGAGGGACGCCCTTTGCACATAAGGATGTTTCTTCAAGTCCTCGCTCCTCATCACGGCCACATGGGCGGCTACGGAGTTATACACATGAATGCTGGGAAAGATATTGGTCGGGGTATCAATCGCGTACACGATCGATACGATCAGGGTGAAGATGTTCTTGTGCGGGTCGATCACCGGACGCATGTCTGTCCCGTTATGGAAGACGGTGCAGATCGCCAAACAGATCGTCATGCCGGCGAACAGGTACGCACAGAGCCGGTAGAAATCCCGCTTATTCTTCAAGAAGAAATAAAACACGGTTACGAACATATACAGGAACCACAGAAGATACGGAACGACAAAGATCTCCGCAAATGGAATCATATCATCGAGCCGCGTATGGATTACATGAAAATCCTGGGTTACCGTGCGTTCCAGCCACATGAACCATGGCATATAGATCAGGAAATAAACGGCCACCCAGGCATGCCGGTATTTATGAATCAGTTCCCTCATGAACCCCCACCCTCACCATCATTCTGTCTCTCTGGCGATTAATTATAGCACGAATTGAATTTGTATACAAGGGTGTTTCGAAAATGTTAAGAACTTTCCAAAAAGTTAAAATTTTTACCGCGGCTGTCTGCCTTATCCTTGTACTGTGCCTGACGCTGGGCGGCTGTGGGGGAGCGAGCGCGCAGCGCCTGAAGCGGTACAGCACCCAGTATTTTGATCTGTTTGACACGGTGACTGTGTTTACGGCCTACACGGCGGATCAGGACGAATTTGACCGCTATGCCGGGGAAATGTATGCGGAGATGGCGGAGTTTCACCGGCTTTTTGACATTTATCATGATTATGAGGGCGTTAATACGATAAAGACGATCAATGACAATGCGGGCATAAGTCCCGTGCGGGTGGACGGGCGGATCATCGGGCTGCTGGAAGAGGCGGTAAGCCTGTATGAGCTGACCGGCGGCGCTGTCAACGTGGCGATGGGCAGCGTCCTGTCTATCTGGCACGAGTACCGGGAAGCGGCGCTTGCCGATCCCGAATGGGCGCAGGTTCCGCCGATGGAGCTTCTGGAGGAAGCCGCCGCACACATGGATATTACGAAACTGCAGATTGACCGTCAGGCAGGCACCGTCTATCTGGACGACCCCGGGATGAGTCTGGATGTGGGAGCCGTGGCAAAGGGTTACGCGACGGAGATGGTAAGCCGGAAACTGCGGGAGGACGGCCTTACGAGCGCCATGCTGAACGTGGGGGGAAATGTGCGGACGATCGGGGCAAAGCCGGCCGGCGGCTGGCCGGCTGTTGCGGGGTTTGGCGGTGAGCCGGTTGCTGCGGAATCTGGCGGCGAGCCGTGGGCTGTGGGAATCCAGAACCCGGATGCGGAGAGCAGCGAAGCGTACCTTCATAGCGTGAGCCTCATCGATGCAGCCCTCGTAACCAGCGGAACTTATCAGCGGTATTATGAAGTGGACGGCGTCCGTTATCACCATATTATTCATCCGGATCTTCTGATGCCCTGGAACCGCTATGAGTCGGTGACGATTCTCTGCGGGGATTCCGGCCTGGCCGACTGTCTGTCTACGGCGGTATTCAATATGGAGATGGAAGCCGGGCTGGCGCTGATCGAAGGGATGGATGGCGTGGAAGCGCTGTGGATCTATCCGGATAAAACGGAAGTGAGGAGCAGCGGCTTCGCGGGCTATGAGCAGTCCTGACGCGGCTCAAAACCGTTTGCAGGCTGAGAGGAAAAACACATGCTCTACCGGATCGAGGACGGAACCGTATCCCTCGGCGGGGAAACGGTTCTCTCCCATATTGATTTTGAGGTAAAGGGAAATGAAAAAATCGCTGTTGTGGGGCGCAACGGCGCCGGCAAGACGACCCTTCTGCGTCTTGTGGCAGGGGAACTTCAGTTGGATCGGGATGATAAACGCTCGGGACCGGGAATCTATATATCCCGAAAACTGACAAGCGGTATGTTGCGGCAGCAGCCTGACCCGAAAGACCGGCAGCGCACGGTGGAAGAAATTTTGCTGGCCGGATATGCAGGGAAAGAGAGGGGTTCCGGTCTGCATTCGGGTGAGTGCTATGATGGCAGAGGGGAGCCGGCTTCCGGTCTGTATTCCCGTGAGCGCTATGATTATGAGAAGGAAGCTGACCGCATTTTCACAGGGTTCGGCTTTCATAAGAAGGACAAATACCGGCGTTTGAGCGAGTTTTCCGGCGGGGAACAGACGAAAATCATGATGGTCCGCCTGCTTCTTGAGAAGCCGGATATCCTGCTGCTGGATGAGCCGACGAACCATCTGGATCTTGCGGCGACAGAGTGGCTGGAAGACTATATCCGCGGGTATCCGAATGCGGTCGTCATGGTCAGTCACGACCGCTTCTTTCTGGATCGGACGGCAGAGGTGATCTATGAATTGACGCCGTGTGGACAGGCGGCGGGAGCCGCCCGATCCAAAGCGGCAGGGAATATGCATCCGGGAGCGGAAGGTATCAGCTCCGGGAAGTCCGGGTGGATCCATGCGGGATCGCCGGGCGGAACCCATGCGGGTTTGCCGGGAAGCGTCCATGCGAAATCGCCGGGCAGAGACCGTGCGGGCTTGCCGGGAAACGCCCATGCGGGGGAACGCCCCGGGAGCAGGCTGACCCGCTATTCCGGCACATACACAGAGTACCGTCAGGAGAAGAAAAAGAGAATACGCCTCGCGCAGAAGAACTATGAACAGCAGCAGGCGGAGATCGCCCGGCTGAACGGGCTGATCGAGCGGTTCAAGAATAAACCGGGCAAGGCGGCTTTCGCCCGTTCCCGGAAGAAGATTCTGGAACGCATGGCCTATGCGGAGAAGCCGGAGACGGACGATGTCCATACTTTCACGGTTCCGATTACGCCGGCAGTAACCGGCAGCAAGTGGGTGCTGGAAGCGGAGCATCTGAAGATTGGTTACGGGGAACCGCTGCTGGAACTGAGCATCCGTATCCGCAAGGGGCAGAAAGTGGGTGTGCTGGGGCCGAACGGCGCGGGCAAGACGACATTTCTGAGGACGGCGGCAGGATACCTTCCGCCGCTTTCGGGAGACCTGAAACTGGGCGCGCGGGTGAGCGTCGGCTTTTTTGACCAGCATTCGGCGGAGATCGCGTCAGAAAAGAGCGTGGCGGAACATTTCCATGACCTTTTCCCGGCCCTTACGGAAAAGGAGGCGAGACAAATCCTGGGGGACTTCCTCTTTGGCGGTCGGGCAGCGCAGACAAAAGTGTCGGATCTCTCCGGCGGGGAAAAAGCCAGGCTTGTGCTGGCGGAACTTCTGCAGAGCCGGCCGAATTTCCTGATTCTCGACGAACCGACCAACCACATGGATATTCAGGCGAAAGAGACGCTGGAGTCGGCGTTCCGGGCATATGAGGGGACGATCCTGTTCGTCTCTCACGACCGGTATTTTCTGAAACAGGTGGCGGACTGTATGCTGATCTTCGAGGATGGGAGCGCCAGGTATTATCCGTTCGGATACGAGCATTATCTGGAACGGCTGCAGAAAGGCGAGAAGGGCGGCTCCGTCACGGCGAGCGTTGCGGCTGAGGATCAGGCACTGCTTGCGGGGATCCGTGCCGTGCCAAGAGAGGAGCGTCACCGCCTCCGAGAAATCCCGGAGGAAGAAGCGTATGCGGACTGGCGGATGCGGCTGGCGGGCGAGGATCTTGCGCGAGCCGGGAAGTCGGCAGAAGAGAGACTCGCACGGCTTGAGGAGGCGCGCGAGGCGGAGTATGTCCGTTGGGGCGAGGAGATAATGGCGGGCGAGGATCTTGAGCAGGCCGGTAAGGCGGCCTATGAGCAGGAAGAGCAGCATGGCGCAGATGTGGAGACAGCGGACGCGTATGCGGCCTATGAACGTGCGTGCGCTGCCTGGCATACGGCCTGCATGGAGTGGTATGACGCATGGGTGTATGGACAGGATTCCGACGGTTTCCCGAAGAAACCATGGGAAGGACTGTCACAGTAGGCGGCGGGAAGAAATGCCGCAGCAGGCGGCAGAATGAAATTCCGCAGCGGACGGCGAAGGATGAATCGCTCCGGATCCCTTTGGAGGCAGATGAAAAGAATATCAGCCAAGATCCCAGTGAAGGGGGGCGGCTGCGCAAGAAGATGCGTCATCTAGACTGTTATTATAAATCTTTGTAAAAAATAAATCACTGCAGACCAGATGAAAGCGTATTTTTACGGAAGAAAAGTAGAAAGGTGTCTGGTGCGATCTGCGAAGATGTGCTATACTCGGGACAAGCTGCATTGTTTGCAGCAGCACATTTTTGGAAAATGACTTGAAGAATATAGAAGAGATAAAGAATTAGAGGAAAAGAGAAAAAGGGAAATAGAGAAACAGAGGAAATAGAGGAAATAGAGGAAAGAGCGCCATGTCCATGGAACAGATGTCTTTTTTTGATATGCAGGAAACGTATCACCCGCTGGCCAGCCGTATGCGGCCCGCGGATCTGGACGGGTTCGTCGGTCAGGAACACCTGCTGGGGGAGGGGAAGATCCTCCGCCAGCTGATCGAGCAGGACAGGATCCCCTCGATGATCTTCTGGGGGCCGCCCGGGGTAGGCAAGACCACGCTGGCGGGGATCATCGCCCGAAGGACCAATGCCCGCTTCATCAATTTCAGCGCGGTCACGAGCGGCATCAAGGAGATCAAGGACGTCATGGCGCAGGCTGAGCAGAGCCGCCGTGTCGGGGTCAAGACTGTCTTGTTCGTGGATGAGATCCATCGTTTCAATAAGGCGCAGCAGGACGCATTTCTTCCTTATGTCGAGAAGGGGAGCATTATCCTGATCGGGGCCACTACCGAGAATCCCTCTTTTGAGATTAACAGCGCCCTTCTGTCCCGTTGCCGTGTGTTTGTGCTGCAGGCGCTTGGCACCGAAGATCTGGTGAAACTGCTGAACCGGGCGCTCCGCAGCGAGAACGGCTTCGGTTACCTGACGGTCCATATCACTGACGATATGATCCGTATGATCGCCGAGTTCGCGAACGGCGACGCCCGCACGGCGCTCAATGTGCTGGAGATGGCTGTGACGAACGGCGAGACCGGTCCCGACGGCACCACGGTCAGCATGGAGACGTTGAAGCAGTGCATCGGCAAGCGGAGCCTGCTGTATGACAAAAAAGGCGAAGAACATTATAATTTGATCTCCGCGCTGCATAAATCCATGCGTAATTCCGACCCGGACGCGGCGGTCTACTGGCTGGCGCGGATGCTGGAGGCGGGGGAGGATCCGCTCTATATCGCGCGGCGCGTGGTTCGGTTCGCAAGCGAGGATGTGGGGCTGGCCGACAGCCGCGCGATGCCGCTGGCGGTCGCCGCCTACCAGGCCTGCCATTTCATCGGGATGCCGGAGTGCAATGTGATCTTAAGCCATGCGGTCATCTATATGGCGCTGGCGCCGAAGTCCAACGCGGCCGACGTGGCCTATGCCCGGGCGAAGGCGGACGCCGAAGGGATGCTGGCGGAGCCGGTTCCCCTTGTCATCCGCAACGCCCCCACGAAGCTGATGAAGGAGTTGGATTACGGCAAAGGCTATGTCTATGCCCACGACACCGAGGAGAAGATGGCGCGTATGCAGTGCCTGCCGGATTCCCTCGCCGGGCGCGAGTATTACACCCCGGACGGACAGGGGGAGGAGGCCGCGGTCAAGAAGCGGTTAGAGGAGATCCGGGCGTGGAAGCGGGGAGACGCCTGAGGTCTTAAAGGGCGGAATGTCACCGGTAAGGCTTGGCAGGTGATGATACATACCACTAGCGGAATTCCGCTTTTTTATGACGGGCATGCCCGATCCTTTTCTCACCAATGCGGTAACTACAGAGGCCTCCCAGCCAAGCGCTTTTAATTTTTTCAGGTATGCGTTAATTTTACGTTCCTTATTGAACTGATTGTAGTATTCCGCACCGAGCTCCTTGTATTCTGCGCATCTTTAAGGATATGGTATATCGCTATCAGCATGGAACGGGCAACTGCTACATAAGCGCGTTTTTTCGCGCTTTCATGGTCGCCGGGACATAGTCCCGCCCATGCAGAAATATGGGAATCCGTAGGAAACCGGTTCATGTCCGTGCCTATGACAGAAATAATGGCCTGGGCACCGGTGTCTGCGATGCCCGGAATATCACGGATCATCAGGACCGCATTCTTTTCCTCCGGCCTCTTGAAATTGTCAATCTCATCGTCCAGATTCCTGATGTGGGCGTTCACTACCATGACATTCAGTCCGGAAGATTCAAGGACGTTATATTTGCGGGCTGCAGGCCCAAAATAAACTCGATCTTAACCGTTGCAATTATAATAGACTGTCAGTATGCAACGATCAATAGCCTACAGACATCTATGTTTCATTCATAGTGGTGCCAGATGCGCGGGCATGAAAGTTTATTATCTGAATGAATCCGCGAAAGACGGAAGGCCATACGGTTCGATGTATGCGAACGAGATGACCCCGGACGATTCGCGGTAGACGCAAGCAGGGCGTGGATCCGGTAAGACATATGCCGTGAGGCGGTTCCGGGAACTTAACGGATTTGTAAGTTTTATTTTTCTGTGAACGATTTGGAAAGTCCTTGCAATTTGAGGGCGATTGCTTTAATATAGAATCCGAACGAAATGGAAGTTCTTAAAGGAGAATGGATACTATGATTTCAAATCAGATACTTCAGACCACAATTGACGGGCTGAAATCGATTACCAGGATCGACCTGTGCATCTGCGATACGGAGGGCAAGATGCTGGCGACCACATTTCCGGATCTGGAGCAGGATGAGTCGGCGATCCTTATGTTTGCGGAATCACCGGCGGACAGCCAGGTGCTTCAGGGCTATCAGTTTTTCAAGGTATTTGACGAGCATCAGCTGGAATATATCCTGCTGGCCAAGGGCAGCAGTGAAGACGTATATATGGTAGGCAAGCTGGCGGCGTTCCAGGTGCAGAGCCTGCTCATCGCCTATAAGGAGCGCTTTGATAAGGATAACTTCATCAAGAACCTGCTGCTGGATAACCTGCTTCTGGTGGACATCTATAACCGGGCGAAGAAGCTGCACATCGAGACGAATGTGAAGCGCGTCGTTTACATCATTGAGACGAAGAACGAGAAGGACACGAACGCCCTGGAGACGGTTCGCAGCCTGTTCGCGAGCAGGACTAAGGATTTCATCACCGCCGTGGATGAGAAGAACATCATCCTCGTCCGCGAGGTGAAGCAGGGCGAGACATATGAGGATTTGGAGCATACGGCCAATGTGATCCTCGACATGCTGAATACGGAGGCGATGACCCAGGTCCGCGTGGCGTTCGGCACCGTGGTCGGCGACATTAAGGAAGTCTCCCGCTCCTATAAAGAGGCCAAGATGGCCCTGGATGTGGGCAAGATTTTTTACAGTGACAGGAATGTGAACGCCTATAACAAGCTGGGCATCGGCCGTCTGATCTACCAGCTGCCGATTCCGCTGTGCAAGATGTTCATTAAGGAGATCTTTGACGGCAAGTCCCCGGATGAGTTCGACGACGAGACGCTGGCGACGATCAACAAGTTTTTCGAGAACAGCCTGAATGTTTCCGAGACTTCCAGACAGCTCTACATTCACCGCAACACACTGGTTTACCGTCTGGATAAGCTGCAGAAGAGCACCGGGCTGGATCTGCGCGTCTTTGAGGACGCGATTACATTTAAGATTGCCCTCATGGTCGTCAAATATATGAAATACATGGAGAATTCGGATTTCTGAGGGGCTTAACGGATCAATGATAGAGATTTCTAATGTTACCAAAGAGTATGTGGAGGGCAACAAGGCTCTGCGCAACGTGAATATCACGATTGACGACGGAGAGTTTGTCTTTATCATGGGGCGCAACGGCTCCGGCAAGACAACCATTTTCAAACTTCTGATGAAGGAGGAGGAACTGACAAGCGGGCGCATTGTCGTCAACGATATGAATCTGGGCAAGATGCCCCGAAGTTACGTACCCAAGTACCGCCGGAGGCTTGGAGTCGTGTTTCAGGATTTCCGTCTCTTAAACGACCGCAATGTCTATGAAAATGTGGCATTTGCCCAGCGCGTCATAGGCGTTTCCGCCAGAAAGATCCGGGAGTCGGTTCCCGCGATGCTGCAGATGGTGGGTTTGTCTTCCAAATATAAACTGTATCCGCACCAGCTTTCCGGCGGGGAGCAGCAGCGTGTGGCGATTGCCAGGGCGCTGATCAACCGGCCGGAGGTTCTTCTGGCCGACGAGCCGACCGGCAACCTGGACAGCCATAACGCCATCGAGATCATGAAGCTCCTGGATGAGATCAACGGGATGGGAACGACGGTGGTCGTCGTGACCCACAGCCATGAGATCGTGGAGATGATGCAGAAGCGCGTGATCTATATGGATCGCGGCTGCGTGGTGGGCGATATGCCGGCGGAGAATACCGAAGAGGCGGACGGATGGGAGGATAACAGCACAGACCATTATGAGGATTAGTACGTTTTGGTACTGCATCAAGCAGGGCGTAAGAAATATCTGGAGGAATATCTGGTTTTCGCTGGCGTCGGTGGCCACGATCTCCGCCTGTATCTTCCTGTTCTGTATGTTTTTCAGCATTATGGTGAATGTCCAGCATGTCGTGCATCTGGCGGAAACGACCGTGGGCGTCACCGTGTTTTTTGACGAGACGCTGACAGTCAGCCAGATCCAGGCGATCGGCGATGAGATCGCGAAGCGCCCGGAGGTGGACCACATGGAATTTATCTCCGAGGACGAAGCCTGGGACAGCATGAAGGAGGAATATTTTGAGGGCCTTGAGGAACTGGCAGAGGGATTTGAGGAGGATAACCCGCTGGCCGGTTCTTCTTCGTACCAGATTTTCCTGAATGATATCTCGAAACAGGGGCAGTTTGTGGCCTACCTGCAGAATCTGGACGGCGTGCGGAGGGTGAACTATTCCAACAGCGCGGCCGCCGGGCTGAGCAGCTTCAACACGGTGGTGGGCCTTCTGTCGGCGGTGATCATCGGCGTGCTTCTGGCCGTGTCTGTCTTCCTGATCAGCAACACGATCAATGTGACGGCGGAATTCCGCAGGAATGAGAACCAGATCATGCGTTATATCGGGGCGACTAACGGCATGATCCGCGCACCGTTCGTCGTGGAAGGCATGATCATTGGTCTGATGGGAGCGGTGATCCCACTGATCGTCATGTTCTTTCTGTACCGCCAGGTGGTCGTCTACGTGCAGGACCGGTTCCAGATCCTCTCGGGGATCTTCCAGTTCCTGCCGCTTGAGGAGATTTTCCCGTATATGGCGCTGGCGGCCGTGCTGCTGGGCCTGGGGATCGGGTTTTTCGCCAGCTTCTTTACGATACGCAAGCACCTGCGGGTGTAAAAATGTGTATTATAGAAATAGCGCTGTTCTGCGGCAGCCGGCGAATGTCCGGCTGTCTGCCGTGAGAGGAGATGTGCCGGACTATGGATTACGGGGAACCAAGGAAAAAATTCTGGAAGGGCGTCCTGGTGGGGGCGCTGGCCATGGCGCTCGTCGCGGGACTGGCCGGGGCTGCCGGATTCTTTTTGGGCGGAGGGAAGGTTGCTTTCAGCTCTTTCAGCAAAGCTGTGAATCTGGGGGAACAGTCGGGCGGTTCGGCATCCGGGAAGGGCGATTCGGCGTCCGGGGTCGGCGGGGAGGAAGAAGTGGAGCTGGATCTGGAAGCCGTCGGTGAGAAGATGGAATACATCCAGAGCGTTGTGGACACTTATTTCCTGTATGATGAAGACCCCAAAGCGGTGGAGGACGGGATCTATACGGGGCTGATGTACGGTCTGGAAGATCCCTACGCCGGGTATTATAACGAAGAAGACTACGAGTCTTTCATGGAGGACACGGAGGGCGAATACTGCGGGATCGGCGCGATGGTGCAGCAGAACATACAGACCGGCATTTCCACGGTCGTCCGCGTGTTTCAGGGCGCGCCGGCGTATGAGGCCGGGATGCTGCCGGGCGATATCCTCTATATGGTGGACGGCAAGCCGGCGACCGGGAAGGACCTGGACCTGCTGGTGAAAGAAGATATCCGCGGCGAGGAAGGGACATTCGTGAATATCACGGTCCTGCGCGGCGAGGATTCGGAAGAAGTGGAGCTTAAGGTGGAGCGCCGCCAGGTGGAGGTTCCGACGGTAGAACACAAGATGCTGGAGGATGGGATCGGCTATATCTATGTCCTGCAGTTTGACGCAATTACTTCCAGTCAGTTCGCGTCGGCGGTTGACGACCTGGAAGGTCAGGGGATGAAGAAGCTGGTGATCGATCTGCGCGATAATCCGGGCGGCGTGCTGGACACGGCCGTGGAGATGATGGCTTATGTGCTGCCGGAAGACAGGATGGACGGGCTTTTGATCTATACCGAGGACAAGAACGGCAAGGGAGATCATTACTACTGCAGGAACGGGCAGATCATCGCCGAGAATGACTACGGGCAGAAGATAACCGGTTATCCGAAGACGGATAATCACCAGATCGATCTCCCGATCGCGGTGCTGGTGAACGGCAATTCCGCCAGCGCGTCGGAGCTGTTTACCGGGGCGCTGCAGGACTATGGCGCGGCGACGGTCGTGGGGACGCAGACTTACGGCAAGGGCATCGTGCAGAACCTGATCCCCTTAGGCGACGGTACGGCAGTCAAGCTCACGACGTCCCGTTACTATATTCCCAGCGGCGTCTGCATCCACGAGACGGGCGTGACGCCGGATGTGGTGGTGGAGCTGGATGAGGAGCTGCAGGGCAAGGCCGTGGTGGAGCTGGACGAGGATAACCAGCTGGCGGCGGCGATTGAGGCGCTGAAGTAAGAGAAATTGATAAAACAGTTCAGACGGCGGGAGAACCGATGCCAAAACAGGCGTTAAGCTTGTTTATAAGTATGTTTTGACACCGGTTCTCATATCGGATAAAAATATCCGATGCTTTTTGCGCGGCCATCGGCCGCACAAGAAGAAAATCCGATGCTTCTTGCGCGGACACCGGCCGCATAAGAAGATGCGCCGTCTGAACTGTTATGAGAATTGAGAAGCAGCGGAGAAGCAGCGGAGAGGCAGCAGAAAAGAAGCGGAGAAGCGGTGGGGAAGCAGCTAGCTGCTCACGTGAGAACATGGGACGGCGTGAGAACAGCGGATGCTTCTTGTCTTTTTTGGGGAAGTCTGCTAGAATAAGGCTATGGGGCGGGCGGAGGCTGCGGGCAGCCGGTTCCGTCCGGCTTAAATCCGATAGGAAAGAAGGAGAATGTATCATGGCAAACAGAATCGTACTCAATGAGACCTCGTATCATGGCGCGGGCGCCATTAAGGAGATCCCGGCGGAAGTGAAGGGAAGGGGATTTCAGAAGGCTTTCGTGTGCTCCGACCCGGATCTGCTGAAATTCGGCGTCACGAAGAAAGTGACCGATGTGCTGGATGAGGCGGGGCTGGCGTATGAAATCTACTCCAACATCAAGCCGAACCCGACGATCGAGAACGTGCAGACCGGCGTAGCCGCTTATAAGGCATCCGGCGCCGATTATATCATCGCAATCGGCGGCGGCTCCTCGATGGATACCGCGAAGGCGGTCGGTATCATCATCAATAACCCGGAATTTGCCGATGTGCGCAGCCTGGAGGGCGTGGCTCCCACGAAGAAGCCGTGCGTTCCGATCATCGCCGTCCCGACTACGGCCGGCACCGCCGCCGAGGTAACGATCAACTATGTGATCACCGACGTGGAGAAGAGACGCAAATTCGTCTGCGTGGACACGCATGACATTCCGATTATCGCGGTTATCGACTCGGATATGATGTCAACGATGCCGAAGGGGCTGACCGCCGCGACGGGCATGGACGCGCTGACCCACGCGATCGAGGGCTATATCACGAAGGCCGCCTGGGAGATGACCGATATGTTCCACTTAAAGGCAATCGAGATCATTTCCAAATCCCTACGCGGCGCCGTGGCGAACACGCCGGAAGGCCGCGAAGGCATGGCTCTGGGCCAGTATATCGCCGGCATGGGCTTCTCGAATGTGGGCCTTGGCATCGTCCACTCCATGGCACATGCCCTTGGCGCCGTCTATGACACGCCGCACGGTGTGGCCAACGCGATCCTGCTTCCGTCGGTCATGGCTTATAATGCTCCCTGCACCGGCGAGAAGTACCGTGAGATCGCCCGCGCGATGGGCGTGGAGGGCGTCGATGAGATGACGCAGGAGGAGTACCGCAAGGCGGCTGTGGACGCGGTTCAGCAGCTGTCCATCGATGTCGGCATCCCGAAGGATCTGAAGGAGATCGTGAAAGAAGAGGATGTCCCATTCCTCGCCGAGTCCGCCTACGCCGACGCCTGCCGTCCCGGCAACCCACGCGATACATCCGTCGAGGAGATCGAGGAGCTGTATCGGGCGCTGATGTGACGGGCGGCCCACAAACGGCGGGTACCCTTACATGAGGATGGGAGGGCTTTATGCCCTCCCGTTTTTTGTATGACGGGCGCGGTCATTCCGATCATTTCCCGCGATTTTCTTGTGCGGGCAGTTCTATTCGGACAATTTTGTATTGATCCCGTTTGGACGGTTTTGTATTGATTTGACTTTGTTCTTGTGCGTGCAGTCCCGTGTGAACGGACATGTATTTATTTGACTTTGAATATGATATCCGATATACTTCAAGAAGCGAATCTATTTCAGAAAGCAGATAAAAGCCATATTTTGGGAAATGACGGGCGGGATGGCGGCTTCATTTCCTTAGACGGACCGCCGAAACGGCTGCTTGGGAAGAAACGGGGTGGATTCTATGGATTTTCGTGAAATGGCCTACATTACCGCGGTGGCCGACTGCGGCAGTATCACGGCGGCGGCGAAAAAGCTTTACATTTCCCAGCCATCCTTAAGCTGCATCGTTGCAAAGGTGGAGCAGGACGTCGGTGTAAAGCTGTTCAATCGGAAGAATTATCCGCTGACACTGACCTACGCCGGGGAGAAATACGTGGAAACGGCGCGGAAGATTTTGGCCCTTGGCAGCAATCTGCGCCGGGAACTTCTGGATATCGGCGAAGGGGTGAAGGGACGCATCCGTTTCGGGATTCCCACTGAGCGGGCGGGATATATGCTGCCGGAGGTGCTGAAACGGTTTAAGGAGCAATATCCGGGGATCGACGTGCAGATCTATGAGGCCGGTTCCGATGATCTGCTGGAGATGCTCCGGAAGAATGAAGTGAATTTCTACATCATTCCGAGGAGCCGGACGGAGCTGCCGGAGGGCGTGAAGTCGGAGCTGATCTATCGGGAGAAGCTGTACCTGGTGGCCGGCCCCGGGGTGGTTACGCCGGATCGAATGAAAGAGGACGGCAGCCAGGCGGTGAGCCTGGGACGGCTTAAAGAGGAGCCGTTCATTTTGCTCAAAAAGGGACACGCAATCCGCAAGAAAGCAGATGCAGTGCTTAAGCGCCACCGGATATCTCCGGCCCGGATCATGGAGGTGTCCAGCTGCATCTCTGCGGTGCAGCTGGCGAGTGCCGGCCTGGGCGTCACGATTGTGCCGGAACGGGCGGTGGAAGTGCTGGGAGGCGCGGAAAAATTCTGCTGCTACCGGTACGCGGAGGAGCCGGATACGTGGGATGTGAACGCGGTCTATAAGGAGGACGCATACCTGGACCGCACGGAGCGGCGCCTGATTGAACTGATGAAGGAGGTCTTCGGGAGGGAGGAGCAATAAATGAAGCTGAAAATCGTCACATTTAACATCCGGCTGGACTGCGGCGGCGACGGCGCCTGCAATTTCAGCCGCCGCCGGGATCTGATCCTGGAGAAGATCAGACGGGAGCAGCCGGACATCATCTGTTTTCAGGAGGTTCTGCCGCATGTGGCGGTATGGCTGAGGGAGAATTTGAAGGGCTATTATGTCGTAGGCTGCGGGCGGGACAGGCGGCTCCGGGACGAGCAGACGTCCATCGCCTACCGCCCGGACCGGCTTAACCTGATGAAACTGGATATCTACTGGCTGTCGGAGACGCCGATGGTTCCGGCCTCCCGCTATCCGGATCAGAGCATCTGCCCGCGGATCTGCACGGAGGCGGTATTCGAGGATCTTGCAAGCGGGATCGTGCTGCGCGTGGCGAATACCCATCTGGATCATGAAAGTCCCCTGGCCCGGAGCCGGGGCCTTAAGCAGATCCTGGCGCATCTGGCGGAGGAATCCTTTTTCCCGCAGGCGCCGGTCATTCTCGCGGGCGATATGAACGCGGAACCGGACAGCAGAGAGATGGCGGTCATGAAAGAGTATCCCGCCTTTACCAACGTGACCGAAGGAATCGGCGTCACCTATCACGGATTTCATAAAGATGCGAAAGCAAGCAGCATCGATTATATCTTCCTAAGCGGCGGCCTGCGCTGCGAATCCGTGGAGAAATGGACGGACGAGCGGGGCGGGATCCCGCTGTCAGACCATTATCCGATATGCGCGGTGGTTGTAGCCGAAAATCTGTCGGGTTGAAAATCAAAAATATGTCGGAATGAAAACTCAAAATATATCGGAGTGAAAACTCAAAATCTGTCGGGTTGAACTTGCAAAATCTGTCGGGTTGATAGACAGGTTCACTTCCGTATAATCAGGACGGAATATCCGGTGCGTCATGTGCGGCCATCGGCTGCACAAAAAATGTGCTGTCTGAGATGTTGCAGAATATGACATTTATACAGCAAATACATAAAATTTTCCTCTTCCTAACATTTCCGGGCTATGGTAGAATGTCTTCATCTGTACGTTCGATCCGTTTGGCCGCGGCCTGTACCGGTACACGTTCGAGAACCGGTGCGCGGAGAGGGATTTTCCGCTGGGGGACGGCGCGGTGCGTGTGTTTCTAAGCACGAAGGGAACGAACGACGCGGATGTGCCGAAGGAACTGGTGAATCTGCTGCATTACGTGGAGAATTCCACGGACGCGTATGTGGCGGAGGCGGATGATCCGAATGTGCGGAAGCTCCATGACAGGGTGAAGGAACTGAAGCGCAGCAGGGGATGGGAGGCGAGTTATATGCTGCTCGGGGAGCTGATGGATGAGCAGAGGAAGGAAGGCCATAAGGAGGGTGAACAGGAAGGACGTGCGCGTATCCTGCGTTTGACCAGCCTTATGGTTCAGGAGGGTGAGTCCGACCTGATCGGGCGTCTTGAGCAGGAGCCGGAGTTTCTGGAAGCGATGCTTCAGAAGTATCATTTGTAATACAGAAGATTTATAATACGGACGACCAGGTATGAAATTGAGATAACAGATCATACAGGTTCTGGGTGGATATTCTGTCTTTACGAAAGAGGAAGACCCCTGCGAATCCGGATGCGGGAGTACCGCCAAGGAGATCCCGCGCGGGGATGGAAGGATCTGCAGCATACGGCGGCGGATTTTCGGAGAAAGGAGCAGGATATGAAAGACAGCGGGACCGCATGGATAGACCACCGGCAAGACGCTCCGTCCGGAGGAAGGAATACAGACGGGCAGCCGTTTGCCATAGGGAACTGCGGCTGCACGCATTTCAGGATCCCGGCGCTGATTACGCTGGACGACGGAAGCCTTCTGGCGGCAACCGACTGCCGCTGGAACCACATGGTCGATGGCGTGAACTTGGAAACGCTTGTCAGCAGTTCCGCAGACGGGGGGAAGACATGGGATTATCGTTTTGTGAATTACTTCGGCGACAGTGAAGATGCCTATTCCCAGTACGCGGCGTCATTTATCGATCCGGCCCTCGCACAGGGAAAGGATGGCCGTGTCTGGCTGCTGACGGATCTGTGGCCCGGCTCTGTGACACTGCATACCGGCGTTAACCGGCCGGTTCCCGGCTGTTCCGGTTATCTGGACGCGGACGGGGACGGAGAGGCGGAGCTGCTGCTGTATGAGAACCATGACAGCGCGGGGATGCGCACGGGAAAGTCGTCGCACGCCGGGGAACCGGTATCGGATTTTGAGGCGCGAAAGGCCTGGTGGCCGTACCTGCCGGAGCAGTATAGCTTTTACGCGGGCAGGGCGGGGGAGGACGGATTCACGCCGGTCTTTGCATCCCGCCGCGGTTTTGGAACGTGCGCCGGCGGGGAGCGGCATGGAGGGGGCGGGGACATTTCCGGAGATCCGGTCTATTACGTGGATGCCTGGTATTATCTTTATGACAGGGAGCGGCGGCCGGTGTTCTGCGAGAGGCTGGCTGCCTCCGATGAAAGGGATATTCTCACGGTTCAGGAGCGGAAGGTTACGGGAGAGAAAGTCCACGCGAATGTATTTTTCTACAACAGCCCCCTGCGTGTGTGGCCGGCTTCCTATCTCTGGCTGGTCCATTCACTTGACCGCGGACGGACATGGTCGCCGCCGCTGATCCTGAATCCTCAGGTGCGCAGAGACGAGCCGGATGATATCCGTTTCTACGGCGCGGGTCCCGGGCGCGGGACGGCTGCCGCGGACGGGCGTGTCCTGTTTGCCTGCTACACGCAGTCGGCAGTAACCGGCCTGTCCTTTACCAGCGTCCTGTCTTCTGAGGACGGCAGGATATGGAGAAGGAGCAGGGATGTTGAGAAGCCGTCTTCGGAAGCCGTGACGGCAGCGATAGGGAAGCGCCTCTATCTGTTTGCGCGCTATGGGCAGGTCTGCATCTCCCGCGACGGCGGCGGGACATGGCAGCCCTCCGGCAGCTGGCCGGACGGACTCTTCCGGGACTGTCAGCTGAGCGCGATCGCTTATTCCCGCCCCGTCGGCGGCCGGAGGATGATCCTTCTGTCTGGACCCGGCGGCAACGCGCGCCAAAACGGTAAGATATGGGCGGGGTTTGTCCGCGAGGAGGAGACCGGGGAGAGCGGTGAGACGGAGGAGATCACCTGGGAATCTGTCTATGAGGTCAACACCGGCGGCGCGATGTTCGCGTACTCGTGCCTGACGGAGCTGGCGGACGGTACCGTCGGCCTGCTCTATGAGAGCGGAGAAGGGGAAGAGACATTCCTTACGCTGACCTTGGATGAAATTCTGGAAAGCTGATGATTTCAGGGCGGACATGCAGGAAAGCCGGGGCGACCGGCTTTCATTCTTCTTCTTCGTAATCCATGCACACGCGGTTTCGCACAAAGGGTCTTACCCTGCTGTCTGCAACCTTGATATGCTCCGGATGCCCGGAGTAGCCCTTTAATGACGCTTCATCTTCGAATGTAGAATCCAGCATCAGGTCCGCGCTGGAAGACGGCAGCCTGCTGGTCTGTACACGGATGGACAGGAGGCCCGGGATCTTCCCCGCCAGACCCTCCAGGCCGGATTTGATCCCCTCTTTGATCGCTTCTTTTTCCTCCGGACCGTATTCTTCCTTCAGCTGCCATAAGATCACATGCCTGACCATTTTACTCTCCTTCTCTGACCGGCGGCGCCTGCCTGCCGGTACTTTTTTATGCATGAAGTATACCATAACAGCCGGGGCATTTCAATCACTTGCCGCGGCTGTACCCGGAAATCTGTCGGGATGAAAAATAAAAATCTATCGGGTTGAAAATCCAAAATCTATCGGATTAAGAAAACAAAATCTGTCGGGTTAGAAATCCAAAATCTATCGGATTAAGAAATCAAAATTCATCGGGTTAGAAAATCCAAATTAGTCGGATTAAAAATTAAAAATATGTCGGATTGAAAACTAAAAATCTATCGGGTTGAAAATTAGAAATCTATCGGATTGAAAATCTAAAATCTATCGGGTTGGACTTGCAAAATCTGTCGGGTTGGTATATAATAGCGGCAAAGGAGAGAGCCGCCATGAAAGAAAAAGATTATAAACCCCGCATTATTGACCCGAAGCTGGATCGATATCTGTCGGCTTTTGGGGCCGTCTGCGTGGAGGGTCCCAAATGGTGCGGCAAGACATGGACCTCCGCCCATCACAGCGGCAGCGCGGTCTTCATCGGCGATCCGGCCGGGAATTTCCAGAACCGGAAGCTGGCTGAGATGTCGCCGGATCTGGTTCTGGACGGCGAATCGCCGCGGCTGATTGACGAATGGCAGGAAGTCCCCCCGATCTGGGACGCGGTGCGCTACCGGGTGGATCAGACGGCGGAGAAGGGAAGGTTCATCCTGACCGGTTCCGCCACCCCCAATCATAAAGGAATCCTTCACAGCGGGGCCGGGAGGATCGCGAGGCTGCGGATACGCCCCATGTCCCTGTACGAATCCGGCGATTCGACCGGGCAGGTGTCCTTAGAGGAGCTGTGCGGCGGCCGTCTGATGCCGGTTATGACCGGCGAGACCGATCTGCGGGAGCTGATCCGGCTGATTATCCGCGGCGGCTGGCCGGGCAGCCTGGGTCTTTCGCCGGAGCAGGCTGCTCTGCTGCCGGAAGAATACCTGAACGCGGTCGTTGACGATGATGTGTACCGCATAGACGGCGTAAAGCGCAACACCACGAAGATGCGTCTGCTTCTGCGCTCTCTGGCGCGCAACGAGAGCACGACCGCCACCAACCGGAAGCTGCGCAGCGACATCAGCGAGACGGACGACGAGGATATCGATGTGGAAACCGTGAAGGAATATCTGGACATCTTCGAGCGCTTGTTCATCACGGACAACCAGCTGCCGTTCTCAGCCGGCGTCCGCTCATCGGTGCGCGTCAAACAGGCGGTAAAGCGCCATTTTTCCGATCCGTCGCTGGCATGCGCGCTCCTTAAGGTATCCCCGGAGGGTCTTCTGGGCGACCTGCATACGCTTGGGTTTCTGTTTGAAGCATTGTGCGAGAGAGATCTGAAGATTTACGCGGAATCGTTCGGCGGTTCGCTCTATCATTATCAAGATTACCAGGGGCGGGAGATCGACGCGCTGATCGAGCTGGCGGACGGCCGGTGGTGCGCGTTTGAGATTAAGCTGGGGGCGAACCAGATCGACAGCGCCGCGGAGAGCCTCTTAAAGATCCGCAGGGAGTTCTGCGAAGATCCGAAGGGCCGCCCGCCGGAGGTACTCTGCGTACTCTGCGGGCTGTCGAAGGCAGCCTACCGGCGTCCGGACGGTGTGTTCGTGGTTCCGATTACGGCACTTCGGAATTAAGCGTCATCCGGAGCATGCCTCCTCGGGCGGCTCCAGGATGACCACGGGCGAGGTACCCTGCACGTATTCACGCTTGTCGAGCTTCCTTTTATAGAAAGGAAATGATCTCCTCACGGAGTCAGGCAGCGCCATGAACTGCGTCGGGGGGGGGTACCCGTATACTGCTTGAAACAGCGGTTGAACACGCGGACATTGGAGAATCCGCAGGACAGCGCCACGTCGATCATCTTGGCGTCTGAATTGCAGATCATGTCCGCGGCGTGTTCCACCCGCACCATGTTCAGGTACGAGATGTAATTGATCCCGACCACCTTGCTGAATGTCCGCGAGAAATACTCGGGGCTGAGATTCAGTTTCCTGGCGGCGTCGTCCAGCGTGATGGTCTCATTATAATGTTCGTCGATATAGGCCAGAAACTGCCGGATGTCGTGGAGCCGTCCCAGGTGCTGGCTGGTATTGTCCGCGGGACGGTCGCTGTGCGGATGGCGCCGGCGAAGCCGGTACATGATATTCTTCAGTTCCGCGGACACGATCTCCTTATAGTACGCGTCCTTTTCTTCCAGTTCCCTGTGAACCGTATCGAACAGTTCCTTCACGGCCTCCGTCATGCCGTACCGCTCCAGTTCTTCCGCCGTGACCAGCGGCTTAAAGAAACACGCCTGATTGTTGGGCCAGACGATGCCCATGTCAAACAGGATGAAATCAAGCCGGTTCTCATACCGGTGACAAGGGATGTAATGGAGCCCTCCGGTGTCGATGACGACCAGGTCGCCCTCCTTCGCGGAGATCTCCGAATCCTCGAGACAGATGTCAGCCTTTCCCTTCCGGATATAGATCAGTTCGATCTCCTGGTGCCAGTGGGCCAGGCAGCCCATATTGTCATAGGAGTCCTGCCACACCATGAATCCGGACGGATAATTTCGCACTTCGTGAAGACCTTTCATCATGTGCCTCTCCCTTTCATTCCCCAGATACCAGTTACCGTGAAACAGTCTGCCGTGAAACAGTCTGCCATGAAACATTCTGCCGGAGCGCCTCAGAATTTCACCCCCCTCAGTATAACAAAAAAGATAAAAAATGTCCAACAGTAATTAAATAATAGCGAGAAATATGCCGGAAATGAAGGTAAGATAAATGAAAAAGGGGGTGAGAAGTATGGAGAAAAGCTGAAACTGGCTGACCGGAAGGTACCCGGCCACAGGTTTTGTCCGCTGGAAGATAGACGGCGGATGCGGCAGAAGCTGTCGAAATTGAGCAACGAATTTTTTTATGAAGGAGAAAAAGGTTAGTCATGGAAAAAAGAAGCTATTCAGACGAAATCGATTACGTTGCCTTTAAGTCCATTGTTACCGGGACGAAAGCGAAGCATGATACGATGAAATGGGGCGTTGACGGAACTGATCTGGGGATCCCGGTTTACAGCCCGAAAGAGAACAGCTTGTGGTTTTTCTTTGGAGACACCTTTGATCAGCCGTTCCCGAAGATAGAACCCCACTATTGGAGAGGTACGGTGATCGGAAAGATGCGGAGATTTGATCCTGATGATTTTCAGTTTGATACATTCGTACTGGATGAAAATGGCCTTGCCGCCGACCAGATCCAGGCGCATCATTGTGCAGATGAAGAAAATTATGAGGTGACGAAGATCTGCCAGGGCGCCATTGAGATTGACGGCGTGATGTACGCATTCTATGAATCCATAAGACGCTGGGGGAAACCGGGCTTCTGGGACGTCAACTATGGCGGCGCGATCAAATCCCGGAATGGCGGAAAGACCTGGGAACGCGTCTATGACCTGACCTGGGCGGAAACGGCCAGCGGAGAATTCGCGGATACGATTAAGGAGATAGCGGAACAGGGCATGGATATGAAACCGTCAGGTATCTCGCTCAATATGGAAGAGCGCGTCGGCCCTGCTTTCGCGCAACTGTATCCGGTGGACGGAAAGGACGGGTATGTATATCTGTATGGCAGGCATGGAGGGCGCCAGTTTGGAATCGTCTGTGCGAGGGTCAGAAAAGAAAATATAGAAAAATTCGGCGAATATGAGTATCTGTTAGGTTTTGATGGAGATGCCCCCATTTGGAAAAAGGGAGCGGAAGGATTGAAGGCTCTGAACGAACACGAATATCAGATCATAAAGGCTCCGGTTTCCAATATGAGCGTCTGTTATAATAATTACCTTGGGAAATGGATGGTTGTTTATTATAAACCAGGATATGGGATCGTATATAATGCTGCGCAGACGCCATACGGCCCCTTTGAAGATCTGAAGATAATCTTATCGAATGAATATCCTTTCCCATGCGGAAAATATATTTATGGAGGTTTTACCCACGAACTTATGACACGGGATAACGGACAGACTTTTTATGTAACGGTCTCTCAATGGACGGATATCCTGTACGGCGTCGAGTTATATGAAGTGAAATTTAAATGACAGTCCCGAATTATATGCTAAAACATGACAGGCAGCGGATAATTTTGTGTTAATTTAATTTGTGTTAATTTAATCTGAAAGGAGTATTCAAGCTATGAACAAATTCGTTGTGGAACCGGAACGGAAAATTGAAGTGAAAGATGAAGTAGACGTATTGGTCGTCGGCGGAGGCCCGGGCGGTTTTCCGGCCGCGGTTGCCGCGGGCCGCAAGGGTCTCAAGACCATGATCATTGAGCGGTACGGTTTCTTCGGAGGTTTAGCTACCGCAGGTCTTATGGGGCCAATGTTTGGTTATGCGCCTATTCTTGCAGATGTGCCGAGAAAACCGTTTCTGGGCGGTATCCCTGTGGAAATTATTCGCCGGCTGCAGGAAATCGATGGCGCTCCGCAGGATGATGCGATTGATTGGGGACGCGTTGCTTTTGACCCCGAACTTTTGAAGCATGTGATCGACCGCATGATCATCGAGGCGGGCGTTAAGGTTTTATTCCACAGCTGGGCGTGCGGCGTCACCATGGACGGGGACAAAATCGACTGCGTCATAATCGAGAATAAGTCTGGCCGTATGGCTATTCGGGCAAAAATTATCATTGATGCGACCGGCGACGGCGATATTGCCGTAATGGCAGGCGAGGATTACACCAAGGGGCGTAAAGCGGACGGCCTGACACAATCTATGGGTACGAAATTTATCATCGGCGGGGTTGCGGACGATGCCATTCAAATGGATGCCGGCGGTATCAATGGCGGTTATGACACTTCGAAAGACCGCAAGCCAAAAGAGTTTGGCCAGCTTCGTTTGCAGGAAGAAGCGCGTCAGCGTGTGATTGACGGCATTCGCAACGGGGAGATAAATTGTTATTCTTTGGTTGTAGGTGAAGTCAGCGAACAGGGCGTCACGCTGCGTGATAATGAGCGTACTCCTACAATCACACGTTTTGCCGGCGACGGTACAAACGTGGAAGATCTGACAAAGGGCGAGATCCAGCTGCGCAAGGATAGTTTTGACATCGTGGAATTTTATAAGAAAAACGTCAAGGGTTATGAGAATGCCTATTTACGTAATACTCCTGCCCAGATTGGCGTGAGGGAAACCCGGCAGATCGCAGGTTTGACCATGCTTGAGAAGGATGATATCCTTTATCACCGCCGTCATCCGGAAAGCGTAATCGCGCGCGGCTGCTGGTTTTTCGACATTCATTGTCCGCGCGGGAAATGCTCGCCGGTAGTTGAGGAGAACGGGATGTGTTCGATGCGCTGTGCGGTTGAACCGGTCTGCTACATGAAAACCAGGTTTGCCGATCAGATGCTGGACGAATCCCACTACTTCGATCAAAAGGATTACTACGATATACCTTATGGGACAATCGTTCCGAAGAAGACAAAGAACCTGTTGATCTCCGGCCGTGCGATCTGTGCCGATCATTACGCCATGGCCTCTGCCCGTGTGATTGCGACTTGTTTTGCCATTGCGCAGGCAGCAGGTGTGGCTGCAGTCAAGTGCATTCGTGAGGAAAAATCTCCTTGCGAATTGAACGTCAAAGAACTCCAGGAGGAGCTGCGTACTGACGGAGCGTGCCTCTAAATCTGGCTGCGGCGTAATTTCCGCAAATTCAGACCGATACGGTACAAATCTGCGGCACTTCATCAGGCGGAATCCACGGCAGTTTCGCTTATGCGCCCGCCATAGGGCGCGGTATGCAGGCTGCCGTGGAGCCTGCCTTATTTTTCGGATTTAAGGAGGAGATACGATGAATGACAGCTTGATCGACAAGGTGGAGTGGCTGGGAATGATCACCGGTCCTGATTCCATCAATGCGGACGTATGCGCAAAGGCAAAGGTGGGCGGGACCGATCTCGGGTTCCCCCTGTATGTGGAGCCGGAAAAGAAGACATTTTTCTTTTTCGGGGATACCTTTTTGCATAAATTTGATGATCTTTGGCGGAGCAATGCGTGTGCATATGCCTCGGTTCAAAACGTCAGGGATCTGGTACGCTTTGATGGGTTCCTTCCCCGCAAGCCAGACGGGGAAGCGGCGGAAATCGTAGTTTCGGCGCATACGATCTGCGATGATCGCACGAAAATCCCCACCGGCGCGATCTTCCTCGACGGGAATATCTATGTGTTCTTTTTTTACAAATATGCCTGGCCCAGGAACGGAGTAGCGCGGGAGAGATCCATGAATCTTGGGTGTGCCGTAAAGTCCGGGGACGGGGGAAAGACATGGCGCCGCGTGTTCGATCTTACCTGGTTCGACCATGGCGAAGATCCTGCAAACGAATTTGAAGGCGGCCGGGTGGAACGGCTTGAGAAGCTCGCGGCAGAGAATACCGATCTCTCAGCGAGCGGCGTACACATCGACGTCCGCTCCCACGTCGGATATTATTTTACCCAGATCTTTCCCGTGGACGGAAAAGACGGGTATATCTATCTCATCGGCGAAGGCGGGTACCGCTCCTCCGGGATGAAGCTCGGAAGGGTAAGACACAGCGGCGCCGATTTCGAGAATTTCGAGGCTTATTCCTATTTTAACGGAACAGACGAAAAAGGAGAACCCATATGGCTTGGCGGAAGCGCCGGATTAAAGACCGTATGTGAAAACGATGGCGCATTCATCGTGCGCGGATGCTGCGGAGAGCAGTGCTGCGTTTACAATGAATACCTGAAAAAATGGATGCTGCTGTACACCGTTCCGCATGACAGGATCGCTTATACGCTCGCGGATCATATCTGGGGTCCGTATGGGGAGCCGCAGACTCTCATCGATTCTTCCTATCCGTTTCCCAACCATGATACGAGTGTATACGGCGGTCTCACGAACGAATACTGGATGGAACAAAACGGTAAGGTATTCTATTTCGTCATGAGTCAATTCAGCGTTTATAACTCCTCGATAGCAAGAGTTACGCTGAAATGAGGAAAGGAATGCCGGACAATGCAATATGAGTGATTTTACAAAAAAATAGAAAAGAAAGGAAGTCAGAGCCTGCTATGCTGAAAGGGATCAGTAAGATACTGACAGGCGATATGCTTAAAATGCTGTCAGATATGGGACATGGGGATGAACTTGTGATAGCCGACGCAAATTTTCCCGCGGCCTCCGTGGGGCAGAGGGTGATCCTGTGTCCTGGAATCAGTGAACGGGAACTGCTGCAGGCGATTGTGAAGGTATTCCCGCTGGATACGGCTGAAGACTTTCCGGCGGTGGTTATGGCGGTTACGCCTAAGGATTCCGCCGCAGGAGTCAAGGCGGAGATCTGGGACGACTATGCGGAGATCCTGAAAGACGGGTACGGCGAAGGAGTAGAGCTTTATGCCGTCGCCAGACAGGAATTCTATGACCGCGCTAAAAAGGCATATCTGGTGATCCAGACGGGGGAAGAGAGGTTATATGGCGACCTGCTTCTGGTCAAGGGAGTGATAAATAGCTAAAGGGGAAGCGCAGCCACTCGAAACAAGCGCAAAAAATGTCCATAAGTAAGCAAATAGTAGCGAGAAAACAGGGTAAGATTGCGGTAAAATTTCTACAAGTTCAGCTTCTGCTATTGCAATTTTATAGTGGAAAGTAGACAAGGAGCCGGAAAACGGCGCAAACCGGACAGGCTCCGTTCCTGTAAACGCAGTGTTCATTAAGAAGGGAAGGTGAGAGAATGGCAAAAAACCGACTGGCCGGAGGATACCCGGTGATCGGGATCCGTCCGGTGATCGACGCCCGCAAGGGCGCGCTGGATGTGCGCGGATCGCTTGAGGAGCAGACGATGGGTATGGCCAGGGCAGCCGCGGAACTCTTCGCGGGCAATCTCCGTTACTCCGACGGCACGCCGGTGCGGGTCGTCGTCGCCGATACCACGATCGGCCGCGTGGGCGAGGCGGCGGCCTGTCAGGCGAAGTTTGAGCGGGAAGGCGTGGCCATCACGCTGACCGTGACGCCTTGCTGGTGTTACGGCGCGGAGACCATGGACATGGATCGCGGCACGATCAAGGCCGTATGGGGCTTTAACGGAACAGAGCGCCCCGGCGCCGTCTATCTGGCATCTGTGCTGGCGACCCACGCCCAGAAGGGACTGCCCGCGTTCGGCATCTACGGACACGAGGTCTGCGAGGCGGACGACGCCTCCATCCCGGAGGATGTGCGGGAGAAACTCCTGCGGTTCGGGCGCGCGGCGGTGGCGGCGGCTTCGATGCGCGGCCGGTCCTATCTGCAGATCGGTTCCGCCTGCATGGGCATCGGCGGTTCCATCATGGACAGCGACTTCTTAGAGTCGTGGCTGGGGATGCGCGTGGAGTCCGTGGACGAGGTGGAGATCCTCCGCCGCGTAAACCAGGGCATCTATGACAAAGAGGAGTACGAAAAGGCTCTAGCGTGGACAAAGGCGAACTGTAAGGAAGGGTTCGACAAGAACCCGGAGTTCATCCGCAAGACCCGCGCCCAGAAGGACGCGGACTGGGAATTCGTGGTGAAGACGGCGGTTATCATCAAGGAGCTGATGAGCGGCTGCGACCGGCTGGCTCCGGAATTCTCCGAGGAGGCCATCGGCCACAACGCGATTGCGGCCGGTTTCCAGGGGCAGCGGCAGTGGACGGATTACTATCCCAACACTGACTTTGCGGAGGCGGTGCTGAACACGTCCTTCGACTGGGAAGGGGCGCGCGAGCCGTACATCCTGGCGACCGAGAACGACGTGCTGAACGGGCTTGGGATGCTCTTCATGAAGCTGCTGACCGGCAGGGCGCAGATCTTCGCCGACGTGCGCACCTACTGGAGCCCGGAGGCGGTGAAGCGCGCCGCGGGATATGAACTTACCGGGCCGGCGAAGGAGAACGGCGGTTTCATCCACCTGATCAACTCCGGAGCGGCCTGCCTGGACGCCTGCGGCGAGGCGAAGGACGCGGACGGGAACGGCGTCATGAAGCAGTGGTGGGACGTCACCGAAGAAGACCAGCGCGCGATGCTGGCGGCGACGACCTGGAACCCGGCGGACAACGGTTACTTCCGCGGCGGCGGCTATTCCTCCCGGTTCCTCACACGGGTGCAGATGCCGGCGACGATGATCCGCCTGAATCTGGTGAAGGGGCTGGGGCCGGTGCTGCAGCTGGCAGAGGGCTGGACGGTCGCGCTGCCGGACGAGGTATCCGACATCCTGTGGAAGCGCACGGACTACACCTGGCCATGCACCTGGTTCACCCCGCGCTGCGACGGAAAGGAAGGTTCCCCGTTCGCGACGGTCTACGACGTGATGAACCACTGGGGAGCGAACCACGGAGCCATCAGCTACGGCCACATCGGGGCGGATCTGATCACGATGTGCTCGATGCTGCGCATCCCGGTCTGTATGCACAACGTACCGGCGGCGAAGATCTTCCGCCCGGCGGCGTGGAACGCGTTCGGGATGGATCCGGAGGGCGCGGACTACCGGGCGTGCAGGGCGTACGGGCCGATGTATAAGAAATAATGACAAAGTACGGATTGATAAAGTCTATTTCAAGATGAGGTGAAAAGAATGAGAAAAACGCAAAGAAATAAATGGGTCGCGGGTTCCCTGGCCGCCGTTTTGCTGGCGTCGTCTGCCCTGTGGGGCTGCGGCGGACAAAGCGATACCACGGCTACAACGACGGCAGCTGCAGATACAACAGCGGCTACAACAACGGCGGCTGCGGATACGACAGCGGCTGCGGCCGCTCCGGGAGAGAGCGATACGTCTCCGGCCGAGACCGAAGAAGCAGCCGGATCCGGGACTGCGGACTCTGCTTCTCTCGAATCCCTGAGGGGCAACGAGAACCCGACGGATGAGGAGATCGAGCTGGCCAACACGACATACGATGATTCCTATCTGACGGATCAATATGATATAGGGAGCGATTACTCCGCCTATCCGTATAAGGATGATACGACATTGACTGTCTGGTTTCCGGATACGTACCAGGCTTCCATCATGTGGGATGGAGGTATGAATGAGCATTATATGGTGAAAAAGATTGAGGAACTGACCGGGATCCACGTGGAGTTTACGGTTCCGCCGGCCGGAGATGAGAGTACATCGTTTAATCTGATGCTGTCCGGCGGCGAGCTTCCGGATATCATTATTAACTCACAGGGTTTCTATCCGGGCGGACTGCAGGCAGAACTGGATGACGGCCTGATCATTTCACTGAACGATTATGCAGAATATCTTCCCAATTATATGCATTATCTGGATTCAGATGAAGCCAGGAGGAAGGAATCCATTACGGATGACGGGACAATGCTGGCTCTGTTTGAGCAACGTCTCGAATATCCTGCGGTTCCGTGGGCGATGAGAGTCAAGAAGATTGCACTGGAAAAGACCGGCTGGACTGCACCTCCGGAAACCGTTGATGAATGGTATGATTTTCTGACCGACTGCAAAGAAGCAGGGTTTACCGTGCCATTGGTATTCGGTGCGGAAAGAGGCGGCTTTGTGTTAAATGGGGTGGGATTCCTCGCGACGGCATATGGAACCAGCAGCGGTATGGCCGTAAAAGACGGGAAGGTTTACTACGGCCCCATGGAAGACGGCATTACGGATTACCTGAAAACGATGAAGCAATGGTATGAGGAGGGACTCATCGATCCTGACTATTTGTCCGGCGACTGGAATCACAGACAGAGTATGATCACAAGTGACGAATGTGCCGTTATCTATTCGGACGCAGAAGGCGTAGAGGCTAAAGGAGTGGAGTATGTGACCGCCTCATGGCCGGTTCTGAACAAAGGTGATCAACCGGAGATGACTTTTCATTCTTCGCTTACGGATCAAAATAATTCGGCAGTGATCACTTCGAGCTGTAAAAACATAGAAGCAGCGCTTGCCTATCTGGATTTCGGATATACGAAAAAAGGCTGGGAGCTCTATAACTTCGGGACCTATGGAGATTGTCATCTGGTAAACGATGAAGGGATACCTTATTTCCAGGAAGACAGTCTTCTCAATACGGATCCGGATATACTCGAGAGGGGCGGTCAGACCCGCAACAGCAAATATAAGATTTTGCGTTATATTAAGGTACACGACCAGAACCATGCGGTTGTAACAAGTGAGCAATCATTAAACGATGGTAAGAAAATCCTGAACGAAACACTGTGCATTGGCCTTCCGAACGTTGCTCTGACGAGTGAGGAAAGCGCAGAAGCCGCAAAGATCAGTTCAGACGTTAATAACATCGTAGCTGAGTACGCCGGAGGGATCGTCGTCGGAACCATGCCGATTGATGCCGTCGCTGAAATGCAGCAGAAATTAAAGGACGCCGGCATCGAGCGGTATGTGGAAATGTATCAGGCAGCTTATGATCGCTATCTGCAGCGGTAAGCGGTTCATACGGGTTCGTTAACGGACCATCTTCATGTTAAATGGGGTATCCCTCTGGATCAGGGATACCCCATGGAGGTGATAAAGAGGGATGAAAAAAAATAAAAAGGGAAAGGAATCCAATGTTTTGCAGGAGAAGCCATTCTCGGTACGGTTAAGGAAAGATTTGAAGAAGAATCATTTCGCATATCTCCTGCTCCTTCCGGTTCTGGTCTGGTATTTTGTGTTTCATTATATGCCGATGTACGGGATCGTGATTGCTTTTCAGGACTTTAAGCCGTTTCTCGGCATAAGCGGCAGTAAATGGGTGGGATTGGAAAACTTAATCGATTTTATTACGGGCGACCAGATTTTAAGGCTCATAAAAAATACGTTCATGCAGAATCTGTGGCATCTGGTATTGGGATTCCCGGCTCCGATCATACTGGCTCTTTTAATAAATGAAGTGAGGTTAAATGGGTATAAACGAATCGTTCAGACCATTACCTATATGCCCCATTTTATATCGCTCGTGATCGTCTGCGGTCTGGTCCGTGATTTTACCAGTTCGAACGGCCTGATCACCAGTCTGCTGAGCATGATCACGGGAAAGAAATACGGCTCGCTGCTGTATTATCCGGGTATGTACCGTCCGATCTATACACTGTCCGGCGTCTGGCAATCAATGGGGTGGAGTTCGATCATTTATCTGTCGTCGCTTGCCTCCATAGATCCTGGATTATATGAAGCGGCTGAGATCGACGGGGCAGGGCGTTTCAGGAAGATGTGGAACATCACCTTACCGTGCATCCTGCCAACCATCATGATTCTGCTGATCCGGGAGGTGGGAGGAATGATGGCGTCGGGGTATGAGAAGACAATCCTTCTTTACAATCCGGTGGTGTATAATGTAGCGGATACGATCGGATCATATGTATACCGGAGAGGTCTTGTAGAGGGAGGCTATTCGTATTCCACCGCGGCCGGTCTGTTCAGTACGGTCGTTAATTTTACCCTGCTCATGTTAGCGAACTGGGTTTCCAAAAAGACTACGGAAACCAGCCTGTTTTAAGGGGGAATATTGAATGAAGAAACGACAGAATGGACATAGGGTCGGGCAGTACTCGCTTTCCAATATTGCTTTCAATCTGTTCAATTACGGTTTTCTGGGATTGCTGTGCCTGGTCTGTTTGTATCCAATAATTTATGTACTGTTTGCCTCAGTGAGCGATCCGGGGCTTCTGATGCAGCACAAGGGGCTTTTGCTGGCTCCGCTGGAGTTCACGCTAAAGGGATATCAGTTAATCTTTAAGGACAGTGCGATTTTAAGTTCATACCTCAATACGCTGGTCTATGTGACAGCCGGGACGGTTTTCAGCATGATGCTGACGATCATGGGCGCGTTTGCCTTATCCAGATCGAATCTGATGCTGAAAAAACCGATCATGTTTTATATCGTTTTCACCATGTTCTTTGGCGGGGGGCTTATCCCGTGGTATCTGCTGATGAGACAGCTCGGACTTTATGATAACCTTGCGGCAATGGTCATCCCGGGAGGGATCGCGACATGGGATATGATCATCATGCGGACCGCCTTTCAGTCGGTTCCCCAGGATCTGGAAGATGCTGCGATCATTGACGGCGCATCGCAGTTCCGGATACTGGTGGATGTCGTTCTTCCGCTGTCAAAGGCCACTCTTGCCGTGATTCTTCTTTATTATATAGTGGGGAAGTGGAACGACTGGTTCAGAGCCCTTGTACTGATGCCGAGCCGGGAGAAGTGGCCGCTGCAGCTTGTGCTGCGGGAGTATCTGATCAGAGAAAATTCAGAGACGGTAAGAGCCAATGTTGAAAATTCGCTGGTTGATTCTTACAGGGAGCTGGCTAAATATTGTATGGTGGTCATATCATCGGCACCTATCTTATGCATCTATCCTTTCATTCAGAAATATTTCGTGAAAGGCGTTATGCTTGGTTCTGTGAAAGGGTAAAAGGACGTTTAAAATGAAACGGATAAAATTCTGGTTTTGTGTCGGATTATGTATGATCCTGCCTCTGGCCGGCTGCGCGGATCATGGGAATCATACGGAGACCAGTACGGAAACGGTCACGGAAGCCGGTACGGAGGCAGATACAGAGACGAGTACGGAAGCCGGTACGGAGACAGGTACAGAGGCGAGTACGGAAGCCGGTACGGAGACAGGCGCGGAGGCGGTCACAGAAGCCGGTACGGAGACGGACACGGAGGCGGTCACAGAAGCCGGTACGGAGACGGACACGGAGGCGGTTACGAATTCGGATAACACCGGTGAAAGCGAATCGTCGGGGGCGGGAGAGGCCAGAGTAAACAATCTGAAAACACTCAGCGTCGGCTCACCTGCTCCCATGGATGATCCGGAGGGGAAATATAATCTGAGCGAGGTAAAAAATGTTCATATAGTCGATATGCTCACAGGAGAATATTCTCCGAACAGGACCATATCGCAGTATGGCGTCGGCGGTACCGATCTGGGTATTATGATCAACAAA
>CAYYHX010000005.1:0-6695 GCA_964471835.1 uncultured Hungatella sp.
GAAACAGGCCAAAAAATTCCATTGCTTTATGGAATGAAATATGTTAGAGTGATGGCGATGTCGGACATTTTCATCACTCTGTTTTTGTCTGTACGGGAGAAGGAAAGGAACGAAAAGCAGGAGGACAACATGCATTTTTTAGACAAGCGGGTTGAGGTGATCTGCAAGGAGCTCAAGAAGCTGCGCGTGAAGGACAGGACCCCGGTTCCGGGCTGGGAATACAAGAAGGGGAATTTCCTCCGTCCCGAAGACGCCGAGAGCAGCGCGGCGCCCTGGGAACCGTTCGACAGCAGGACCATGCACTGGTACGGGCCGGACGGGCATTATTGGTTCAAGACGACAGTTGCGGTGCCGGAGGAGATGGACGGCAGGCGGCTCTGGATGCACATATCCACGCAGATCAGGGAGTGGGACGACGGCAAGAACCCGCAGTTCCTGCTGTTTGTGAACGGCGAGATCATCCAGGGCATCGACATGAACCACCGCGATGTGAACCTGTTCGAGTGCGCGAAGGGCGGCGAGGAGCTGCGGATCGATCTGCAGGCTTATACCGGCACGCTTCACGACGAATTCCGGCTGTGCGTGGATTTCTTTGAAATGGATGCCCTGATCAATAAGGTATACTATGATCTGCAGGTGCCGCTGTGGGCCTTTCCCCGCATGGAGCGGGAGGACAGGACCCGTATGCAGATCGAGGACGTGCTCAATGAGACTGTCAACCGCATCGACCTGCGGACGCCTTATTCGCCGGAGTTCTACAGTACGCTTCAGGAGGCCAGCGATTACATTGACAAGGCCCTCTATACGGATCTGGCGGGATACAGCGACGTGATCGCCACCTGCATCGGCCACACCCACATCGACGTGGCCTGGTGGTGGACGGTGGAGCAGACGCGCGAAAAGACCGCGCGCAGTTTCGCGACGGCGCTGAAGCTGATGGAGGAGTTCCCTTCCTACCGTTTCATGTCCAGCCAGCCGCAGCTGTACGCATTTCTGAAGGAGCGCTATCCGGAGTTGTACGCGAAGGTGAAGCAGCGCGTGGCGGAACGCCGCTGGGAGCCGGAGGGCGGCATGTGGCTGGAGGCAGATACGAACCTGACGTCCGGCGAGTCTCTGGTGCGACAGTTTCTGCACGGCAAGAAATTCTTTAAGGATGAGTTCGGCGTGGACAGCAGGATCCTCTGGCTGCCGGATGTCTTCGGATACAGCGGGGCGCTGCCGCAGATCATGAAGAAATGCGGGATCGATTATTTTATGACGACCAAGCTGTCCTGGAACCAGTTTAATAAGATCCCCTACGATACCATGCGCTGGCGGGGCATCGACGGCACGGAAGTGCTGACCCATCTGATCACGACGGTGGGCATCAAACAGCCGGAGAGCGATTTCTTCACGACGTACAACGGGTCGCTGCACCCGGACGCCATCATGGGCGGATGGAAGCGCTACCAGGATAAGGATATAAACAATGACATCCTGATCTCTTACGGCTACGGCGACGGCGGCGGCGGCCCTACGAGGGAGATGCTGGAGACTTCCGTCCGTCTGGAGAAGGGCGTCAAGGGGATTCCGCGGGTGCGCCAGGAGTTTGCCGGCGTGTATTTCGATGAGCTGAAGGAGCGAGTTTGGGACAATAAGCGGCTTCCCGTATGGGAGGGCGAGCTGTATTTCGAGTACCACCGCGGGACGCTGACGTCCATGGCCCGCAACAAGCGCGCCAACCGCAAGACGGAGTTCGGCCTGATGGATCTGGAGCTTCTGGGCGTGCTGGCCGCGGATCCGGCGGTCTGCCGCGGAAAGCAGATTGCCTATCCGGCGGAGCAGCTTTATAAGATGTGGGAGACCGTGCTCCTGAATCAGTTCCACGACATCCTGCCGGGGTCTTCGATCCATGAAGTCTACGAGGTGACGAAGCGGGAGTACGGGCAGCTGCGGGAGCAGATCGGAGCGCTTACGGACGAGCGCCTGCGCGCGCTGGCCGGGGAAGGCCATTGTGTGATGATCGTCAATACCACGGGGCGGGTCCGCGATGACGTGGTGCTTCTGGGCGATTGCGATGCGGAGTGGCTTGTGGACCGGGCGGGACGGGTCTATCCGTGCCAGAAGACGGCGGAGGGAACCGTCGCATTTGTGAAGAATATCCCCGCCAAAGGCCGGGCCGTGATGTATAAGGTACACGCGGGGTCCGGCCATACGCCGGATGAAGCGGCAAGACCGTTTGCCTTAACGGATGCATTCACGCTTCAGACGCCGTTCTATACGGTGCATTTCGATGAAAACGGCGAGATGGACCGCCTCTATGATAAGGAGAATGACCGCGAGGTGATCCGGGAGGGCGGGAAGGCCAATGCGCTGGTGATGTACGAGGATAAGCCGATCTACTATGACAACTGGGACATCGACATTTTCTATACGGAGAAGAGCTGGCCGGTCGATGAAGTCGAGTCAATGGAGTGGACGGAGATGGGCGACGTCTGCGCGGTGCTTGAGATCCGCCGCAGGGCCAGCCGGTCTTCCTTCACGCAGCAGATCGTCTTCTACGCGGCCAGCCGGAGGATTGATTTTAAGACTCATGTGGACTGGAAAGAGCACCAGACGCTTCTGAAAGTTCATTTCCCGGTCGCCGTACACACCGACGAGGCCACTTTCGACGTGCAGTTCGGCAGCCTGACCCGCAAGACCCATTCCAACACGAGTTGGGACGTGGCGCGTTTCGAGAGCTGCGGCCAGAAATGGATCGATCTGTCGGAGGGCCATTACGGCGTCAGCCTGTTAAATGACTGCAAATACGGCCATTCGGTGAAGGACAGCGTGATCGGGCTGAGCCTGATCAAATCCGGCATCGAGCCGAATCCGGTGGCGGATCAGGAGGAGCACGACTTCATTTACGCGCTGTATCCGCACGCGGAGGGCTGGCAGGCCGCCGGAACCGTGGCGGAGGGATACAAGCTGAACCAGCCGCTGCTGGCCGTGGACGGCGCGGCGGAGGGAGAGGACTATTCCTATGCCTCCGTGGACGCGCCGAACGTGATCCTCGAAACCGTGAAACAGGCCGAGGACGGAGATGGCGTGATCTTCCGCCTGTACGAGTCGGAGAACAGCCTCACCCGCGCGAAGCTGACCGTGAACGGTATATTTGTGAAGGCATACAGCTATAATCTGCCGGAGGAGAACGGGGAAGAACTGCCTTTGGGCGGCGCGTCTGTGAAGGCTTACAGCTGCAATCTGCTGGAGGAGAACGAGGCGGAGCTGCCCGTGGACGGCGGGCAGATAAGTGTCACGCTGAAACCTTACGAGATCGTGACCGTGCGGGTGACGACAGGTGCGGGCAACGACAGGTGCGGGTGACCATGCGGGCGACGGGATAAAATGATTTGGCCCCGCCGGTTCTTTTTTGAAAAGAATGAATTTTCGCCGGAAGGAGAAGAGAAAAGACAGCATGATGAACAGCACGGAGGCGCGGGACTGCGCCCGGGACCTGTGGAAAGAGCGGTGCGGAAAGCTGCGCAAGGACCCCGCACGGATCCGCGAGGTGGAGGAACAGAGCATCGCGTTCGGGGACGTGCGGATGCGGTACGGTCTGGAGGTGATCGGGGAGCCGGGTGAAAACGGGTATCCGGTCTATATCGCCCTGCACGGGGGCGGCGGCGTGCCGTTCCCGGACATCAACAATCAGCAGTGGGCGCACATGGCGGTCTATTATAAGGACAGCGTGAAGAACGGGATCTATGTGAACCCGCGCGGCGTCCGGGATACCTGGGACACGCACGCGAACCCCGAATCCTATCCGCTTTACGACCGGCTGATCGAGAACCTGATCGTATTTTACGGTGCGGACCCCAACCGGATCTATCTGCTGGGCTTCTCCGCGGGCGGCGACGGCGTCTATCTGGTAGGCCCGCGGATGGCGGACCGGTTCGCGGCCCTGCATATGTCCGCCGGGCATCCCAACGAGGGCAGCATGGTCAACCTCTACCACACGCCGATCCAGCTGCAGGTCGGGATGAATGATTACGCCTATGACCGCAACCATGAGACGGTCCGTTACCAGATGGTTCTGGACCGGCTGGAGAGCGAGAACCCGGACGGCTATACTCACAACGTCTACGTCCATGTTGATAAGCCGCATAATTTCCGGGACAATTCCCAGGAGCCGCAGCAGGTGATGATCGACAATCTCTCCTGGCTGTACACGGGCCTTGTCACCCGCAGAACCGTCGATTCCAACGCCGTGCATTTTCTGGATGAATTTACGAGACAGCCGGTTCCCGGCCGCGTGATCTGGGATCTGGACACCAGGGACCGCCTCGGGGATCGGTCCGTGGACAGTTTCTACTGGCTGAGCGTGCCGCCCGGGGTCGCCGCCGGAACGGTGGTGGTTCGCCTGGAGCCGCAGGACAACGCGATCGTGGTGGAGCGGGACGATACCCGCGGACAGGTTACGGCGCTCTTGCGGGACGGGATGCTGGATCTGGACAGTCCGGTTACGGTATGTTATCCGGACGGCGGGAGGAAACGGTTCGCGCCGGAGCGCTCGGAGGAAACGATCCGCGAGACCATGGAGGAGCGGGGCGACCCGAACTATATCTTTACCGCGAGGGTGAGGCTGGGCGCCTAACAAGAATATCTTTACAGTGAAAAAATCAGACGCTTGAGAAGATAGCTTTACTGCGAAATGAATTAGATACGGATCCTGAGAAGGTATCTTTCCTGTGAAATGAACCGGTCGTTGACGCCTGAGGATGTGTGCCGGGGCTGCCTATACTTACTGCGGGACAGGAACCCCGCTCCCAGGTGCTTCCGGCCGGAACTGCATTCTCACTGGACAGCCATAAAAGGAGAAAACGAATGATTTTACTGCCTCTGCCGAAATCGATAACGGAACAGGAGGGCAGCATGCCCCTTCATCTGGGGACGATGATCGTCCTTGACGGGTCCTGCCCGGAGGGCGTGCTGGTGTACGCCCGGATGCTGCAGGAGGAGATCCGGACCTGGGCCGGCTTGAAGCTGGACATCACACGGGGCGCCGCGCAGAAAGGGGATATCCTGCTGAAGACGGACGCGGCCCTGCCCGAGCAGTCTTACCGGCTCCGGATCACGGAAGAAGGCGCCGTGCTCTGCGGAGGCAGCACGGCCGCGGCAGGATACGCGGTGGCCACGCTGCGCCAGATCGTGCGCCAGTGCGCCGGCCTGCTGCCGTGCCTTACGATAGAAGACGAGCCGCTTTTATCCGCGCGCGGATTCTACCATGACGTCACCAGAGGGCGCGTGCAGACCCTCGCGAACCTGAAGAAACTTGCGGACACGATGACATTTTACAAAATGAACCAGCTGCAGCTGTATGTGGAGCATACCTATCTGTTCCGCGGCATGTCGGAGCTGTGGCGGGACGAGACTCCGCTGACGGCGGAGGAGATCATGGAACTGGACGGCTACTGCCGGGAGAGGGGAATCGAGCTGATCCCTTCCATGGCGTCATTCGGCCATCTGTATAAGCTGCTGAGTTCCAGAACCTACGAGCACCTCTGCGAGTTCCCGGACAGCGCCGGCCATCCGTTCTCCTTCGAGGACCGCATGGCGCTGCACACGGTTAATGTTTCCGATCCGGCGGCTATCGCGCAGATCAAGGCCATGATCACCGAATATATGGCCCTGTTCCGCTCGAATAAATTCAATATCTGCGCGGATGAGACGTTTGCGCTTGGCAAGGGAAAGAGCAAGGCGCTTGCCGAGGAAAAAGGCGTCGGCACCCTGTATGTGGATTATATCTGCGAATTGTTTGATTTCCTGGAAAAAGCGGGGAAACAGCCTATGTTCTGGGGCGACATCATCTGCCGCCACCCGGAGCTGGCGAACCGTATCCCGAAGAGCGTGATCTGCCTGAACTGGGGCTACAGCCCGGATCAGCGGGAGTATGAGACGCAGGTTCTGGCCGATGCCGGAGTGGTTCAGTATGTGTGTCCCGGCGCCTGCGGCTGGAACACATGGGTCAATCTCCTTTCAAACAGTTATAAGAATGTCAGAACGATGACCGGTTACGCCGTGAAGCACGGCGCGGTCGGGATGCTGAATACAGACTGGGGCGATTTCGGCCATGTGAACCATCCGGTGTTTTCGGTTCCCGGTCTGATCTACGGGGCCGCGTTCGCCTGGAGCGGCGATGCGCCTGCATTTGAGGAGATCAACCGGCAGATTTCCATGCTGGAATTCGGAGACGGAAGCGGGAAGCTGCTGGCGTGTTTCAACGAGATTGCCGATCAGATGAAGTTTTCCTGGCGCAACGCGGTGCTTCTGAAAGAATGGGTGCAGAAAGGATTTGACCGGGAACGCCTGGAAAAGTTATTCCATGAGGAAGATATGGGCAAGGTGCCGGAGGCCAACCGGAAGCTGGACGGGCAGGAGGCGCGTCTGCGCGTGATCAGCCGCAGCATGGACAGCGCCAGGCGCGGGGTCGTCGAGCTGACGCTGACGGCCATCCACATGATCCGCACCTTCAACGAGGTCGGCGTCTATCTGGCGTCCATCCGGGACGGCCGGGCCGGCGAAGGACAGGACGGGCGGGCGCTCGCACAGAAGCTGGAGACGGGCCTGTATTATTATAGGAAACAATGGATGGACAACAGCAAATACGGAGACCTGGGGCGGATCACGGATGTGTTCTGCTGGTACGCGGATCTGCTGCGGAAGACGGCAGG
>CAYYHX010000005.1:6795-9002 GCA_964471835.1 uncultured Hungatella sp.
GGCTCCGCAGGACTGCCGCGGCGGCGCTGGCGGAGACGGCGGTGCGCTATGACCTGGACGGCATCGATCTGGACTGGGAGTATCCCTGTGTCCCCTCGAACGGGAGCATGGTTTCGCCGGACGATAAGCATAATTTCACGCTGTTCTGCGCGGAGATCCGCAGGGAGCTTGATGCGGCCGGCGACGGGCGGAAACGCTATCTGACGATTGCGGCGGGCGCGGATCTCTACTATGTGAATTGTGTGGAACTGCCTGAACTTATGGATTCTCTGGATTATATCAATGTGATGACCTACGATCTGAAGTGCGGGTTTCACGCGCTGGCCGGCCATCACACGGCGCTCTATTCGAACCGCGGCGACGTATTTACCAACAGCTGCGCGCAGGCGCTGGCGCTCTTTGAGTCCCGCGGCGTTCCGGCGGACCGATTGATGATGGGGGCCGCTTTCTATTCCCGCAAATGGACGGATCTGCCCGATGATGAGAACCACGGCCTGCTTGTCCTCAGCCCGAAGGGCGGCGGTTACGGCCCGGATTATGAGACGCTGGTGAAGGAGTACCGGAACCGGAACGGATACACCGAATACTGGGATGACGAGGCTCAGGCGCCGTACCTGTTCAACGGTTCTGTCTTCCTTTCTTATGATAATCCGCGTTCTCTGGCCGCCAAGGCGGAGTATGTGAAAGAGAAGGGTTACGGCGGGATCTTCTACTGGGAGCATAAATGTGACGGCACGGGCGAACTTCTCGATGCGCTCTATCAGGGACTGCGGAGGTCGTAAGATGTTTTCGAAGGAATATATGCGTGAGATCCGGCAGGGATACGGGCAGCAGATGGCGCTGCTTGACGCGGAGATCAGCAGGCTGGAGGAAGAAGCCGCGTCTGCCGCAGGAAGGGAAGCCTTGCCGCAGCCGGTTCAGCAGCCGGTTCCGCCGGACGGAATTGCCGCCCTGCGGCTCCCCATGCTCCGCGCGAAGAAACAGGAGATTCTGGACGTGATCGGCGGGTGTGAACCCGACGAAGCGGAAGCGATGACATTTCTCTACAGCGCCATGCCCATAAGCGATGTGCTGGACTATCCGGCACAGCTCTTTCTGGCTTATGCCCGGCACGGCGTATTTCTGTGGAAGGAAGGTCCCTTCGCCGGAAAGGTTCCGGAGAAGCTGTTTGCCAACTATGTGCTGCACCACAGGGTGAATAATGAGGATATCGTGGATCTGCGCCGCTTCTTTTACGAAAAGGTGCGCGGCCTGGCGGTTCCCGGCGATATGGCGAAGACGGTGATCGAGGCCAATTACTGGTGCGCGCAGGAGGGGACGTACCGTTCCACGGACGGCAGGACGCAGAACGCCCGCACGATGTACCGCACGGCGACGGGGCGCTGCGGCGAGGAGTCAACCTTCGCGGTGACGGTGCTTAGGAGCCTCGGCATCCCGGCCCGGCAGGTCTACGCGCCGCTGTGGGCGCACTGCGACGACAATCATGCCTGGGTGGAGGCATGGTGTGACGGGAAATGGGTTTTCTTCGGCGCGTGCGAGCCGGAGGAGCGCCTGAATTACGGCTGGTTCATCGGACCGTCCTCACGGGCAATGCTCCTGCATTCCCGCTGGTTTGGGCCGGACGAGCCGGCGGACCGGGTGCTTGGCCGCAAGGGAATGAGCCGGGTTCTCAATCATATGGAACGTTACGCCCGCACTACCTGGCTGACGGTGCGGGCAGAAGATGAGAACGGCCGGCCGGTGCCGGGCGCGAAGGTGGAATTCCAGGTGGTGAACTCCGGGGAACTGCGGCCGATCGCTTTCCTGCGGACCGCGGGCGCGGATAGTCCGGAATGCGGCACGGCGCGTCTGCTGACCGGATACGGCGATCTCTACGTGACGGCATCTGACACGGCAGACGGGACGGTTCGGTACGGGGAGACGATGGTGTCCATGATCGGCCTTAAACCAGGCCAGACCATGGATGCGGTTGTCGTCCTGCACCGCGGCCCGCAGTGTACGGACGGATTCCGGAAACTGGATTTCTATGCCCCGAAGGTCGGCAATCTCAACGATGATACCTTGACGGATGCGCAGAAATCGACCGGCCTGGCCCGCAATCACGAGGCCGCGGAACGGCGCGCGAAGAAGAAAGCCGCTTTCTATGATGAAGCGAAGGCGGAGGCGGTGCTGTCGCGGTTCGACGAACCGGACCGGGACGGGCTGCG
>CAYYHX010000005.1:9102-34242 GCA_964471835.1 uncultured Hungatella sp.
CGAAGGCGGAGGCGGTGCTGTCGCGGTTCGACGAACCGGACCGGGACGGGCTGCGCGAGATTCTCCGCAAATCTCTCGGAAACCTGGACGAGATCCTTGCTTTCCTCGGCTGGGATTCCGACTGTCTGGCCGCGCAGGAGAAGCACGACGCCGGGGCAGACCCTGCCGGGCGGGAGATGCACGATGCCGGGGCAGACCTGGCCGGGTCTGCCCGTTTCGGTGAGAAGGCTCCCGCGCCCCGCCCCGGCTGCTGGAAACTGGAGGTGCTGCGGGCGCTGCGCGAGAAGGATCTGTGGGACATCCGGGCGGATATCCTGAAAGAATGCTGCGAGAGCGCCGCGCCTTACGCGGGACGTTTCCCGGACGACGTCTTCTACCGTTTCCTTGTGAATCCGCGTGTCGCCAACGAGATGGTCCGGTTAGGAAGGCATTTCCTCGCAGAGCATATGAGCGCCGCCCGGAAAGAGGCGGTCGCGGCAGATCCGGCGGTTCTTCCGATGCTTGTGGATCAGTGGATTCATCCCCTCCCCGACCGGGAATACGAGGATCTGGTGACGTCTCCGGTGGCCTGTCTGCGCGGGGGGATCGGGAGCGAACTGTCGAAGAAAGTTTTCTGCGTGACCCTCTACCGGACGCTTGGCATCCCGGCCAGGCTCCGCATGGCGGACCACAAGGCGGAATATTATCAGAACGGCGCGTTTCATCCGGCGCAGCAGCCGGGGTTGCAGAGTGCGACGGAGCCGCAGCAGCAGGATGGGACTGCTCCGCAGAGCCAGACGAAGCAGCCTGCGGCGCCGGCATCCGGCGCCGGGACTGCGCATTTGACCCTGAGCGGAAGCGGCACGCTGCACCTGACGGAATGGGCGCGTTATTCGCTGGATCATTTCGAGGACGATCATTTCGTTCGCGTGGGGATGTGGGATCATTTCGAAGAATTGCAGAACAATGAAGTGCATCTGGATCTGGAGCCGGGCATCTACCGCGCGCTGACGACGAACCGCAGGGCGGACGGCAGCCAGCTGGTGCAGTTTATGACATTTGCGCTGGAAGCAGGCGAGAGCCGCAGTCTGGAACTGGCGCTGCGGGAGATTTCGCCGACGTCGATGCTCACAGAATATACGGTAAGGGATTTCGGCTTTAAGACGCCGGACGGCGGCAATGTGCGTCTGAAAGACTTGTCGAAAGACCTGCCCGAAGGCAAAGGCCAGTCCGAAGGCAAAGACCTGCCCGAAGGCAAAGGCCAGTCCGAAGGCAAAGACCAGTCCGAAGGCAAAGACCAGTCTGAAGGCAAAAACATGTCCGATGGCAAAGATCTGCCCGGTGCCGGGAAGGCGCTTCTCGTGTGGCTGGAGGTGACAAGGGAGCCGACGGAGCACATTCTGAATGAGCTGTATGAGCAGAGCGCGGATTTTGCCGCTCTGCCAACGCCGCTTTATGTAGTCGTGAAAACGCCGGAGGATCTTGATGATCCGACGCTTAAGCAGACGCTGGCCGCGGTTCCGAACCTGCATCCGCTGTTCCATGATTTCGGTGAGGAATACAGGACGCTGGCCGAGGAGATCGGACTTGCCGCGGACCGCCTGCCGCTTGCGATGGTGCTGGAAGGCGGCGCGAGGTCGATCTACGGGGAGGCAGGGTACAATGTGGGGCTGGCGGATATGCTGTACCGTATCCTGAGTTCAGATGTGTGAATGGGAGGATGGATTTTTCAGCGGGTGTAAAGTGGGACAAGTAAACTCTTGCGCATAGACAGGGTCTTTCGTGGAGCGTGAGCGGACAGGCGGGTTCCCGCATATGGAATTTCCTGCGCGGGTCAGATGCAAGACGGATGGAGGAATTAGACTATGGTATCCTTTCTGAGAGAGGCCGCAGGGGTCGTCCCGTCAAAGCGGCAGACGGACTGGTTTGATCTCGGCTTCTATGCGTTCGTCCATTTCGGGATGAATACCTTTACCGGCCGAGAATGGGGCGACGGCACCGAGAGCGAGCAGCTGTTTGCGCCGTCGAAGCTGGACTGCGGGCAGTGGGTGGAAGCGGTGAAGCAGGCAGGCATGAAGGGGCTGATCCTGACGGCGAAGCACCATGACGGTTTCTGCCTGTGGCCGTCCGCCTGCACGGAGCACTGTGTAAGGAATTCGCCGGTGCCGGTCGATGTGGTCGGAGAAGCGGCCAGGGCCTGCCGGGAGGGCGGAATCCGTTTCGGCGTCTACCTGTCGCCATGGGACCGCAGCAGCTCCTTTTATGGGACTCCGGAATACAATGATTATTACTGCCGACAGCTCGAGGAACTTCTGACCGGCTACGGGGAGCTGTTCTGCGTCTGGTTCGACGGGGCCTGCGGCGAGGGGCCGAACGGGAAGAAGCAGGAATATGATTTTCCAAGGTATGTGGAACTGATACGGCGTTATCAGCCGCAGGCGGTGATCTTCTATGACAAGGGGCCGGATGTCCGCTGGTGCGGCAATGAGGCCGGCAGGGGCCGTATCTCGGAGTGGTCCGTAGTACCCGGCGAGCTGTGTCCTCTGGCCGCGCGCCAGACGGGGCCGGGGCCGATGGCGGACGAGGGCGATCTGAGTTTCCTTTATAATACGGATTCTTATCTGGGCGGAATGGGAAGTATTCTCTATTCAAAGGGACTGGCATATGTCCCGGCGGAGGTGGACACCTCGATCCGCCCGGGCTGGTTCTGGCATGAAGAGGAGGAGCCGAAATCCCTCGAAGAACTGTTCCAGATCTACTGCGCGTCCGTGGGCGGGAATGCCTGCCTGAATCTGAATGTTCCGCCGAACCGGGAAGGGCGGATGGATGCGCGCGACGTGCGGCGGCTAAGGGAACTTGGAGAGCTGCTGAAAAAGGAGTTCGGGACGCCTGTCGAGGCGGTGGTGGAGAAGACCGGGAACGGCTATCCGACCCAGCCGGAGTACCTGATCACGCTGAAAGAACCGTCGGCGCGCGTCAGGCACGTCATACTGGAGGAAGACATCACGAAAGGGCAGCGCGTAGAGAATTTCCATATCGAGGCGGAGGGCGCGGGCAGCAATTTCCCGTTGTTCCAGGGGACGACGATCGGCCATCGGAAGATCTGCACCCTCACCGATCCGTTCGCGGACCAGAACCGCCTGCTCGGCGACGGCACCAAAAGGATCGACCGCCTGCGCGTTCGGGTGACGGCGGCGAGGGACGAGGTGTTCCTTAAGAGTATCCGGGTGTATTAGAGATTATGAAATGTGGATCCGGTCAGCGCCGCAGAATATCATTTTTCATGGAATAATGCTTAGGCTTCGGCGAACTTAGCGGTACACAGTATTTCTTTGTACCGCAGATTACAATGATACCGATAAAAGGACGTGTTTCATCACATAAATCCCCTTAAAGATCAGGCTGCGTATGAGAACGCAGCCTGGATGGTCTCCACTTACGGTAGGATGCACCGCTTTTATGGTTTCCACTTGCGGTAGGACTCACCGCTTTTATAGTTTCCACTTAAGGTAGGACTCACCTCTTTTTACAGAAATACAAACTGTATTTCCATAAGAGAACTGGTTGGAAATGTCATCCCGCTCTCACCGTTATTATAAGGGATGAGATAGTTCATGTCAAGAAAAGTTAAACGATTTCCGTCCGCCCGTCCGAGAAAATGACGACCTCGCCGCGGCCATCCGCCGCGGGACAGGTGATCTCGAAAGAATGCGGGGTGACGGACAGGGAATAAGGAAGATCGCGGAGCGACCGGTTGGCCTCGCAGGGGCTGTTTTCCGCGAGAATCCGCGCAAGGGCCGGGAGGTCATCCGTGTAATGTCCCTTTGCGTCAAGGTACGCCTGTTCGGCGTAGTAGAGTTTGCGCAGTTCCCATTTGCGGAATTCGTCCTCAGGAATGGGAAAATGTTCCACAGTCCCGTCCTCTCCGGCGAAGAAGACGAAGCCCCACAGTTCCGGGTAATGGATGTTGACGACGCCGGTGGGCGCCCAGACCCAGTTATCCTCGGGAAGCGGCGTGTCGGTTCCTTCGCGGAGGCGCTTGCAGAACGCGCCGTTACGTACATCCACCTTCCACTGGACGCGGGAGAAATTAACCCGGTAATAGTCGCCGCGCGCCGGTTTCCTGCCTGACGTGCCGCATTCGGCCAGCGTATAGAAGGGGATAACGACCTCCGCCGACCAGCGGCGGTTCTGCGGACCGGGGGTATTGAGCGTCCCGTCGATCCAGACGGCACTTCTTAAGCCGCGGATCTCCAGGCTGTTGACCGGTTTTCCCATGTCGCGGTAGGCTTTGGTCAGCAGCAGGTCCCAGTTGGTATTTCTCGCGTTCATCTCATATTCGATATAGATCTGGGTATCGGAATCCGTGTCGATAAAAATCTCGAAATCGTTGTCCCGAAAGATCACGTCGTCGTGTCCGGTCACATTGGCCCAGATCTCATCGCCTTCCAGAACAGCGCCGATGTAGAGATTCTCGTCGTCCCAGGCCATCTTGGCGCGGGTTGCGAAGCGCGGCCGGGGGCGGATATCGCCTTCGATGTCCGCAAACGGTTCCGTGAAGGGAATTTCTTTCCAGAAGTCTTTATCCAGTCTGCCGTCAAGCGTAAAGGGCTTCGGGTTATAGCGGCAGGCATAGACCGGCGGCGCGAATGCTGCGGCGGGGATCGGAATACGCAGCTGGTTCTCCATCGTACAGTTCCTCTCTTTCCTGTGATCTGCTCCCGTACACCGTCCGGCGTTTCCGCTGCACGGGCGCTTGCTGTTCAGCAAGAGTATATCATTTGCGCACCGTGATGTAAACAAGGGATTTCGGCGGGAAATGGATTGCAATCCGGAACGCGAGCCTATATAATGAAGACAATTCTGTATTGCAATTCTGTATGGCGGATGGAGAAAAGATGGGACCGGAATATATCGGGAAAATACACCCGAACTGCGATTATTTTCACGGACAGATTCCCTATGCGCGGGGCGTGCATCTGTATCAGGTGTCGCGGGCGCGCCATGCGGCGGACGGCTCTGGCTCTGCGGGTTCGGCTGAATCTCCTGCGAGGGCGACAGGACAGGAAGCAGGGGAGAGCCGCGGGGGAGAACTTCTGACAGGTGTGACAGGACAGAAGGCTGACGAGGGACGCATGGAGGAATTCCCGGCGGACAGGACAGGACAGAAGTCAGGCGCGGATCAGACTGGGCCTCCGGCGGACGACGGCACCGGGTACACCTATAAGCACGCGCCGGATCTGTGCTGGTATGCGGGGAAATATTATATCCAGTATCTGACGAATCCCAAGGACGAACACGGCGGTGCCGGCGTATCGGTGCTGACTTCATCGACGGATGGACGCGAATGGGGAGATTACCGGATCTCTTTTCCGGAATATTGGATTCCGCCTTGTGAGGTGACGGATTATAAGGGGCTGCATCATGTATTCGACGGGACAAAACCTGCGTTCATGCACCAGCGGATGGCTTTTTATCAGGCGAAGAACGGCGTGATGCTTGTTCTGGGTTTTTATGGCTGGTCGCCCGAGATGTGGATGACCAATTGGGATAATTATGGAATCGGGCGCGTGGTGCGCAGACTCTATCCGGACGGAAGTCTGGGCGCCATCTATTTCATCCGCGTGAACTGGCAGGGCGGCTGGAAGAAGGAGCAGCTTCTGTACCCGCTCTATGAGGAGAGCAGCGATGCGGAATTCCTGGCTGCCTGCCGGGAACTTCTTGCCAGCCCCCTGGTCATCCAGCAGTGGGCGGAGGAGAATGGGGACCGTGATCCGATGATCCGTGTCAAACATCCGGAGAACGGGACTTACCAGGCGTTTTGCTGGTACCACCGTACCGAACGGGAAGTCGTGGGACTCTGGAAACATTCCTATGTTTCGGAGAGCCACGACGGCGGTGAGAGCTGGGAGCAGCTGGTCCGTTCCCCCAGCCTTGTCATGAGCGGACAGAAGATCTGGGGCTGCCGGACGTCGGACGGGAGGTACGCGCTCATCTATGACCCCACGCTCGAGACGCAGCACCGGTTCCCCATGTGTATCGTAACCTCGGACGACGGGCTGCATTTTGACCGGATGCTTCTCGTGCATGGCGAGGTGCCGCCGATCCGCTATGAAGGTTTCTGCAAGGATCTGGGTCCCCAGTACATGCGCGGCATTAGCGAAGGCAATCCAAGACCGGACGGAGAGTTATGCGTGACTTATTCTGTTAATAAAGAAGACATCTGGTTTGCCAGGATACCTGTTCCGGTCTGCGGGGAGGAAGATTCCGCGGAAGCGGAAGATTTCAGGCGGAAGGAGAATTCGGGCCATGGCGCGTCAGGAAGCAGAACATCCCGGATCTGCGAATCCCTCTTTGACGACACTGTCCTGCGGTGTTGGAACCTGTACCAGCCTTCCTGGTGCCGGATCGGCTGCACACCGGACGGAAGCGTTCTCATGGAAGATCATGAGCCGTATGACTATGCCCGCATGGTCCGCCTGTTTGTTCCCGTGCGCCGCCTGCGTGCTTTCATCCGTCTGCGCGTCCTGGCCCTAAGCGGCGGTAAATCCATCCAGATCGAGCTTTGCAGCGCGGAACATAAGGCGGCGGTGCGCATCATCCTGCGTCCGCAGGGCAGGCTGCGCCACCGGACCGTATGTGAAATGGATCTGGGAAAGGGCCGATGGCGGGAAGGAGAAGAAATCGGGCTTGAGATTACGGCGGACTGCGCGGACTGCTCTTACGCCGCGGCGGTCCGCGGGGAGGCGTCCGTCCGGGTTCCGGTAACGGACCGGAACGGGACAGCCGCCGGATTCCCTTTCATGGCTGCCGTGAATGAGATAGCGGAGCTATCCATCCGGACCGGCGAACCGAGGTACCTTGCGGATCTGGAACAGAACCCGGACGGACTGCCGGCCGAGCCGCTCGGAGCCGGGCCGCTGCCGGAGGGCGCACGGGTGGAACTGCTGGGAATCGAAATAACGAACCTTACTGGCAATAGTATCTAAATCCCCGAATATATGGAAAAAATACATTGACAAAATGTTCAATCCGGTTATATATTAGAAATAGCGGTTTGTTGCGTTTTACGGTAGTTCCAGCGGCGTCCTTCAGGCAGACGCGGCTGAAGCTATAGATCCATATGACAACGCAAAAAGGAGGACTATTGATGAAAAAAGATTGGAAGAAGCTTTGCGCTGTAGCGCTTACAGCGGCAATGGCAGGCAGTCTTGCCGCCTGCGGCGGCGGTGGCGGCGGCGAATCGACGACTGCGGCCCCGGCTGAGACGACAGCCGCGGCCGGGACGACTGCGGCCGCGGAGACGACGGCAGCGGCGGAAGAGACGACGGCAGCAGGGGGGGAAGAGACGACGGCAGCGGAAGCAGAGGGAGAGACCTATGACTTCGGCGGAGCGACCGTACGTGTAAGCGGTGGCATCTTCGGTGACCTGAACGAAGAGAACAGCGCGAATGCAAGCTACACCACGAAGTGGGACATGGCACATCAGGTTGAGCAGAAGTACAACATCAAGTTTGAGTACACCAAGCTTGAGGGTGATGACGGCTACACCACCATGGACGCGATTCTGGCCGGCATCACCAACGGCGAGGCGTATGCCGATATCTTCTGCCAGGGCGATGATATCGTCGTAGGCCTGAGAGATTATCTCGCTGATATCACCGACACAGTTGACGAACTCGAGATCGGATCCATCTACAGGGAAGCCGGTACGTGGGCCGGCCATACCTACGGCTGGACCTATGACAACATGGGCAGCGTCTATGTCATGGTTTACAGCCGTGACTACCTGGAGTCCATCGGCATGGACAAGACGCCGACCGATATGTTTGAGCAGGGCAAGTGGAGCTATGACGACTGCATCGAGTATCTGACCGATCTGAAGAGCAAGCTTCCGGACGGCACTTATCCGATCGGCGTCCATACCAACCATTGGGTATCCATGGCTCCCGCGGCGAACGGCGTCGTTTCCGTCGATTCCGAGGGCGAAATCCATCTGGCCGATGAGCCGTATGCTTCCTCGCTGGAATTCTACAAGCAGCTGCTCCAGCTGGGGCTTGCGTATCCGATCACGGACGTGGAAGTCGATCCCGAGACGGGCGGCATCGCTTCTACCCAGACTTACAGTCTGGATACCCTGAGCGCTGTCGGCAACCCCGGGACCCATGTGATCACCATGGCTGAGGCGTGGCAGATGGAAGGACTCCAGAGCAGCCTGGGCGAGTGGGGCATCGTGCCGTGGCCGTGGGATCCGAACTATGTGACCTGCGACGGCGAAGACTACACCTCTCTGAGTGAGAGCTACAAGACGGCCCAGTCGATCTGGACGGATGTGCTGGTTCCGAAGGCAGAGTACCGCGCGGCCGGCGCGAAGGATATCCCGGACATCGTGCTGCATAAGATCGCTCAGGATTTCGTCGATCTGACCAGCGCTGACGGCCAGGCGGCGCGCCATAAGATGTGGGAAGCCGAGAAGAACGGCGAGGATTATGTGAACATGGGCTACACGCCGGGTGCCGCCGGAGCGTTCAGCACCATGCAGGATGTCAATATTTATGACTGGCTGCACTCCAGGGTTGTCTGCGACTGGGGCCACTCCATGAACTCCAACGGTTACGTTATGGTGAACCGCAACGCCGCTTACGTAATTGCGAATGGTGACGATGCGAGATCCAGCGGCGAGTCCTTTAAGGCATCCGGCGATCAGGCTATGAAGGATCAGGGATTCAAATAAATTCCTAAGAGACACGCAGGATTGCATCTTTAATCTTAATCTCAATATGCGGTTGCGGATTCTACGGCAGTAGGGCCGTGACCGCATATTCCATGAAAAGAAAGGGTTAATGGCGTGAAAAAGAAAAAACAGCGTGCTCGCATTCGCAACATATGCATCCTGGCCGCACTGATCGTCGTCGCTGTCGCGGCCGTCTGGCTGACGACCGGCGACGAATACGCACAGACCCGTGAGGATGTGCTGGCAATGAACCTAAGCTATGAAGACACTGACGCGGTTACCTACGGCGACTATCTTGCGCGGCATCAGGGCGCTTATCCGCCGGCCCAGACCGAGACGGTCACACTGGCTGCTTCCGATTATTCGGAAGCCGATATGGAAGGGCTGACGGAGAAGGACGGGGTCGTGTGGACGCAGGACGAAGGTTCCGTTACTTATCAGTTTGACATTGCCAACCCCGGATTTTACAATATCCGGCTCACCTATTACCCGGATACGTCCGGCACGCAGACCATACTGCGTGATGTATATGTGAATGGCGAGTTACCATTCGAAGATTGTGAAGATCTGAGCATCTCCCGTCTCTGGACAGACGATACGAAAGACTGGCTTATGAATACTTCCGGCAACCAGGCGGCGCCTACGCAGGTTCAGGGCGAGGGGCCGGGGACTGCCTGTATTGAATCCAGTGACTGCGACACAATCGGCAGCTATATGTTCTATCTGGACGCCGGCGCCAATACGCTGACGCTCGTATCCAGGCAGGCTGCCCTGGGGCTTTCCGAGATCGCCCTGGTACCGGCGAAAGAACCGGTCAGTTACAGTGAGTATTATGCTTCCTGGCAGAGTTCGGTTCCGCAGATGGCCAGCAGCGATATCACGGACGGTGCCATCGTCGTCCAGGCGGAGGATGCGTACCTGAAATCCAGCTCCTCCCTGTCGCCGAACAACGACCGTACCTCTGTGGCGACCCAGCCCTACCATCCGTCCTACATTATCTATAACACGATCGGCGGGGACAGCTGGGCGAACGCCGGGCAGACCATCAGCTGGAAGGTCAGCGCGCCGAAGGCGGGTCTTTACAAGATCGGCGTCCGGTTCAAACAATACTTGAACCGTGGTTTCTATTCCGCGCGTTATCTGACGATTAACGGCGAGCTTCCTTTCAGGGAAGCGGCTCAGATTAACTTCTACTATGGTCCCGACTGGCAGATGACCTATCTTGGCGGTCCCGACGGAGATTATTATTTCTATCTGAATGAAGGGGAGAACACGATCTCCATGACTGCCACCTTAGGCGATCTGGCAGGCGCGGTCGATCTGGCGAGCGTCGGGGTGGACAACCTGAACATCCTCTACCGCGAACTGACGGCTGTGACCGGAGCCGATCCGGATGAATACCGTGACTACCAGATCACGACTTACGTTCCCAACATGGTGGAGACGCTGGAAAGGGAGTACACGAGGCTGAACGCCGTGGTGGATGCTTTCGGCGAGACCATGGATTCCGCCAACAAGACTTCCAGCGTTGTCGATATGATGAACGTAATGGTCAAACTGATCAAGAAGCCGGACGATGTAGCGAAGTATCTGGGTGATTTCAATGACGCGCTCTCTGCTCTGGCGGAGTGGCTTACCAGCGTCAACAACCTGCCGCTTGAGCTGGATTATGTGATGGTAACCGGCGACGGCTACAAGCTTCCGCCGGCGGAGGGAAGTTTCTTTGCGAAAGTGGGCCACACCTGGAATGCGTTCCTCGCTTCCTTTACCAATGATTTCCAGGTACATTCCGAGGGCGAGTCCCCGGATAAGAAGACCCTGACCGTATGGGTGGCTGTCGATGCCAGGGCGCAGTACGACATCATCCAGAAGATGGTGAATGCCAGTTTCGCGAATTCATCCTACAATGTGAATGTCAGCATGGTCAGCGGCGACACGGTGCTCCCGGCAACGGTGGCGGGTTCCGGTCCCGATGTCGTGCTCCATTCCAGTTACAGTACGCCGGTCAACTTCGCGTACCGCAACGCGGCCCTGGATCTGACCCAGTTTGCTGATTTCGAGGAAGTGTATCAGCGTTTCCCGGGGGACACGAAAGCGTTCCTGCAGTATGAGGGCGGCGTGTACGGGCTTCCGGATCAGCTGACGTTCCCGGTCACGATCTACCGGAAAGATATCCTGGAGGACAAGGGGCTTGAAGTCCCGGAGACATGGGACGATCTGATCGCCTTGATCCCGTATCTGGAAGCCGACAACATGAGCATCTACCTCGGCAGCAACGAGTATGCGACACTGGGCGGCGGTACCAGCTCTACGACGGTTCCGGTGAACAGCATCTTCCTGTCCATGCTGTATCAGAACGGTTACGAACTGTATAACAGTGATTTTACAAAGACAGAACTCGATAAGGTTGAACTGATGGAGGTATTTAAGTATTGGACTGAGTATTACACTAAGCAGGGCCTGAATTACTCCGTCAACCTTGCGACCCGTTTCCGTACCGGCGAGGTTCCGGTGGCGGTCGTGGATTATAACTCTTACGTGAACCAGCTGAATGTATCCGCTCCGGAGATTTCCGGCAAGTGGTCCATCGCCAGGATGCCGGGTACCTTGAAGGCGGACGGCAGCGTGGACCATACGGCGGCCAGCATGATCAGCACCTGCTTCATCGTCTCCACTACGGTTGAGAAGGACGGAATGAAGGATGAGGCGTGGGATTTCCTGAAATGGTGGACCGACGCGGAGACCCAGGAGAAATATTCTACCGAGCTGAAAGCGGAGAACGGCGAAGCGTCCGAGTTCCCGGTCGCCAATATTGAGGCGATTGAGGGCGGCGGATTAAACGAGGAGTTCAAGCAGGTGGTTCTGTCCCTGATCGGCGACCTGCGCGCGGAGCCCCAGGTTCCCGGCGGCTACATTACGGGCCGTGTGATCCGGAACGCATTTACGACAGTTGTAACTGATAACGTGGATCCGGTGGATACGCTGTACATCCAGCTCGATGAGATCAACGCTGAGATTACCAGCAAACGAACCGAATTCGGTCTGAACACAGCAGAGTAGGAGGGGAATCATGGCTGCGAATAAGATTTCTGTGAAAAGAAGGGCGCAATTGACCTTCCGGGATATGAAACGCAGTGTCCCGCTGTACATCATGATTGCCCCCTTTATGATACTGTTTTTTGTGTTTGTGGTTTATCCGGTCATCTCCGCGATCTGGTACAGTTTTACGGATTTTAATGTTCTGGAGAAACCGAATTTTATCGGACTGAGCAACTACAAAAGGCTGTTGCTGGATGACAGTATCTTCATAACTGCCGTCAAGAATACGCTGATCATCGCGGTGATCGTCGGGCCAGGCGGATATATCATGTCCTTCCTGCTGGCGTGGATGATCAATGAACTGCCCCATAAGATCGGCGTTGTGCTGACCGTCATTTTCTACGCGCCCAGCATGGCCGGCAACGCGGTGCTTTCCGTGTTCCAGCAGATCTTCTCCAACGACAGCAACGGTTATCTGAACGCCATTTTACAAAATCTGGGGATCATCAACGAGCCGATCCTGTGGCTGTCCGATTCCGACTATGTCATGATCGTCGTTATCCTGGCTTCCCTGTGGACCAGCATGGGCGTAGGCTTCCTGTCCTTCGTCGCCGGCATTAAGGGCGTGGATGACGCGCAGTATGAAGCGGGCGCGATCGACGGCATCAAGAACCGCTGGCAGGAGCTTTGGTATATCACGCTTCCCAATATGAAGCCGCAGCTGATGTTCGGCGCCGTGATGTCGATTACAAACTCCCTTTCCGTGGGCGCCGTAGGCGACGGCCTGGTTGGTTTCCCGAGCCCCAACTACGCGACGCATACGATTTACAACCACCTGATGGATTACGGTTCGATCCGTATGGAGATGGGTTACGCGTCGGCGATCGCCTTTATCCTGTTCCTGATCATGATCTTTGCGAATATGCTGATCCAGAAGCTGCTTCGCAAGGTGGGAACCTGATGGGAGAAAGGAGAAGTGACTATGGGTTTCATTAGCAATATCAAAGAGAGTTACTTAAAGAGGAAGAAATCAAAGCTGGATTTCGCTCCGACGGTCAAGAAGTCGGAGCGAAGCTTCTGGGGGAACGTACTCCTCGGGGTGTTCCTGTTCATCATGGGTTTTGCTTTCTTCTTCCCGGTCATTTTTATGGTCAGCCAGTCGTTGAAGCCGATGAACGAGATGTTTGTCTTCCCGCCCAGGATTCTGGTGAGGAACCCGACGTTCGATAACTACCGGGACTTCGTCAATATTCTGGCCAACACGGTGGTTCCGGTAACCAGGTCCCTGTTTAACTCCCTGTTCGTCGTGGTGGTCGGCTCACTGGGGCATATTATCATCGCATCCCTGTGCGCTTTCCCGCTGGCGAAATATAAGTTCCCGGGATCCAATTTCTTCAACCAGCTGATTGTATATTCCCTGATGTTCAACAGCGCGGTTACGATGATCCCCAACTTCCTGACGATTGCCCGTCTGGGCTTCCTGGATACGCAGTGGGCCATCATCATCCCGAGTTTCGCGTCCACGCTGGGTCTGTACCTGATGAAGAATTTCATGGAGCAGATCCCGGACAGCTTAACCGAGGCGGCGCAGATCGACGGCGCGGGTTTCTTCCGGATCCATTTTACGATTGTTATGCCGATCGTGAAACCGGCGCTGGTAACGGCGTTTATCATGGTGTTCCAGAGTCTCTGGACGAACACGGGCGCAAGCTTCATCTATTCGGAAGCGAAGAAAGGTTTCGCCTATGTGGTAGGCCAGCTGGCCAGCGGCAACGTCGCCGGCGTCGGCGCGTCCTATAAGGGCATCGCGTCCGCGTCTTCGGTCATCATGTTCGCCGTACCGCTCATCGTGTTCCTGATTATGCAGAACAACGTAGTATCTACGATGGCAACATCCGGCATGAAAGAATAAGAGGTGGCGTATGCAGAGATCTGTTAAGATTAAGAGAAAGTGCATGGCAGTGCTTGCTCTTGTATTGTGTGCCATCCTTGGATTTGGCACGGTGTCCTATGCAGCGGATACTTATTCTTATGACATCTGGGGCAATATCGTAGAGGCTCCGGTGGCATACGAATTGGAACAGACGATTTACGGCGCTGACCTGGGACTTGATTCCATGGCATCCGCCTCTGCCGTGTTCTACCGCGATGACAAGCTCTACCTGGCGCTGAACGGGTACATAGTCATCACCGATAAGAATTTTGAGAATGTAAGCTATATCACAGAGTACACCAGAGAAGACGGTACACAGAGCAAAATCACGGCTCCCACGGGTATCTTTGTCACGGAAGAAGGACATATCTACATCTGTGAGAAGGATAAGGGGGAGATCATCGAATTTGATGAGAACGGGCAGTATGTGCGCGCGATCGGCGACCCGCACTGCATCGGCCTGACGACTACCTACCGGCCCAAGAGGATCGTAGTGGACAGCGTAGGGCGCATCTATGTACTGGTTGAGAACTGCTATGAGGGATTCGCGGAACTGGATCCGGAAGGGAACTTCAACCGCTATGTCGGCGCGACGGAGGTAACCTACTCGGCGCTCGACCTGTTCTGGCGGCAGTTTTCCACGGAGGAGCAGCTGGCCAGAAGCGAGCTGTGGCTGCCGACCTCTTACAGCGACCTTGCGATCGACCAGGATGGCTTCATCTTCGCCAGCGTCGCGGATTCCACGACGGAGAATCCGATCAAGAAGCTGAATTCCTCCGGCAAGGACGTTATGCAGGAGCATGATTTTGTCAATCCGCCGATCGGAGATTACGACGGGAGCAAGTCCCTTTCGAACCTGGTCAGTATCGCCTGCGCGGATGACGGACGCTTCGCGGTACTGGATTCCAATTATTCCAGGATCTTCGTTTACAGCGCGGACGGATATCTTCTGTACGAGCTGGGCGGGAGCGGCAACAAGCAGGGGCTGCTGAGTTCCCCCTCGACGTTCTGCTTCATGGACGACAAGATCGTGGTCGTCGATATCGTGTTCCAGACCCTGGAGGTCTTTGCCCCCACGACGTATGGCGCGCTGATCAACTCTGCGCTCGACGCGCAGTCCAGGTATGATTATGAGACCGCCGCCGGCTACTGGGAGCAGGTGCTCGATATCAACAACAATTTCTATTATGCGAACCTTGGTCTGGGCAAGTACCAGATGCGCACGGGCGAATACGAAGCGGCGCTTGATAACTTCTATAAAGGCGCCGACCGTTCCTATTATTCCAGCGCGTATGAACAGGTCAGCGGCGTATGGATGGACGAACATTTTGGCATTATCGTGGGTGTTATCGTCGCGCTTATCGCCCTGATCGTCGCCTGGTCGCTCTATAAGAAGTTCCGGAAAGGCGAGCCGAAGGATACCAAACTGCGCAGGGCGTGGGAGAAATTCAAATTCACGGTATTCAAATGGCCGGGCTATGTGCTTTCCAGCCCGTTTAAGGCATTTGACGATATCAAGTATTATGACGACGGTTCCCTCGCGTTTGCGGTCGTGGTCATCATCCTCTATGGCTGGGTGATGTTGATTAAGTACCGCTATACGGGCTTCCTGGTAAGCTTCGTGGACATCGAACATGTGAATGTACCTATGATCGTAGGCAGCGCGATCCTTCCTTATGTGGCCTTTATCCTGGGCAACTGGGCGGTGGGCGTGCTGATGTCCGGCAAGGGGAAGATGGTTCATATTACCAAGGTCGTCGGGTATTCGCTGTATCCGGCGCTGTGGCTGAACCTTCTCGGAACCTTGCTTTCGAACTTCGTAAGCCTGAACGACGCCGCCCTGGTCAGCGGACTGTTCGCCCTGGCCTACATACTGTTCTTCTTCTATATGTTTATCGGTACCCTGATGGTGAACCAGTATACATTTACGAAGAACGTGGGAACGCTGCTGTTATCCGTTGTTGCATTGCTGATTATCTGCTTTGTGGCGATGCTGTTTGCAACACTGCTCGGACAGTTTGTCAACGACTGGGTACAGATTGTCAGAGAGTTCATGATGTTGTAGAGAGGAGGCACAGAGGATGAGAAAATATCAATCTTTATCATTAGGATTCGTATCCGTTCTTTGCCTTGCCCTTCTTAGCGGCTGCGGTTCCGGGGAAGAGACTGTCACCGAGACGGCGGAGGAGACAGCAAGCTACTGGGAGACGCAGACGTATGACGATGTCAGCGGTTCTGATTTCGTGAAAGTGGGAGAGAGCGAGAAGATGCAGCTGCTCCTGAACCCGGCAACCGGAACCGTCCGCTGGCTGGAGACTGCCACAGGCATTTTCCAGGATACCAATATGGCAAAGGATGAAGGCCTGGCCGGCGCCCTGTCCAACGCGGAGCAGTCCGACCTGATCGTCCGGTATTTTTCCGGCTCCAAGAATGCCAACAAGCTTTACTGGAGCACCAACACATATGACTCCTTCAGTATGGCCGCGAGTCTCGGGCAGCTGTCTTACCAGCTTCTGGACAACGGCGTCCGCATCGTCTACACCTTAGGCGACGACAGCGTGACTTATAAGAATTTCCCGTACCGTATCTCGGACGAGAGGATGCAGGAATATGTCATGCAGTATTTGAACAGTTCTCAGCAGGAGATCCTGAAGTCACGTTACACCCAGCTTTCGACGGGCGACTGGATCCGCGGCTTCGGCGGCGGCGAAGGAGGCTCGCAGAACCGTCTGGGTACCCTGGCCCTGGAGGAAATCTACAATATTTTCTATGTCGTCGGCAAGTATACGGATGAGCTTCTGTATGAGGACCTGGCGACCTGGGAAGTGGCGGCGGATCAGTACCCAAGCAACTTAAAGATCCGCATACCGGTCGAGTATTATCTGGACGGAGATGAACTTGTCGTCAATCTTGACACGGCAAAGATCGAAACCGGCGAGGACAACCCGATTAACAGCATTCAGCTTCTGCCGTATTTCCTCAATTCCAGTTCGATGATCGACGCGGAGGACGGATATATGTTCATTCCCGACGGAAGCGGGGCGCTGATCTACCTGGACAGCACGAAGAACAAGGAGTACCATTACCAGGCTCCGTACTACGGCGGCGATAAGCTCGTGAATTCAAAGACTTACAGCAGCCTCAACAACCAGATGCAGATGCCGGTGCTTGGCATGAAGACTTCCGAACACACGATCTTCGGCGTGATCGAGGAGGGAGCGGAAGTGGCGACCCTGGACGCTTATGTGAGCGGTACAGATAATTCCGAGCCGTTCTGTAAGATGAAGCTGAGTTTTGAGATCCAGACGCAGCAGATCCTGGCTTCCGGCGCGAAGAGCAATTCCGGCGATTTCAATCTGTACAAGGCGTCGAGCGACATTTACGATGAGAACATCACTCTCCGCTATTTCTGGCTGGGGAAGGACGCCGGCTATGTGCAGATGGCCCAGTGCTACGCGGATTATCTGGAAGGGAAGGGCGTGCTGACCGAGAAGGCGAAGGAGGACGACCCGCCGTTCTTCGTGGAATTTCTGGGGACGACGGACAAGACCCTCTATATGCTGGGTATCCCCTATGACGGCGCGCAGCCGCTGACGACCTTCAAGCAGGCGAAGCAGATCCTGGAAGACGTGACCGCGCAGGGCGTAAAGAATGTGAAGCTGATTTACAGCGGCATCGTCAACGGCGGTATCAACCAGCGGTCGCTGGCCAATAAGGTAAAGTTCGCCCCGGGTCTGGGGGGAAGCAGTGATTTCGAGAACCTTAAGGCATATGCCGATTCCATCGGCACGATGATCTTCCCGAACCTGCTGCTGCAGACGGCTAACACGAAGACGAAACTGTCCAATGACCTGGTTGCCTGGAACATCATCAATGAAAGGGCGCAGATCTACAAGTTTGACCACATCCAGCACCAGATCGACGCGGAGGATGAGTTCCCGGTTTATATCATCAGCCCGAATGCGCTGGCATCCTATCTTCTGAATGCGAAGAGCTCCTATATGGGCCGGCTGGGGCTGTCCAACATGGCTTCGGAGGATCTCTACACCTTCATCAGCACCGATTACGGTGAGAACCAGGTGTCTCCGTCCACCGGGTCAGACAAGATGAAAGAGGCGGTCACACAGTTTGCGGACGGCATGTCGCTGATGTTATCCAACCCGGTCGCGGACGCTTACGCTTACGCGGATTACATTATGGATGTGCCTGTTGAGGACAGCGGCATGCGTGTGCTGGATGCTTCCGTTCCCTTCATGGGCATGGTACTCGACGGACATCTTCAGTATTCGGCGGAGAGCTCCAACAGGGAGAGTACCGATGTCTTCCTGAACATCATGCATGCGATCGAGAGCAACGCGCAGCCGAAGTTTACCCTGATGTATGAGAACAGTTCTTTGCTGACCGGCACGGAGCAGGAGCATTACTTCGCGGTCGATTACAGTTACTGGAAGGATCAGATCGGATTCTATTACAATGAATACCGGAAGTTCTATGACAAGACGAAGGATGCGAAGATCGTTGACCATGAGATCGTGGACCGCAACGATAAGCTGCGGGTTGTCACCTACTCCAACGGGGTGAAGGCGTACTTCAATTACAGCGATCTCGATGAGACTCTCGACGGCGTCACGGTGCCTGCATTCTCATATCTGGTACAGTAAAGGAGGAGTTAAGATGAGTAAAGAAAAGAAAAAGGCGGGAAATACGTCTGCTCGCTCCTGGTATAAGAGAATGGACTTCTCCAAGAAAACGGCGATGTGGGGCGTGATTTTCCTGCTTCCGTGGCTCTTCGGGCTTATCTTCTTTTTCCTGCGGCCGATGGTGAATACCCTCTGGTATTCGCTCTGCAGCATGCAGCTGGTTAACGGTAAGTTCCAGGGAACCTTTATCGGAGCCGAGAACTACAAATGGGTGTTGGGCGTTGACACCAACTTTAACCGGATGTTCGTGGAAGCTTTTACCAACATGATTAAAGAAGTTCCCTTCCAGATCTTCCTCGGGCTGTTTATCGCCATTCTGCTGAATGGGGAGTACAGGGGAAGGGGATTCTTCCGGGCGATCTTCGTGATTCCGATCATCCTGGCGACAGGCGTGGCGTCGCCGACCCTGTCTTCCGCCGAAGCGCAGTTCACGACCGAGACGGCGGAAGCGGTCATGAATATGGAGTGGCTGGAGGAGCTGGTCATCAATTCCGGCCTTCCGGAACAGCTGACGACGCTGCTGGTAACTTACGTAGAGAATATCTTCGACGTTGTGACCACCTGCGGCGTGCAGATATTGCTGTTCCTCGCCGCTTTGCAGTCCATCTCCCCGTCTCTCTATGAGGTGGCGAAGATGGAGGGATGCACGCAGTTTGAGACGTTCTGCAAGATTACGCTGCCGATGGTCTCTCCGACCATTCTGGTCTGCCTGGTTTACAGCATCGCGGAATCCTTTGCAAACGCCCAGGTATCCTATGGCGATTCGACGATCGCGTTCTCCAGCTATATCCGCAGCATCACGTTCAACGGCAACGCCGCCTACTATGGATATGGTTCTGCTATGAGTTTCATCTACTTTGTAGGTACGCTGGCGGCGATCGGTATCATCTGCGGCATCGTCTCGAAGGGGGTGTTCTACTATGACTAAAAAAGGAATGACCAGACAGGAGAGACGCGCGAAAGCCGAGACAACGGCGGGCATCAGTTTCTGGGTAGACTTAAAGAAGGGACGTCTCAGCAAGTTCTATATCCAGAAGATTATCCGGAATTTCATCATGTCGATGTTCCGGTATATCATCCTGATCTGCCTGGGCTTCGTCGTCATCAAGCCGCTGTGGGCGCTGCTTAAGAACGCGATTACCGCGCCGTCCATGCTGGGGGACAAATCCGTCATGTGGATCCCGCAGCATATCTCCAGGATCTTTATCGACATGTCCATGTCGCAGAGCCTGATGAATTACTGGAAGAGCCTGCTTTACACGCTTCCTGTGACGCTGGCACTGACGTTTCTGCAGGTCGTGTCCGCCTCACTCGCGGCTTACGCGTTTGCGAGGCTGAAGTTTAAGGGCAGCAATATCCTGTTCTTCTTCGTGATCCTGACCATCGTCGTGCCGAGCGACTCGATCATGCTGGCGCAGTATGCCGCCTTCCGTAATTTCGATATCTTCGGGATTATCGGCCTGATCAACGGAACCGGTTCCGGCATTAACCTGATCGGCAATCCCGCTTCTCTGTATATCCTGGCGGGAACCGGTATGGGCATTAAGAGCGGCCTGTACATCTATTTCCTGCGTCAGGCCGTCAGGAGCCTTCCGATTTCGGTCGAGGAGGCGGCGTTCGTGGACGGCGCCGGATTCCTGCGCACATTCTTCACGATCGTGGTTCCGAGTATGTCCGGTTCGATCCTGACGGTATCGGTTCTGAGCTTTTTGTGGAACTACACGGATACGTACTACACGAGCCTGCTGAACCCGAATACCAGCCATCTGGCTTATAACCTGTCTTCTCTGTCCGGCAACATCCGCTGGTACATTACTTCGGCGGCTCAGACGAATGAGACATGGCTGACGACCATCGACGCGACTAACCCGTTCGTACAGCAGGCTACGATCTCCGCCTGCTCCCTGCTGACGGTGCTTCCGCTGCTGATCATGTACGCATTCGTACAGAAGCGGTTCGTACAGGGTGCGGCCCGAAGCGGCCTGGGCGGCGATTGATTGTTTAATCTGAGGCGGGCGCTGCTTGCGCCGCTTAGGGTAAGCCGCGGGCGGGCGCTTGTTCCCGCGCGGGGCAGTGTGTCAGCGAGGGCTGCTGCAGGCCGGCTGAAAAGCCTGGTTTTGCAGCAGCCCTGCTGTGTAAGGAGATCATTGGTTCCAGGAGAGGTTCTGCCGGGGAGAATGGCGCGAAGAAGGAGGGTTTTATGCAGGAGTGGTTTGAGAAGGCAAAATTAGGTATTTTCATTCACTATGGGATCTATGCGGTCAAAGGCGTCTCGGAATCCTGGTCTTTTTATCACGGTTCCATTTCCTATGAAGATTATATGAAACAGCTGGACGGATTCACGGCGTCAAGATTCGACGCGGACCGGTGGGCGGAACTGTTCAGGAAGAGCGGCGCGCGTTATGCTGTCCTGACGAGCAAGCATCATGACGGTGTCGCGCTTTTTGATACAAAGTACAGTGATTTAAGCGTTGTGAAGAAGTCCCCGGCTGCGCGGGATATCCTTGGGGAATATATCGCGGCGGTTCGCAGGGCCGGACTGAAGGTGGGCGTGTACTATTCGCTGCTGGACTGGTCGCATCCTGACTACGCCTCAGTCTATCCGGACTGGAAGGTTCCGGAGGATTTAAGCACTGTCAACCCGTACAGTTCGCCTGCGGACGGGAGGCAGGACCGCGAGGCCTGGAAACGGTTTGTCGAGTTCGACCGAAACCAGCTCCGTGAGATCTTAAGCAATTACGGAAAGGTGGACCTGCTGTGGTTTGACGGCGACTGGGAGCGGAGTGCCGAACAATGGGGGCTGCCGGAATTTAAGGATTATCTGAAGAGTTTTAACGAGGACCTGATTATCAACAACCGCTTCGCGGGATACGGCGATTATCTGACGCCGGAGCAGGGGATCCCGGTGAACCGTCCGGACGGCGCGTGGGAATTCTGCACGACGATCAACTCCTCGTGGGGCTATCAGCCGGCGGACAACCATTATAAAACCCTGCGGCAGATCATCCATATGTTCTGCGACTGCCTGAGCATGGGGGGCAATCTTCTCCTTGACATCGGGCCGATGGAGGACGGAACGGTCGATCCGCGCCAGGAATCGGTGCTTCTGGGGCTGGGAGAATGGATCCGCTCCAATGAGGAGGCGGTCTATGAGACCGTGGCGGGTATCCCGGCGAACGATTACGGCGACGGAAGCGTACTTTCCAAGGACGGGAAGACATTGTACCTGTTCGTACATAACCGGCCGGCGGAGGCCGTCTGCGTCAAGGGGCTGTTAAGCAGGGTGGAACGGGCCAGCGTCCTGCATTCCGGACGGGAACTCCGCTGGGACATCCACGGAGGGGCGCCGTGGAGCGGGATCCCGGGAATTCTGTGGGTCTATATAACGGAGAAGGAGTGCGCGGAGATGACGACTGTGGTAAAACTGGAATTGGAAAGCCCTGCGCGTCTCTATGGCGGGGGCGGCGCGGTGATTACCGATAATAACGGGTGAATGGCGGTGAGAGGGCAGTTATGGATGTTACAGAGAACAGAGAACGGCTGGAGGAGTACCGCGGGCGGGCCAGGCAGATCGTCAGCCGGATGACGCTGGAAGAGAAAATATTTCAGACATTATACAATGCGCCCGCCGTCGAGAGGCTTGGCGTGAAGGCGTACAACTGGTGGAACGAGGCCCTTCACGGGGTCGCCCGCGCGGGCGTCGCCACCGTTTTCCCGCAGGCAATCGGGCTGGCGGCCACCTTCGACGAAGATCTGGCCGAGGAAGTCGCCGACGCGATCTCTACGGAGGCGAGGGGCAAATTCAACCTGCAGCAGGCGAAGGATGATACGGACATCTATAAGGGGCTGACATTCTGGTCCCCCAACATAAACATTTTCCGTGATCCAAGATGGGGCAGAGGACATGAGACGTTCGGGGAGGACCCGTATCTGACTTCCCGCATGGGCGTGCGCTTCGTGAAAGGGCTCCAGGGCCATGACGCGCGTTACCTGAAAGCGGCGGCCTGCGCGAAGCACCTGGCGGTCCACAGCGGGCCGGAGGCGCTGCGGCACGGTTTTGACGCCGTGGTGAGCAGGCAGGATCTGTATGAAACGTATCTGCCGGCGTTTAAGGCGTGCATCGAGGAAGGCCATGTGGAGGCGGTTATGGGGGCCTACAATCGGCTGAACGGCGTACCCTGCTGCGCGAACCGCGAGCTGATCGAGGAGATCGTCCGCGGAGAATTTGGCTTCGAAGGACATTTTGTCAGCGACTGCGGCGCGGTGCAGGATATCTGCGACGGCCATCACGTCGCCGCGACGCACAAGGAGGCCGCGGCGATGGCCATGGAGAACGGCTGTGATCTCAACTGCGGGAAGATGTTTTATTTTCTCAAACAGGCCGCGGAAGAAGGAAAGGTATCGGAGGAGCGCATCAGCGAGGCGGTGGAGCGGCTCTTCACGACCCGGATCAAGCTGGGCGTGCTGGACCGGAAGGAGGACAATCCTTACGACGCTATCCCTTATTCCGTCGTGGACAGCGAGCCGATGCGGCGGCTCAACGAGAAGGCGGCCGAGCGGTGCGTCGTGCTTCTGAAAAACAACGGTCTGCTGCCGCTGGATCTGTCGCGGATCCGGACGATCGGCGTGATCGGCCCCAACGCGGACAGCCGCAGGGCGCTGGTCGGCAATTATGAGGGAACGGCGTCCCGCTATTGGACGGTACTGGAGGGGATCCAGGACTATGTGGGCGGCCGGGCGCGCGTCATGTATTCGGAGGGCTGCCATCTCTACAAGGACCGGACCAGCGGGCTTGCCCGGACAAATGACCGGATGAGCGAAGTCCGGGGCGTCTGCGAGAACAGCGATGTGGTTGTGGTCTGCCTGGGGCTTGACGCCGGCATCGAGGGAGAGGAAGGCGACGCAAGCAATGAGTACGGCAGCGGTGACAAGCCGGATCTGAAGCTGCCCGGTCTGCAGGGCGAGGTGCTGAAGGCGGCGTATGAGAGCGGCAGGCCGGTGGTTCTGGTGCTTCTGTCCGGGAGCGCGCTGGCCGTGGACTGGGCGCAGGAGCATGTGGACGCGATCCTGCAGGGCTGGTATCCCGGCGCCTGCGGCGGGAAGGCGATTGCGCGGATCCTGTTCGGCGACGCCTGCCCGGAGGGGAAGCTGCCGGTGACTTTCTACCGTGAGGATGAGGTGCTGCCGGACTTTACGGATTACAGCATGAAGGGGCGGACCTACCGCTACATGAAGGGCGAGCCGCTCTATCCGTTCGGGTACGGGCTGTCGTATACGAGTTTTGAGATTAAGGACGTGGCGGCGGAAGCTGCGGGCGGCGCGACACGAGCTGCGGGCGCGGGGAGTGCAGCGTGTGGGAACGGAGATGCGGACGGAATTACGGAAGGCTGCGGGAATGCGGATGAAAACGGTGCGGCAGACGCGGCGGTGAGAATCCGGGCGAAGGTAAGGAATACCGGCGCCGTCGCCGGGGCGGAGACCGTGCAGGTCTATGTCAAAATTCCCGGTGAGGATACGCCCAACGCCCAGCTGAAGGGCATCCGCAAGGTACGTCTGGCGGTAGGAGAGGAGAAGGAAGTGGAGATCGGCCTTCCGCCGGAGGCATTCGGTTTATATGACGAGGAAGGACATTTTCAGATCTATTCCGGCGAAGCGCTGGTATATGTGGGCGGACAGGGGCCGGATGCGCGGTCGGAAGCGCTGACGGGCCGGAAGGTGTGCTGCCTGCGCGTCACGGTCGGACGCCGTCAGAAGATACGAGGAGAAAACGATGCTGAAACAGGAACTGCATGATGGCTGGCAGATGCGGGAGCTGGGTGCCGGTGCATTTAGGAGCGCCGCGGTGCCGGGCAGCGTCTACCTGGATCTTTTGAGAAACGGACAGATCGAAGATCCATTTTACCGTGATAATGAAAGAAAGGCGCTTCCGCTCATGGACCGGGACTATGAGTACCGGACCGTGTTTGGCGTATCGGAGGAGATGATGGAATGCGGCGAGGTTCTGCTGCATTTTGACGGTATCGATACGCTGGCGACGATCCGTCTGAACGGACAGATCGTTGGAGAGGCGGAGAATATGCACCGGGTCTGGGAATTTCCGGTGAAGGGACTTTTAAGACCCGAGGGCAATGAGCTGCATATCGTGTTTCATTCGCCGACCCGCTATGTCGCCGAGCGTTATAGGGAAAATCCGATCCGGAGCGACGCCAACGGAATGGCGGGTATGTCGCAGCTTCGCAAGGCGCACTGTATGTTCGGGTGGGACTGGGCGCCGCGTCTCCCGGACGCGGGGCTGTTCCGGCCGGTGAGCCTGCTGGGAATCGAAAAGGCGCGGATCGGCAGCGTCTATATCGCGCAGAAACATGAGGCAGGGAAGGTGCGGCTTGAACTTACGGTGGAGGCGGAGACAGCGGGGGGTGCCGGGGAGTCTGGTGCTGTCAGGACTGCCGGTGTTACAGGGACGGCCGGGGCGGTGAATGCCGCCGGTGCCGTTCAGTCCGTTGGTATCGCGGGTGCAGCCGATACTGCCGGTATCCCATATTCCTACCGGGTGACTCTGACGGATCCCGATGGTCATGAAACCATTTATCCGGACAGCCCGCCGGAGATCGTGATTGATCAGCCGAAGCTCTGGTGGCCGAATGGCCTGGGAGCGCAGCCGCTCTATACGGTGCGCGTGGAATTATTCGGCGATAACGCCGGCGGCGCGGCGCTCGACGTCTGGGAGCGGCGCATCGGCCTGCGGACGATGACCA
>CAYYHX010000005.1:34342-36101 GCA_964471835.1 uncultured Hungatella sp.
GGCGGCGCGGCGCTCGACGTCTGGGAGCGGCGCATCGGCCTGCGGACGATGACCATGCATATCGAGAAGGACGAATACGGCGAGTCCTTTGCGCATGAGGTCAACGGCGTGCCGTTCTTCGCCATGGGCGCGGATTACATCCCGATGGACAGCCTGGTGGCGCGCGTGGACGCGGAGCGGACGCGGGAGCTCCTCACGGCGGCCAGGGATGCGAATTTCAATGTGATCCGCGTCTGGGGCGGCGGCTACTACCCGGATGATTTCTTCTTCGACGCCTGCGATGAGCTGGGGTTGGTCGTGTGGCAGGATTTCATGTTCGCCTGCTGCGTCTATGACCTCACGGAGAAGTTTGAGGCCAGCATCACGGCGGAATTTATCGACAATATCAAGCGGATTCGCCATCACGCCTCGCTGGGAATGTGGTGCGGCAACAACGAGATGGAGCTGTTTCTGACTGACGAGAAGGAGTTCTGGTGTGAAAAGCCGAGCATTCTCGGAGATTATTTCAAAATGTATGAGTACCTGATTCCGAAGGTGCTGAAACAGTACGACCCGCAGACGTTCTACTGGCCGGCCAGCCCTTCCTCCGGCGGCGGCTTCGACAAGCCGAACGACGAGACCCGGGGCGACGTCCATTACTGGAAGGTATGGCACGGTGGGCTGCCTTTTGCGGCTTACCGCAGGCTTTATCCGCGCTATATGTCGGAGTTCGGCTTCGAATCTCTGCCGGCCTTGAAGACCGTGGAGACGTTCACGGAACCGGAAGACCGCAACATTTTCTCCTATGTGATGGAGAAACACCAGCGCTGCGCGTTCGGCAACGGCACGATCATGCGCTATATGGAGCAGACCTTCCTGTACCCGTCCGACCTTGACAGAACCATCTATGCATCCCAGCTGATGCAGGCGGAAGCCATGCGCTGCGGCGTGGAACATTTCCGCCGCAACCGGCGCAGGTGCATGGGGGCGGTGATCTGGCAGTTGAACGACTGCTGGCCGGTCGCGAGCTGGTCGATGGTGGATTATTTCGGCAGATGGAAGGCGGCGCTGTACTATGCGAAGCGGTTCTTCGCACCGCTTCTGCTGTCCTGCGAGGAAGAAGGCATGCACACGCAGATGCCCAACCTGAACACGCAGCCTTTCGATTATGAGAAATCGATCCGGCTCTGCGCGTCCAATGAGACGCTTTCCGGGCGGAAGGTGACGGTGTGCTGGGAGCTGCGGGACGCTTCGGCGAAGGTTCTGCGGTCGGAGAGTCAGGAACTGGAACTTGCGCCGATGTCATCGCAGTGTCTTTCGAAAGTGAAGCTGCCGGATGCGGATGTGTTCGAGAACTATGTGAGCTACCGGATGGAGGCGGACGGGGAAATGGTGTCGCAGGGGACGGTGCTGTTCTGTTTCCCGAAGTATTTTCATTTCCGCAAGCCGGAGTTCGAAGTCCGTATAGAGGGCGACGAGCTGGCGGTTACATCCGACTGCTACGCGAAGAGCGTGCGCATCCTAAATGAAAAGGACAACCTGCTGCTTTCCGATAATTATTTTGATCTGAACGGCGGGACGCGCCGGGTGAAGATCCTTCGCGGGGAGCCGGAGGGAATTTCGGTGACGAGCGTGTATGATATTCGTTGACAATCCTTAAAACAGGATTTATAATGTGGGATGTTTTCGGGGATTCCGGAAACGGCCGGATGACTGTCCGGCGCGGAAGCCGGAAGGGTTCCGGCAGCAGAGGCCGGATGACTGTCTGGCGCAGGAGCCG
>CAYYHX010000005.1:36201-37929 GCA_964471835.1 uncultured Hungatella sp.
ATTCCGGCAGAGGAAGCCGGGGAAGTTCCGGCAGCAGAAATGAGAAGAGGAGGAAATTATTATGAAAAAGGTAATGGCATTCGGGCTTGCGGCGGCTATGGTTGTTTCCCTGGCTGCCTGCGGCGGGAATGACAGCTCAACGACAGCCACAACCACGGCTGCGCCGGCGGAGACGAGTGCGGCGGCCGGCGGGACGGAGGCAGCGGCTGAGACGACCGCTGCGGCGGAGACAACTGCCGCAGCCGATACGACGGCAGCCGCGGAGAACGGCGGTACGGGGGCTTCCGGCGGTACGATTAAAGTCGGTGTGATCGGCCCGCTGACGGGTCCGGCAGCCGCCTACGGGCAGGGTGTCCGCAACGCGGTTGAGCTGGCGGTGAAAGAGGTGAACGATGCCGGCGGCATCGGGGACGGCATCCAGATCGAGATGAACGCGCAGGATGACGAGCATGACCCGCAGAAGTCCGTGAACGCCTACAACACGCTGAAGGACTGGGGCGCCCAGATGATCATCGGTTCCGTCACATCCGCTCCCTGCATCGCGGTCGCGGCTGAGACAGAGGCTGACAATATGTTCCAGATCACGCCGTCCGGTTCCGCGGTCGAGTGCGTGGCTCCGGCTAATGTTTTCCGTGTCTGCTTCGCCGACCCGGATCAGGGCGCGGCGGCCGCGCAGTATATCGGCGAGCACCAGCTGGCGACGGACGTGGCGATCATTTATGACAGCTCCACCGAGTATTCCACCGGAATCCGCGAGGCGTTTGTGGAGGAGGCTGCCAACCAGGGCATCAATATCGTAGCGGACGAGGCGTTTACCGCCGACAACGCGAGCGATTTCTCCGTGCAGCTGACCAAGGCGAAGGATGCCGGGGCGACGCTGGTGTTCTGCCCGTTCTACTATCAGGAGGCTTCCATCGTGCTGAGCCAGGCCGACGCCATGGGCTATGACCCGATCTTCTTCGGCGTAGACGGCATGGACGGGATCCTCAGCGTCGAGAATTTCGACACTTCCCTGGCCGAAGGCGTGATGCTGCTGACCCCGTTCTCCGCGACCGAGGAATCCAGCAAGGCGTTTACCGACGCTTATGTGGCAGCCTACGGCGAGACTCCGAACCAGTTCGCCGCTGACGCCTACGACGCGGTGTACGCGATCAAGGCCGCCATGGAGAAGGGCGGCGTCACCCCGGATATGAGCGTTTCCGACATCTGCGAGGCGATGAAGACCGCGATGACCGAGATCACGATCGACGGCCTGACCGGCGCGGGCATGACCTGGAACGCGGCCGGCGAGCCGAACAAGGCCCCGAAAGCCGCGATGATCGTGAACGGCGTATACGAGATGCAGTAAAAGTGTCCGGGCGCGGGAGGATATTTGAAATAATGTGGTTGGAAGCCCATTGATTTTTGACAATGAGCAGTTCACCGAAGAGTTCCGATGTGGGGCCGCCGGCATGGCGGCCCCATGTTTATGAAACCGCGGCTGTCTTGTCTCTCGCATATCGTACCTTTTCTTACGCGCTGAAGTGAAAAGTTTATTTCCACTTTTTAATGTGTAAAATTTGCGGACTTTAGTCTTACGATTTCCTAAGCAGAAGTTAGATTTCAGGATAATTGTAACTGCACTGGCAGACTTCTGTTAAGGTACCGGCTCTGCCTCACCGAGGGTGACATTGACAGAAGTCTGCAAGTTCAGTGTAGTGGGAAATAAACTTTTCACTTCACTTAAAT
>CAYYHX010000006.1:0-37580 GCA_964471835.1 uncultured Hungatella sp.
GCCGGTGCGGAGGATTTGCCGAGGAGAGGGAAAATGCGTGCCGGTGCGGAGGATTTGCTGGGAAGCGGAGAAATGTGCGCCGGTGCGGAGGATTTGCCGAGAAACGGAGAAATGTGCGCCGGCATACGGGAAAGACCGGCGGCTTGCCGCCCGGACTGGGAAGCGCTGGGTGCGACCGAATGGGAAGAAGCGGGAGAGGGCGGTATCTATACCGCCCTTTGGAATCTGTCCGGGGCATACGGGACGGGATTCAGCGTGGATCTGCGGAAGGTGCCGGTGAAGCAGGGAACCATCGAGGTCTGTGAACGCTTCGGCCTGAATCCGTACCGGCTGCTGTCGGACGGCTGCGTGGTACTGGTGTCAGATAACGGAGGGGGACTTGTCCGGTGTCTGGAGGCGGAGGGTACCGCGGCCGCGGTGGTCGGCGAGGTGCGCGCGGGAATCGCGCGGGAGATTACATACGGCGATGTGCGCGGGTTTATGGAACGGCCGCGGGAGGATGAACTTCGGCGTCTGGAGCATGGTTTTGCCGGTGAACCGCGGGAGAGGGGAACTGCGGGGGCCGTGTAGGTAAGGAGATGGGAGACGGCAAGGAGGACTCAAGTCATGAGAGAAAAGATTTTAGCGATTCTGGAGAAGAACGCCCGTATCGATCTGAAGGATCTGGCGGTTCTGCTGGGGGAGAGCGAGGCCGCGGTGGCGAATGCCATCGCCGATATGGAGAAAGAGCATGTGATCTGCGGCTATCATACATTGATCAACTGGGACAATACTTCTGAGGAGAAGGTGATGGCGCTGATCGAGGTGAAGGTGACGCCGCAGCGCGGCATGGGATTTGATAAGATTGCCGAACGCATTTATCAGTATAATGAAGTGAACGCCGTCTACCTGATGTCCGGCGCCTATGATTTTACCGTATTTATCGAAGGAAAAACGATGAAAGAGGTGGCTCTGTTTGTATCCAGCAAATTGTCCACGCTGGATTCCGTCCTGAGTACGGCCACCCATTTTGTATTGAAGAAGTACAAGGATCACGGCACCGCCCTGGTTGAAGAAATCCGTGATGAAAGGATGCCGGTCAGCCCATGAGGAATCCATTGTCCGAAACCGTCGTGCAGATCGAACCTTCCGGCATCCGCAAATTCTTTGACATCGTCAGTGAGATGAAAGACGCCATCTCCCTTGGCGTGGGCGAACCGGATTTTGACACGCCCTGGCATGTGCGGGAGGAGGGGATTTATTCCCTGGAAAAAGGGCGCACCTTCTACACATCGAACGCGGGTCTTGCGGAGCTACGGCGGGAGATCTGCAATTACCTGTACCGCCGCTGTGATCTGGCCTACCATCCGGATTCGGAGATTCTGGTGACTGTGGGAGGAAGCGAGGCCATCGATATCGCCCTGCGTGCCATGCTTGATCCGGGGGACGAGGTGCTGGTTCCGCAGCCAAGTTTCGTGTCTTATGTGCCGTGTACGGTTCTGGCGGGCGGAAAGCCGGTGGTCATCGAGCTGGAGGAGAAGGACCGGTTCCGGCTGACGCCGGAGAAGCTCCTGGAGAAGATAACCGATAAGACCAAGATCCTGATCATGCCGTTTCCGAACAATCCTACGGGCGCGGTCATGCGCCGGGATGATCTGGAGCGGATCGCCCGGATCGTCGAGGAGAAGGATCTGTTCGTGATCTCCGATGAGATTTACAGTGAATTGACTTATGGGGGCGAACGGCATGTGTCGATTGCCTCGTTTCCGGGGATGCGGGAACGGACCGTGCTGATCAACGGCTTTTCCAAATCTTACGCCATGACCGGCTGGCGGCTGGGCTATGCGGCCGCGCCGAAGGTGATCCTGAAGCAGATGCTGAAGATCCACCAGTTCGCGATCATGTGTGCGCCGACCACCAGCCAGTACGCCGCCGTCGCGGCCCTGCGGGACGGGGACGCGGATGTGGAGATGATGCGCGAGTCTTACGACCAGCGCCGCCGCTATGTATTGCACGCGTTCGCGGAAATGGGGTTGGACTGCTTCGAGCCGGAAGGCGCGTTCTACGCATTTCCCTGCGTGAAGCGGTTCGGTATGTCGTCGGAGGAATTTGCCAGCCGCTTCCTGCAGGAAGAAAAGGTGGCCGTGGTGCCGGGGAGCGCGTTCGGCGCCTGCGGCGACGGATATCTGCGGGTTTCCTACGCCTATTCGCTGAAGAGCTTGAAGGAGGCGCTGGGGCGGATGGCGCGGTTCGTGGACCGATTGAAGAAGGAATGACCGGAAAGGATGAATCCGTGAATGTTGTCTTACTTGAGCCGGAGATGCCGGCCAACACCGGCAATATCGGCCGCACCTGCGTGGCTACCGGCACGCGTCTCCACCTGATCCGCCCGCTGGGCTTCCAGCTGAATGAGCGGATGCTGAAGCGCGCCGGCCTGGACTACTGGGACAGGCTGGATGTGACCGTCTATGACGATTATGAGGATTTTCTGGCCCGTCACCCGGGCGAGCGCATCTTTATGGCGACGACGAAGGGGCAGCAGGTCTACAGCGACGTCCGCTACGAACCGGATGCCTATATCATGTTCGGAAAGGAGAGCGCGGGAATCCCGGAGGAGATCCTTGCGGAGCATCGGGAGGACTGCGTGCGCATCCCCATGTGGGGCGATATCCGTTCTCTGAACCTCTCAAACGCCGTCGCCATCGTTCTCTATGAGGCGCTGCGGCAGAACGGGTTTGAGAAAATGACGCTTAAAGGGGAGCTGCACCGGCTTCAGTGGAAAGATCCTTAAAGAGAATCGCCCGCCGCTTCCCGCCGTGCTTCTGTTTCTCCCCGATGACCCGGTAGCCCTGCTTCAGAACATTATTCATGCTGTATACATTGTCCGGATGGACTGTCCCCATGAGATAGCGGAAACCGGCGGCGCGCAGGTCCGCCTCCGCGGCCTGCATCAGCCGGAACTGGAGCGCGTTTCCGCGGTAGCGGGGAAGCACGGCCGCGGAGTCCATGTGGGCGACTTTCGGCAGCTCTTCTTCCGGCAGGCCCGCGTCCCGGCCCAGGTTTTCATCGGACAGGCCGGGAAAAGTCACAAGGAAAACGCCCGCGACAGCTCCGCTCTCTGTTTCCACCGCCTTGTAGCCGGTGCCTTGGCCGGTTGTCAGCATCCGGCTGGTATAATCTGCATTGTCCGCCATGTACCAGTCTTTTTCTTCCATACCGTTCCAGACGGTTTGGATGATGTCCGCGAAGAGACGGGCATCCGCCTCGGCTGCTTTTTCGATTCGGAATTCCATAGAGATACCTCCGTGGGGAAATAGCTGCTTTTCAGTAACCATTCATCCGATACGGGAACACAGATGTGAGAACAGGTGCAGAAATGTGTCTGTAAGCGAGTTTAATGCCTATTTCGTATCTGTTTTCACAGCGCTTGAATGGTTTGTTATTTTCCATTATAACTGCAATTCCGAAAAAAACAAGAAGCTCGGAAAAACAGAAAGTGCCGAAAAAGACAAGAAGATAGTGGTAAGAAGCTGTTTTTTATGTTATACTGACTGCATCGCATCGTGACAGGGGGCGGCTGCGAAGGCGGCGTCCCCGGGAACAGAAAGAAAGGAGAAGATTACTATGAAGAAATATGTATGTACGGTATGTGGTTATGTGTATGATCCCGCGGAAGGGGATCCCGATAACGGGATCGAGCCGGGAACGGCGTTCGAGGATCTGCCGGAGGACTGGGTCTGCCCGCTGTGCTCAGTAGGAAAAGATCAGTTTGAAGAGGAATAGGGATAGGAATAGGTTCAGGCAAGAGAAAGCAGAAATGAATTCAGGCGAAAAGAAAAAGCCGGGGAGCGATTCCCGACTTTTCTACGTTTATTGTTTGCGGGACGTCGCCCCCTTCTCAGATCCGTATCAGATTATACGCGATCTGGTTGGCGGTCAGCATCTGCGCCTCCCGCTGGTGGCAGGTGAAGATGATCATTTGGCCGCCGTAGGATTTCGCCAGCCACCGGAGGGCGCTCCGCAGCCGATCATCGTCGTAGAGTACGAAGCTGTCGTCGAAAACCAGCGGCATTTCCTCCTTGTCCCCCTGGATCAGTTTGGCCGCCGCCAGGCGCAGGGCAAGGTAAATCTGGTCCATCGTGCCGCTGGATACCTGCTCGATGGGAACCAGCCTGGTGCGGGTGTTCATGAAGACGTTCAGGTTCTCGTCAATGCTCATGCTGGAATAGACGCCGCCGGTGATGCCGGCTACCAGGTCGGACGCCGTCTTGTTCAGATAAAGCCCGAAGGAATTGCGGATGGACATGGACAAATCGTTCATCGTCTCCTGGGCCAGATCGATCGCTTCCAGTTCCTGGGAGATCTGCTGATTCTCCTCCAGAGTATGTTTGAGCGCCTCCAGCTGGTTCTTGTATCCGGACAGGAGTTCCAGCTTTTTCTCCAGATCCCATTGAAGCTTCTGCTGTTTCTCAATCTCCTCGCTGCAGTTGTTCTGCTTTGCGTTCAGGGCGGCAAGTTCGTCTGAGAGGGCCGTTACAGCCTTTTCCGACTGCTCCGTGGCGCTCACGAGCCGCTTGAACTCCGCCATCCTCGCGCGGAAAGCATCCATCGTCTGTTCCGACAGATCCGCGTCCCCGATCTGCCGCCGGAAGGTTTCCCGCAGTTTCTGGCTGACGGATAGCAGTTCCCGGCTGAGCTTCCGTGTCCGTGCCAGCAGGATGATCCCCGCCGCACAACAGACGACTGCCGCGATTCCCGCGCCGGCCGCTGCCGCGATAAGGGGGGAGAGGACGACATCCTGCTGGACGGCGAGCCGCCCGCCCATAACGCCGGCGGCGATGGCGCCTGCCGCCAGAAGCGCCGCCAGGACGAAGAACAGCGCGGTCATGACTTTGCGGGACTTTTTCTCCGATCTGGTTTTCACGTCCCGGTATTCCCGGAAAAGATCCTCCGCCTGGTTCTCGTACTGTTCGACAGATGCCAGATCCGTGAAGCGGTTCTCCTCCAGAAGCTGCCGGCCCCTGGCCGCCTTCTGGATCATATCTTCCTTTTCTGCCTGCTTTTCTTCGATTTCTGCCCGCGTATCCTGCCGGAGCTGTGTATACGCCGGAAGCAGGTTCTCATATTCCGGCGCGGCGATGTCATTTTCGATGGCTTTGATATCGCCGAGAAGCGCCGTGTAGGAGCGGGCCGCCTCCGGCACCAGCCGGCTCTCCAGTTCCTTCCTCTGCGCCTTCAGATATGCAGAGGCTTTGGTGATGTTAAGGGCCATATTGCCGGAGGTATTCATGTTGGCGATGTAGTTCTTGAGTTCCGACACCATGCCGCTGTCGGTGGCACATTTTAACTGCCCGATGCTGATCGTATTATTATAGGAAGTTTCGCTTAAGCCGCCCAGAAGCTCGTCCATGAAGGCGTCCGTGGCTTCCATCTCTTTTCCGAGGCTCTCATCGATGACCCGGAGTTCTCTCTTGTCCTTTCGGAATGTCCGCTCGATCCGGTAGATATGCCCCGCATGTTCCAGGCGAAGGGCGCCCTCGTAGGTGCCGCTGTTCTCCCAGGGCTCGTACTGGTTGTACAGATCCTTTCTGGCGGCCTTGCCTCTCTGGGGTTTCAGACCGAAGAGCATACAGCGGATGAAGGTATGGATCGTGGATTTGCCGGCCTCATTCTTGCCGTACACCACATTGATGCCGTCCGTAAAGGGGATGATGCGGTCATGGAATTTTCCGAATCCTTTTATCTGCAGTTCGAGGAATTTCATGAGTTAACTCCTTTCGTCCGTGGTGCGCAGCAGTGCGTTAATGCCGTAGTAAAGAGCCTTTTTCTCGACCGGGCTCGGATCCGGCTTGTCGAAGGCGCGGATATAGAAACCGATCATATCGCTGGGATGCTCGGCGAACAGGGCGGGAAAATCATACTGTGGTTCGGATTCGTCCGTGATCTCGACGATGCGGAATTTGGATGTCAGATTGTCGAAATCGAACTCGACATCGGGATCGCGCATGCCGCGGATGCGGAAACGGTAAATGTTTTTGGGTCCCCGCTTCTGGATCTCCTCGGAGATCTTATGCTCCAGCTCCGCGTTTGTCGTGCGGGTCGTGATGTTGACGATCAGCGGGACGTACTGGGAGCGGCACATCCGGACGAATTCCAGGGATTCCACCTGGCGGGTCACGGGGTTCAGACTGCCGATGAATACGCCGTGCGGGCCGGTTTCCGTCTGATCCAGCGGTTCCGGCGAGCCGGGGAAGGCGGCCTTGTTCTCGACGACCACTTCCGGCTTATGGATGTGGCCCAGGGCGATATAGGAATAATTGGACGCGGCCAGCGCACCCCTGTCAAGGGGCAGGTGGGCCGTGTCGCCGCCGTGGAGCATCAGGATGTGGATGCGGCCGTCGAAAGTCGTCTGAAGCAGATCCGGCGGCAGGCTCTCGCGGATCTCCGCCGCATGGTAGCTGAAACCATGCACCTCTACGTTGCAGTCCTCGAAGAAGACACTTTCCATCTCGCCGTCCATCAGGAAGGTGACATTGGGCGCCCAGTTAAAACTCAGGATCGCCGAATTGGGGCGGATGCGGTCGTGGTTGCCGGCGATCAGGACGACATGGACGGAAGGGATCGTGGAAAAGAGGTAATTGACCTCCTTCAGATCCCTGAGAAGCGGCTGGCGGTGGAACAGATCACCGGACAGGAAGAGAAAATCGACTTCCCGCGCCCGCGCCAGGCTGATGATCTGTGAAAATGTGTCCTTGATCGCCTGCGTCCGCTCCCTGCTCCATGGTTTGTCGCCGTCGGGAACCATGCCCCAGTGGATATCGGCGGTGTGAAGGAATTTCATGGTGGTTATCTCCCCCTGTCTGTGGCCATTATGAAGTGGTGTACGCTGCGAGGTGCATTGTCATGCGCCGTATTCCTGATCTTGCGTTTCGTGTGGTGCGCCGCGCTCATGATCCGGCGTTTCTCAATCTCAGTATACCGGGATGCGTTTGAACCGGAACACAGTGCCAGGTGATGCAAAGCGGCAGGCATTTAGGCCAAAGTATTGTATTATGTACGGTGAGCCGTCTGGCGCTGAAGGTTTGTCTTTTGCGCGAAAACTGCGCCGCGTCAGGTTCCTGCGGCACATAGAAAGTCACGATGTGCCATGTCAGGTTCCTGAAGCGCATGAGAAACCGTGCCGTGCCGCTACAGCTCGCAGTTATTTACAGTCCGCGGGAACGGGATGACGTCGCGGATGTTGCCCATGCCGGTCAGGTACATGACGCAGCGCTCGAAGCCCAGCCCGAAGCCGGCGTGGCGGGCGGAGCCGTATTTGCGGAGATCCAGATAGAACCGGTAATCCTCCTCCTTCAGCCCCAGCTCCTTCATGCGCGCCAGCAGCTTGTTGTAGTCGTCCTCACGCTGGCTGCCGCCGATGATCTCGCCGATGCCCGGAACCAGGCAGTCCATCGCGGCCACGGTCCGGTTGTCGTCGTTCATCTTCATATAAAATGCTTTGATTTCCTTCGGGTAATCGGTGACGAACACCGGCCTCCCGAAGACCTGTTCCGTCAGATAGCGCTCGTGCTCGGTCTGCAGGTCGCACCCCCAGTACGCCTTGTATTCGAAATTGTCATTGTTCTTCTCCAGGAGGCGGATGGCCTCGGTATAGGTTACATGGCCGAACTCGGAATTCACGACGCCATTCAGCCGCTCCAGCAGGCCCTTGTCCACGAACCGGTTGAAGAAATCCATCTCTTCCGGCGCGTTCTCCAGCACATAGCGAATGATGTATTTGAGCATCCCCTCGGCCAGCGCCATGTCGTCCTTCAGGTCGGCGAAAGCGATCTCCGGCTCGATCATCCAGAATTCCGCCGCGTGCCGCGTGGTGTTGGAATTTTCCGCGCGGAAGGTGGGGCCGAACGTGTAGATATTGCGGAAGGCCATGGCATAGGTTTCGCCGTTCAGCTGTCCGCTGACGGTCAGGCTCGTATGCCTGCCGAAGAAATCCTGCGTGTAATCCACGGCCCCGTCCGCGGTCCGGGGCGGGTTGTCGAGGTCAAGCGTCGTTACCTGAAACATCTCGCCCGCGCCCTCGCAGTCGCTGGCGGTGATCAGCGGGGTGTGGACATAGACGAAATCGCGTTCCTGGAAGAAGCGGTGGATCGCGTAGGCGGCCAGCGAGCGCACGCGGAACACGGCCTGGAAGGTATTCGTCCGCGGGCGGAGATGGGAAATGGTCCGCAGGTACTCGAAGCTGTGACGCTTCTTCTGCAGCGGGTAGTCCGGCGCGGAAGTCCCTTCCACCGTGATCCCGGCCGCCTGGATCTCGAACGGCTGCTTCGCTTCGGGCGTCGCCACCAGCGTGCCGGTCACGAGGATGGCCGCGCCTACGTTCAGCCGGCGGATCTCGTCGAAGTTGGCCAGGGTATCGTGGAATACCACCTGCAGCGTTTCAAAATATGACCCGTCGCTGACGACGATGAAGCCGAAAGACTTCGAGTCCCGGATGCTGCGGACCCAGCCGCCGATGCTTACTTCCGTGTCAAAATAGGCTTCCCTGTCGCGGTACAATTCCCTTACGGTAACCAGATCCATAGTAGCGTCTCCTTACTATCATGTGCAATATTCCGTAACCGTTTAGACGGCTTATCTTCTTGCTTATAAGCAAGCTTAACGCTTGTTTGTATTTCTGTTCTCCCGCCGTCTGAACGGTTACAATATATCATTTCCTGCGGCATTCATGCGGCAAACCGCCATATGAGTGCATTATACTTTATTTTCTGATATGATTCAAGGGTTTGCGCGGGGAAAGTTGCGGGACGGCGAAACTTTAACGGAGTTGAAATATAGCATAAAGATAGATAAAAAGTCGAATCCTGCATGGTTTGAGGTACAAAAAACTAAATTATTTTATTCACTATTCAAAAAATATGTGTTATACTGTCTGTGTATGCAATGCAAAGAACCCGCCGGGAGCGGCTTTTCCCGTAGATCGGCGCAAGGAAGAAGGTGAATTTTTGATCAAGAAAGAGATGATCGCGATGCTGCTGGCCGGCGGCCAGGGGAGCCGTCTGGGCGTCCTGACCCAGAAGGTGGCCAAGCCTGCGGTATCGTTTGGGGGGAAATACCGTATCATCGACTTCCCGCTCAGCAACTGCATCAACTCCGGCGTGGATACGGTCGGCGTGCTGACGCAGTACCAGCCCCTGCGCCTGAATTCCCACATCGGCATCGGGATCCCGTGGGATCTCGACCGGAACGTCGGGGGCGTCACGATCCTGCCGCCGTATGAGAGGAGCATGGGCAGCGACTGGTACACCGGCACGGCCAACGCTGTTTTCCAGAACCTGGAATACATGGAGAGTTACCACCCGGATTACGTCCTGATCCTGTCCGGCGACCATATTTATAAGATGGACTATGAGGTCATGCTTAATTACCATAAGGCCAACAACGCGGACGTGACGATCGCGGCCATGCCGGTGGCGCCGGAGGAGGCCGGCCGGTTCGGCATCCTGGTCACGGATGAGACTAACCGGATCGTGGATTTTGAGGAGAAGCCGCAGAACCCCAGGAGCAACCTGGCCTCTATGGGCATCTACATTTTCTCATGGAACGCGCTCAGGGACGCTCTGATCGCGCTGTCCGAGGTGCCGGGCTGCGACTTCGGAAAGCATATTATTCCCTACTGCCATGAGAAAGGCGAGAGGATCTTCGCTTACGAGTATAACGGCTACTGGAAGGATGTGGGGACGCTCAGCTCCTACTGGGAGGCCAATATGGAGCTGATCGACCTGATTCCTGAGTTCAATCTCTATGAGGAATACTGGAAGATCTACACCAAGAGCGATATTATTACGCCCCAGTACATCGCCGATACGGCGCGGGTGGAACGCTGCATCATCGGCGAGGGGACCGAGATTTACGGCGAAGTCCGCAGCTCCGTGATCGGCGCCGGGGTCGTGATCGGGCCGGGGGCGTCGGTGCGGGATTCCATCATCATGCGGGGTACCGTGATCGGCGAAGGGACCGTCATTGACAAGGCGATCGTGGCCGAGGAGACGCGGATCGGCAGCCGGGCGCGGATCGGTGCCGGCGCTTACGCGCCGAATACCTATGATCCTAAAGTGTACCAGTCTGAGCTGGCGACGATCGGGGAGCGCAGCGTGGTTCCGGACGGCGTGACAATCGGCCGCAACACGGCCGTCTCGGGGGAGACAGTGCCGGAGGATTATCCGGGCGGCGAGCTGCGAAGCGGCGAATCCATCTTAAAGGCAGGTGGTCTGCGATGAGGGCAATCGGTGTCGTACTGGCAGGCGGCAACAACAGGCGGATGCGGGAGCTGTCCAATAAGCGGGCCATCGCGGCTATGCCTGTCGCCGGCAGCTACCGAAGTATTGATTTTGCGCTGAGCAATATGTCGAATTCCCATATTGCCAAGGTGGCGGTGTTTACGCAGTTTAATTCCCGGTCGCTGAACGAGCACCTGAATTCCTCCAAATGGTGGGATTTCGGGCGCAAGCAGGGCGGTTTGTATCTGTTTACGCCGACCATCACCACGGAACACAGCGACTGGTACCGGGGGACGGCGGACGCGCTGTACCAGAACCTGGATTTCCTGAAGGGCAGCCACGAGCCCTATGTGGTCATGGCGGCGGGCGACGGCATTTATAAACTGGACTACAACAAGGTGCTGGAGTACCATGTAGAGAAGAACGCGGACATCACGATTGTCTGCAAGAAGATGCCGGCCGGCGAGGATGTAACCCGCTTCGGCGTCGTGAGGGTGGCGGACGACGGGCGGATCCTCGACTTCCAGGAGAAACCGGCGATAGCCGATTCCAATACCATTTCCTGCGGAATCTATGTGATCCGGCGGCGCCAGCTGATCGAGCTGATCGAGCGGGCCGCGCAGGAGGACCGCTTTGATTTCGTCAAGGATATCCTGGTCCGCTATAAGAACGCGAAGCGGATCTATGCGTATGAGCTGGATACCTACTGGAGCAACATCGCGTCCGTAGAGTCCTATTATCGAACAAACATGGATTTCCTGAAGCCGGAAGTGAGGAATTATTTCTTCCGCGAGTATCCGGAGATCTATTCCAGGGCGGGGGACCTGCCGCCGGCCAAGTACAATCCGGGCGCGGCGGTGAAGAACAGCCTGGTATCCAGCGGCAGTATTATCAATGGCGTTGTGGAGAACTCGGTTCTGTTCCGGCAGGCGTACATCGGTAATAACTGCGTGATTAAGAATTCCATCATTCTCAATGATGTATATATAGGCGACAACTCCGTAATTGAGAACTGTATCGTAGAAAGCCGTGACACGATACGGGCTGGCACGACGTACACCGGTTCGCCCGGCGATATCAAGATCGTCGTCGAGCAGAATGCCCGGTACTCGCTGTGAGTTGATGGAATCGGGGCGTACGCCTTGCTTCGCCCCACCCGTGCCGTACTATGCGCAGGCGGGAAATCAGAGGAAGACAGAGAGGAGTACAGTATGCAGATCACAGACGTAAGGGTCAGGAAAATCGACAAGGAAGGTAAGATGAAAGCGATTGTTTCCATAACCCTTGATAACGAATTTGTCGTTCACGACATCAAGGTTATCGAAGGGGAGCGGGGACTCTTCATCGCGATGCCCAGCCGCAAGACGGCCGAGGGCGAGTACCGCGATATCGCACATCCGATCAATTCCGAAACCCGGGATATGATTCAGCGTGTGATTCTGGATAGGTATGAGACTACAGAGGCAGGCAGCGACGGGATATTCGGAAGCACCGTGTGATGACGGAAGGACGTAGGCGGTCCCGAAGTCTGCTACGCAGGAAGCGCAGCACGATTCGCGTTTCCCGCTATGATGTATGGAGCGAGAAAACAGCGGAGACTGAGGGCGGCGATGAGCCGCATAGACAACGATAGAAGAGGCAGAACGGACGCGTCGGCCGCGGACCCGGGAGACGGCTTTCACCGGGGAGCGGCCGGAAGTGCCGGCTTGAAGGCTTGAAAATTTAACTTGTAAAAATCCACTGAATGTGCTATGATGTTAGCAGTCAGGAAACCTGTAGAGAAGAAGAGAGCAGGGCGGAGACGGCTGGTCCGTGTTTTGCCTTGCTCTTTTTGTTGAACAGGAAGTAGAAGGAAGGAGGTAACGCTATGGGAAAGTATGTTATGGCGCTGGATCAGGGTACCACCAGCTCCCGGTGCATTCTCTTCGACCGGGCCGGCAATATCATCAGCGCGGCCCAGCAGGAGTTTACCCAGATTTATCCGCGGCCCGGGTGGGTGGAACACGACCCGCAGGAGATTTGGTTTTCCCAGAAGAAGGTCATGCAGGACGCCGCCGCCAGGGTAAACGCCTCGGCGGGCGACATCGAGGCGGTCGGAATTACCAACCAGCGGGAGACGACCATTGTCTGGGACCGGCATACCGGGAAGCCTGTTTATAACGCCATCGTATGGCAGTGCCGCAGGACCGCGGACAGGATCGGACAGCTTAAGGAGGACGGATTGGAGGAGGCGGTCCGGAAGAAGACCGGTCTGGTTCCGGACGCGTATTTCTCCGGGAGCAAGATCGCCTGGATCCTGGATCATGTGGATGGCGCCAGGGAGAGGGCCGAGGCCGGGGATCTGATCTTCGGCACGGTGGACACGTGGCTGATCTGGAACCTGACCGGCGGCAAGGTTCATGTGACCGATTATACCAACGCGTCCCGGACCATGCTGTATGATATCCGCAGGCTGCAGTGGGACCGGGAGATCCTGGATTACTTTAAGATCCCGCCGTCCATGCTGCCGGAGGTAAAGCCGTCCAGCTGTGTCTTCGGTTATGTGGAAGGAAGCATTCTGGGCGGGCAGATCCCCATCACCGGGGCCGCGGGGGACCAGCAGTCGGCTCTGTTCGGCCAGTGCTGTTTCCATCCGGGCCAGGTGAAGAACACCTACGGCACCGGATGCTTCCTCCTGATGAACACCGGCGGTCAGGCGGTCGAGTCGGCGAATGGCCTCCTGACGACTATCGCGGCCAGCGTCGGCGACAAGGTCGAATACGCGCTGGAAGGCAGCGTTTTCGTGGCCGGGGCCGCTATCCAGTGGCTGAGGGACGAGATGAAGCTGCTGAAGAACGCGGCGGAGTCCGAAGAATGCTGCCTGCGGGTGAGCGATACCGCCGGGGTTTATGTCGTTCCCGCTTTCGCGGGCCTGGGCGCGCCCTACTGGGACCCGTATGCCAGAGGCACCATCGTGGGGCTGACCCGGGGCGTGGGCAGGGACCATCTGGTCCGCGCCACGGTGGAATCCCTGGCCTATCAGGTCAGTGATCTGCTGGATGCCATGCAGAAGGATTCCGGCACCGCCCTGACGGAGCTCAAGGTGGACGGCGGGGCCAGCGCCAATAATTTCCTGATGCAGTTCCAGGCGGACATCTTAGGCGTGAAGATCGACCGGCCGCAGTGCATCGAAACGACGGCCCTGGGAGCTGCCTACCTGGCCGGCCTCGCGGTGGGATACTGGAAGGACAGGGACGACATCGTCCGGAACTGGCAGACCGGGCGCCGGTTCAGCAGCCATATCGGGGAAGAGGAGCGCGCCGGCCTTCTGAACGGCTGGAAAAGGGCTGTCAGATGCGCGCAGGCGTGGAGCCGCCAGGATTGACAGGATAGGAGGGGTTGCATGCTGCAGAAGATTTTATCCATCGTAGAAGGATGGTCGGTATGGGGAATGATGCTGCGCCTTTTTCTGGCGATGTTCATCGGGACGGTTATCGGGATTGACCGGGGCTTGAAGCGGCGGAGCGCCGGGGTCAGGACCCACGCGCTGGTGTGCATGGGTTCCGCCCTGGTGATGATGACGGCTCAGTATATGTATGTTCATTTTGACCCGGGGAGTATGGATCTGTCCCGGATGGGCGCGCAGGTGATCAGCGGCGTCGGTTTCCTGGGCGTGGGTACCATCATCGTCACCGGCAAGAACCAGATCCGGGGGCTGACGACCGCGGCCGGCCTGTGGACCTGCGCGTGCCTGGGTCTGGCGGTGGGGATCGGCTATGTGGAGGGCGCGGTGATCGCCCTGGTGCTGGTGGAGATCACCCTCAGCCTGCTGACAAGGCTGGACGCGTGGCTTTTGGCGCATACGAGCGTGATCAATCTGTATATAGAATTTCCTACCAATAAAAGCGTGACGGTCTTTATGGATTCCCTCCGTACCCGGGAAGTGAAGGTCAGCAGCCTTCAGCTGGGCAAAAGCCACTTAAAGGGCGAGGGACCCAATGCCATCATGAGCATCGAGGTGCCGAACCGGCAGGAGCGGGCGACGATCGTGGAGGATATCCGCGTCATGGACTGCGTCCGCTATGTGGAAGTGCTGTAAGGCTGGATTGTTTTATTCTGAAACAGCAAAAATAAAAAGGAGAGACACTATGATTGGATTACAGTATGATGTGGTGATCATCGGCGGCGGCGTGACAGGCTGCGCCATCGCCCGGGAACTGTCCCGGTATCAGCTGAAGACCTGCCTGATCGAGAAGACCGAGGATGTATGTTCCGGGACGTCCAAGGCCAACAGCGCCATCGTCCACGCGGGGTATGACGCCGCGGCGGGTTCCATGATGGCGAAGATGAATGTGGAAGGCAACCGGCTCATGGGCCGGCTTGCCGAGGACCTGGATTTTCCGTTCCGCAGGAACGGTTCCCTGGTGCTGTGCTTCTCGGAGGAGGATATGCCGAATCTGCGGGCGCTCTACGACCGGGGTGTGGCGAACGGCGTCCCGGAGCTTCGGATCATCACCGGCGACGAGGCAAGGGCTATGGAGCCGAATCTCACCGATGAAGTAGTGGCGGCCCTGTACGCGCCGACAGGCGGCATCGTCTGCCCCTTCGGGCTGACCATCGCCCTGGCCGAGAACGCCTGTGACAACGGGGTGGAATTCCGTTTTCTTTCCAAAGTCACGGATGTGAAGAAGACGGACGGGGGATATGAGCTTATGATCGAGGGCCAGGACCCCGTGACCGCCAGATTTGTCGTGAACGCCGCCGGCGTTTACGCGGATGAATTCCACAATATGGTAAGCGCGAAGAAGATCTCCATCGTTCCCAGAAAAGGCGACTACTGCCTGCTGGATCAGGAGGCCGGTCATCATGTGGACAAGACCATCTTCCAGCTTCCGGGCAAGTACGGCAAGGGTATCCTGGTCACGCCTACCATTCACGGGAACCTGCTCCTGGGGCCGACGGCCACCGATATCGACGACAAAGAGGGAACCTATACCACGGCGGCGGAGCTGGCGGAGGTGATCAGCAAATCCGCCCGGGGCGTGAAGGACATTCCCTACCGGCAGGTGATCACTTCCTTCTCGGGCCTGCGGGCGCATGAGGCCGGCCATGAGTTCATCCTCGGACAGCCTGAGGACGCGCCGGGATTCTTCGACGCCGCGGGCATCGAGTCTCCGGGCCTCTCCAGCGCGCCGGCCATCGGCGTCTATATCGCCGGGATGGTGGCCGCGGAGGCGGGAGCCGAAAAGAAAGAGAACTTTATCGCCAAGAGGAAGGGGATCCCCCATGTGGCGGCCATGGAGAAAGAAGCCCGCGCCGCCCTGATCCGGGAGCGCCCGGACTACGGCACCATCGTATGCCGCTGCGAGAATGTCAGCGAAGGCGAGATCGTGGACAGCATCCGCCGCACGCTGGGCGCCAGGTCCCTGGACGGCATCAAGAGGCGGGTGCGCCAGGGCATGGGACGCTGCCAGGCCGGGTTCTGCACGCCCAGGACGATGGAGATCCTGTCCCGGGAGACCGGTATCCCCATGGAGAAGATATGCAAGAACCAGCCGGGTTCCGAGATGCTGGTCGGAAAACTATAGGAGGAGGATAAAAGGATGACACATCATGACATCGTAATCATCGGCGGAGGTCCTGCCGGACTGGCCGCGGCGGCCGCGGCGAGGAAAGCCGGAGTTCAGGACATCCTGATCCTGGAGCGCGACAGAGTGCTGGGCGGTATTCTGAACCAGTGCATTCACAACGGGTTCGGCCTCCACACGTTCAAAGAAGAACTGACGGGTCCCGAATACGCCGCCCGCTATATCGAAATGGTGGAAGAGGAGAAGATCCCCTATAAACTGAATACCATTGTCGCCGATATCAGCCCGGCGCGGGAAGTAACCTATATCAATAAGGAAGAAGGGCTTGTGACGATTCAGGCCGGGGCGGTGATCCTGGCCATGGGATGCCGGGAGCGCCCCAGAGGTTCCCTCAATACGCCCGGCTACCGCCCGGCGGGAATCTATTCCGCGGGAACGGCCCAGCGGCTGATGAACATCGAGGGCTACCAGGTGGGAAAGGAAGTCGTGATCCTGGGTTCCGGCGATATCGGCCTGATCATGGCCCGGCGTATGACCCTGGCGGGCGCCAAAGTAAAGGTAGTGGCCGAGCTGATGCCCTATTCCGGCGGCCTGAAGCGGAATATCGTCCAGTGCCTGGACGACTACGGGATCCCGCTGAAGCTGAGCCATACGGTGACCGAGATCCACGGCAAGGAGCGCGTGACCGGGATCACCATCGCGGAGGTGGGGCCGGACCGCAGCCCGATTCCCGGCACGGAGGAATATTACTCCTGCGATACCCTGCTGCTGAGCGTCGGCCTGATTCCGGAGAACGAGCTGTCCAAGGGCGCGGGCGTGTCCATGAACCGGGTCACTTCCGGACCCAATGTGGACGACCGCCTGGAGACGGATGTGGAAGGCGTTTTCGCCTGCGGGAATGTCCTTCACGTTCATGATCTGGTAGATTTCGTGTCCCAGGAGGCGGCGCTTGCCGGCCAGAACGCGGCGGCTTATGTGCAGCGGGGCAAAGAGGCGGAGAAAGCCCATCTGGTGCCGCTGCTGGCGGAGAACGGCGTCCGCTATACCGTTCCCCAGAAACTCAATGTGGATACCATGGAAGACGCCGTCACCGTCCGTTTCCGCGTGGCGGACGTCTATAAGAACCGCTATATCGCCATTTATTATGACGATAAGCTGATTTCCAGAAAGAAGAAGAAAGTTCTGGCTCCCGGGGAGATGGAGCAGGTGATCCTGAAGAAGAGCAGTTTCGCCGGCTGCCCGGACATCAGCCGGATCAAGATATGCACGGAGGTGGAATGATGGAGACAAGGAACCTGATCTGTATCGGCTGCCCGATGGGCTGCCCTTTGACCGTAGACATCGACGGTGAAGATATCAAGGTGACGGGGAATACCTGTCCGAGAGGCGCGGATTACGCCAAAAAGGAAGTTTTAAGCCCTACCAGGATCGTGACATCCAGCATCCGGGTGGACGGAGGCGACATTGCCATGGTCTCCGTAAAGACCAAGAGTGACATTCCCAAGTCAAAGATCTTCGATATTATGAAGGAGATCCGGGCGGCCAGGGTGCAGGCGCCGGTGGTGATGGGACAGGTGCTGATTCCGGACTGCGCGGGAACCGGTGTGGACGTCATAGCGACCAAGAGCGTGGCGAGGGCTTAAGCGCCGCGCCCGCGGACAGGATGGTGGGAGAATGAACGCATCGAAAGACTTTGCGGCACGCGGCGGAGACGGGTCCGACGGTTATGAGAAACCTGCGCCCGGCGCCGGGGACCGTGAGAGGGCGGCCCTGCTGGCAGGCGTGCGGCTGTTTATCCTGGACATGGACGGAACTTTTTATCTGGGGGACCGCCGCCTGGACGGCGCCCTGGAGTTCGTCCGGTACGTGCAGGAAAAAGGACGGAAAATCCTGTTTTTTACCAATAACTCATCTCGTTCCCCGGAGGTGTATATGGAGCGGCTGGCTCGCATGGACTGCCAGATCACCAGGGAGCAGATCATGACCTCCGGGGACGTGACGATCGCCTATCTGCAGGACCGCTACCCGGGCCGGACGGTCTATCTGGTAGGGACCCCGGCTCTGGAGCAATGTTTCCGCGGGGCGGGAATCCCTCTCTGGGAGGAAGGCGGCGCGCGGCCGGATATCGTGGTGGTCGGATTTGACACGACGCTGACTTATGCGAAACTGGAACACGCGTGTACGTTCATCCGGGAGGGGTCGCTGTTTCTGGCTACCCACCTGGATATCAACTGTCCGACGGAATCGGGGTTCATCCCGGACTGCGGCTCCTTCTGCGCGGCGATCTCCCTCTCCACGGGCGTGGAACCCAAGTATCTGGGCAAGCCGTTTCAGGAAACGGTGGATATGATCCGGCTGCGGACAGGCGTGAAACTGGAGGAGATGGCGTTCGTGGGGGACCGGCTCTATACGGATGTGGCCTCCGGCGTCAGCCACGGCGCCAAGGGGTTTCTGGTGCTGTCCGGCGAGACGCGGCCGGAGGATCTGGCCGGATCCCGGATAAAGCCGGACGGCGTCTATCTCTCTCTGGGCGAGATGAAAGAACTGCTGGAGACGGTACTGTGAGCGGCCGCCCGCGTCCCCGGAGCCGGAGGATCCGGCCGGATCCCGGATAAAGCCGGACGGCGGGGCGGTTCATTCCAGCTCGAACGCGTACCGCAGGAAGCGGAGCAGCATATCTTTATGCTCCGTGTAGGAAAAGACCATGAGATAGTGGGGGGCTTCCTTCTGGGCTTCGGACCCTTTCGTGAAGCGGGAGCCCTCCATGCTGAGGCCGCAGGCTTTCCTCTGCCCGTTCCCGTCGGCGGCGTAGAGGAGCCTGTCCCTGAAAAGAGACAGCAGGTCCGCGGGGAGAAATTCTTCCAGGTCCTGGACCGGAAAACTGGGGGCGTAGGTCTTGACCAGATCGCCCGTCGTGACCAGGAAATCCAGCTCCCGTGCGGAGACGTAGGCCATGATCTTGCCCTGGCTGGCGACGTTGTAGTCGGCGGATGATTCCTCGATCACATAGAGGCTGTCATCGAAAATGACCTGCTGGCCCTTTTCCAGCCCGACCCAGGCGGAAAAATCATCGGCGATCTTACCGGCAGGGAACAGATTCTCGTCGTCGTTGGAGAAGAATCCCTCCAGCACCGTATCCCTGCGGGTCTGCATCCACAGGTCCCCCAGGTAGTAGCCCAGCAGGCACAGGCAGAGAAAGATGAAAATATAACCTTTGTAGTAATCCAGGATGAAACGGATCTTCTGCCGGAAAGGCAGCGTCCGCAGTTTCGCCCGGTCCTCCGCGAGGTTTCTTTTGAGATTTTGGAACAGCTTCATGTCATTTCACCCTTTACCCGAAAGGAGCGTGCCTTTTGAACCTGAACGGCATTTTCAATCCGGAAAATAAGTTCTGGAGTTTCATGGAAAAGATAACGGATGTCTTTCTCCTGGGGATCCTGTGGTTCTTGTTCTCCCTGCCCGTGATCACCATGGGAGCCGCCACCACCTCCCTGTTCCAGTTTACCCTGAAGCAGGCGGACAATGAGGAAGGCTATGTATGGCAGAGTTTCTGGAGAGCATTCCGCGCGAACTTCCGGCAGGCGACGATCCTGTGGGTGATCATCCTGGCGGCGGGCGTTTTTCTGGCTGTGGATCTGTGGGCCTGCCTGAACATCACCGTGGCCTGGCCCGTCCGTACCCTGTGCCTGGGCGTGCTGTTCTGCCTGGCGCTCGTCTATGTGCTGACCGTCCTGTACATTTTCCCCATGCTGTCCCGTTTCCATATGACGGTGCGGAAGATCATCGCCAACAGTTTCATCATGGCGATGGGAAATCTCTATGTGTCCGTGACGGTGCTGGTGATCTTCGTCGTCTTCGGCGTGCTGAGCTGGTACATTACGGTACTGTTTCCTGTCTTTATGGCACTGGCGGCCTTTTTCAGCTCCTATCTGTTCCGCTCTGTGTTTGCCCGTTACCAGGATAACTGAAGGCGCCGTCCGCGGGTGCCTGTCCGGTGGTGCTGCCGACGACCAGTTCGCCCTGATATTCCATGCGCGTGATGGCTTTGCCGTGGGACGTATCTTCCCTGGTCTGGATCTTCTCCGCCAGGAGCCGGACGCTGCTGCGGCCGCGTCCTACGATGGCGTGTTCGACGGTAGTCAGGTCGATGCCTTCAAAGCGGGACGGGAAAATGTTATCGAATCCGCAGAGGCTGATATCTTCCGGGATGCGTTTCCCCGCCTCCAGCAGCGCCTGCCTGGCTCCGTAGGCTACCATGTCGTTGACGGCGACGATGGCGGTGACTTCCGGCTTCTCCTTCAGGCATTTCTTCGTCATTTCATAGCCGATCTCATGTTCAACGGCGATCGTGTACAGTTCCCTGTTGGGGGATATATCCTGGCTGAAAACAGAGATGCTGCCGTCGGGGCAGGTCTCGGCGTATTCTTCCTTCATGCCGCTGTACCGGCTGATGCGGGAGGAATGTTCGCTGTTCAGCGTGGTCGATACATACGCGATGTGATTATGCCCCAGACCGATCAGGTGCGCGGCAATCATGCGCCCCGCCGCGTAATTATTGACATCGACGGTATCGATGTTCACGCTGTAAGCCCTGTCGCCTACGGTCACCATGGGAACCATCTTGCTGATCTCTTCCGCCAGATGCGGCTGCTGGGGGATCATCGCGAAGATGACGCCGGCTACGGTGGACCTGGCCGAGAGCTCCAGAATATCGCGCTCGGCGTTTTTGCTCCAGTAGGTGGTGAACACCAGCGTCAGGAAACCGCGCACCCGCGCCTCCTGCTCCATGCTCTGGATCAGGGTGGTGTAGTAAGGGTTCATCAGTGAAGGACAGATGATAAGGATGGTATTCTTCACGCTTTTGCTGCGGTTCTTTTTCGGCAGGTATCCCAGCTCACGGGTCGCCTGGTACACATTCTGGATCGTCTGCTTGGAGAAACGCTGCAGATTCTTCCCGGTGAGGATCATCGATACGCATGCCGGCGATACTCCCGCGCTGGCGGCGACGTCTTTGATCGTGGGTTTCTTCATAAAATCTCCTCCTGAAATATAAAATCGGCCTTCCGCGCGTTCCTGCAGAAATTTTAACATTTTTCAACAAAAAAATCAAGCTTTTCTTTCGGCAATATTCAAAAAGTTTTATCGGACGTCAATGCTGAAGATGTTAAAAATACCCCAAAAAATGATTGACAAAACGCGATAAGCTGTGCTATTATGGGAGGGAAGTTGGTAGTTGCGTGTTTTGCAAAGGGCAGGAGAAAGAAAGATTGTTGAAAAATCAGGGAGCAGATTACCCAGCGGCTGTATATTTTTTTAACAAAATTCAACAGTGGTATTCTCCCGCCGGTCACTTATTAACCTTTTCACATCTTTTTATGAATGGAGGTACGTACAATGAAAAAAAGTTTAGCGGTTCTTTTGAGCGTCGCCCTGACGGTCGGCCTGCTGGCGGGCTGCGGCGGCGGCGGATCGACGGGAGGAGGTTCTCAGGAGACGACCGCGGCTGCCGGGACAACGGCCGCAGCAGCTGAAACGACTACTGCAGCAGCTGAAACGACGACGGCGGCGGCTGAAACGACTGCCGAGGAGACGAAAGCGGAGGAGACCACCACAGCGGCGGCCGCGTCGGTGGATGCTTCGATGTATGAGGTGACGGAACCCATCACCATCCAGTGGTGGCACGCGCTGGAGGATCAGTACAGCCAGACGGTACAGGATGTTGTGGACGGCTTCAACAGCTCCCAGGACCTGATCACCGTAGAGCCTGTCTACATCGGGAACTACTCGGATGTGAATGAGGCTCTGGTAGCGGCCAACGCGGCCGGGACGGGGCTTCCGGCCCTGACGGTTACCAATACGCCCTATGTGGCGGAGTATGGCGCGAGCGGGCTGTGCGAAGATCTGGCTCCCTACGCGGCGGCAACCGGCTACGACCTGAACGACTTCGCGGACGGCATGATTCAGGCGTCCCAGTATGAGGGCAAGCAGGTGACGCTTCCCTTCCTGATCTCCACCCAGGTGATCTATTATAATAAGGATCTGGCGGATGCGGAAGGCATCGAGGTTCCTGCGGAGTGGAGCGATATGGACGCGTTCCTGGAGAAAGCTTCCGCCAACGGCCGTATCGGGCTGAGCGTCCCCGGCTGGGATCAGTTCTACTTTGAGACGATTTACAGGAACCGCGGCGTGAATATCATCAACGATGATCAGGTGACGACCGATCTGGGCGGCGATGCCGCGCTGGAGCTGGCCCATCAGTTCAAGGATTGGTTTGATAAGGGATGGATCGACTGGCCGAACGGCAGCGACGCCTCCTCCAACATGAGGCAGAGCTTCATCGACGGGAAGTCCTTCGCGGTTTCCCATACCAGCTCCTTATACGATACTTATGTGGATCTGTGCGACTTTGAGGTTGGCATGGCATGGCTCCCCGCTTATAACGGCAGCAAGGATCAGGAAGTCGGCGGCAGCATGCTGCTGATCCCGGCCAAGAACGACCAGGCCACCAAGAACGCGGCATGGCAGTTCCTGATGTATCTGTGCGGCAAGGATGTGAACATGAAGTGGGCGTCGGAGACCGGTTATATGCCGACCAGAAAGTCCGTCCTGACGACGGAAGAAGGCGAAGCCTTCCTGGCTGAGAAGCCGGCGTTCCAGTGCATTTTCGACAATCTGGATCTGATCAAACCGAGGATCCAGCATCCCGGCTGGAACCAGCTGGTGTCGATCTGGAAGAATGCCATGGTTATGATCATGTTTGACGATCAGGATGTTGACAGTACGATCGCCGATATGGCGGAAGAGATTGACGAGGTTCTTGCGGATTCCTTAGACTGACAGGAACTTAGACTGCGAAACGGTCTCCGGCATGGGCGCCGGAGACCGTTTCGCCTTACCCCATGACAAGAATTGATGCCGTGAGATCAAGAAAGGAGAACAATGTGGAGAACGCGGAGAAAAAACCATTGTTGAATCCAAGGACAACGTCCGCGATCAAGGATTTCGTCTGTGTCCTGCCGGCGCTGATCCTCATAGCGGTCTTTACCTATTATCCGATCTGTAAGCTGGTGCAGATCAGCTTCACCGACTGGAACCTGCTGAATGATACCTGGAATTATGTGGGGCTGAAGAACTGGAAATGGCTGTTCAACGGCTCCGGGACCAAGTATCTGCTCAATTCATTGAGAGCTACCGTTTTATATACCATCGGCGAGCTTGCCATCACCATGGTTGGGGGCATGATCCTCGCTCTGATCTTCAACCGTCTGAACCGGTCTTTCTCCATCATGCGCGCGATCGTGTTCATGCCCAAGTATGTGGCCATGTCATCCGCGGCGGTGATCTTCCTGTGGATCCTGAACACGGACACCGGTATCCTGAACTATGTTCTGAAATCATTCGGCTTGAAGCCCGTCGCCTGGCTGGAAAACCGGGGTACGGCCATGATCTCGGTGCTGATGGTGACCGGATGGAGGGCCATCGGCTACGGCATGATGATCTATCTGTCCAATATGCTCAGCATCTCCAGGGACTACTACGAGGCCGCGGCTCTGGACGGCGCTACCGCGTGGCAGAGATTCTGGAAGATCACCATCCCCATGCTGTCGCCCACGACGCTGTTCCTGTTTGTGACCACCTTCCTTTCTTCCATGAAGGTGTTCCAGTCCGTCGATATCCTGACGAACGGCGGGCCGTACCGCTCCACCGAGGTGCTTGTGTATAAGATCTACCAGTACGCCATGGTGGACTTTAGGATGGACCGTGCGTCGGTGATCGCGATCGTGTTCTTTGTCATGCTGCTGATATTTACCGCCGCAACCTTTAAGGTATCGAGCGGCAGCGTCCACTATGATTCGTAAGGAGGGCTGACAGATATGAGTGAAACGAGAACAGAAAGCCGCCTGGAACGGCAGAGATCGGCAAAGAGAAAGAAAAAAGTCGTTGCCGTCGTGCAGTATACCCTGGCCATTATCGTCACCCTGATCATCCTTTTCCCGATATACTGGATGGTGATATCATCCGTCAAATCCCAGGAAGAGATCCTTCTGCCGGTGCCGACTTTGTGGCCGCATGAGATTCACCTGGAGAACTATGTAAACGTATTCACGCGGGCAAACTTCGGAAAATATTATTACAACACGATCGTGATGACGGCGGGGATCCTGATCTCCCAGATCGTCACCGGCGTGTTCGCGGCCTACGGATTTTCCAAGGGCAAATTCAAGGGGCAGAACCTGTGCTTTATGATCGTGCTGGGCGCCCTGATGATTCCCCTTCAGGTTACGTTTATCCCCATTTACGTCATGTGTGCCAACTGGCACCTGAACGATACGTTCCTTGGGCTGATCCTTCCGGAGTGCGTCTCCCCCTACTATATCTTCATGCTGCGCCAGACCTTTATGTCCATCGACGACAGCTACATTGACGCGGCTAAGGTAGACGGCCTGGGCCGGGTCGGGATCATCACCAAGATTCTGGTGCCTATGTGCAAATCGACCCTGTTCACCACCACGCTGGTCACGTTCACCAACGGCTGGAACAGCTACTTCTGGCCGAAGATTATCGCCAAGAACGAGAAGCGGCGCGTGCTTACCGTTGGGCTGGCACAGCTGAAGAGTACGTTCGCCGGGCAGGCCACGATGAACAACCATGAGATCATGGCGGGTTCGGTGATGGCGATCCTGCCGGTCATCGTCATGTTCTTTATCTTCCAGAAATACATGCTGACCGGATACTCCAAAGCGGCGATGAAGTAGGCTTAGAAGTTCATTGCGCGGCGGGCGGGACGGCGTAAACCGGACGCGCCTGCCGCCGGAATGGGAGGTAATATCATGAGAGTGTTCGCTCACAGAGGTTACAGCGGGAAATACCCGGAAAATACCATGCTGTCGTTCCAAAAGGCCGCGGAGACCGGATGCGGCGGGATCGAAATGGACGTCCAGCTGACAAAGGACGGGGAGGTAGTGGTCTTTCATGACGAGCGAGTGGACCGCACGACCGACGGCACGGGCGTGGTCAAGGATTACACCTTAGAGGAACTGAAAAAATTAAACGCGGCGAAGCTGTTTCCCCGTGTGGCAGATTTTGAGCCGGTTCCTACATTTGATGAATACTGCGCCTGGGCGTCTCAGACGGATATTTTTACCAACATTGAGATCAAGACAGGCGTTTACTATTATGAGGAGATCGAGAAGAAGACCATTGACATCGTCAGGAAATACGGCCTGGAGGACAGAGTTCTTTTCTCGTCTTTCAATCCCGTGTCCCTTTCCAAAGCCAGGCAGATCGCCCCGGAGATTCCCTGCGGGTTCCTGGCCGGCGGCAGCGGCATAGGCAATGTCGGATATTTCTGTGAAAGCTGCGGATTCGCGTACTATCATCCGGCTTTTAAGACGCTGAACGAGACGGTGATCGAAAACTGCAGGGACCACGGCGTCGGGATCAATGTCTGGACGGTCAATGACATGGCGGAACTGGAGCAGCTGTACGAATGGGGCTGCGAGGGCGTGATTACGAATTTCCCGCTGGTGTGCAAGGCTTACGCGGACCTTATGGACGGGTGCGGCGGATGAACGGGCGCATCCGGTCACGTTACGATACGAGGAGAGTGTGATATGTATATCAGTGTGCAAAGCGCCGGGGTAGTCCCGGGACGCGGGGACATGGAAAAGGGGTACCGGATGATCCGGGACGCCGGGTTCGAGGCAGTGGACTGGAACCTTGACCTGTCATGGGACAGCAGGAAAGTCAAGAATAAACAACTGGAACATTGTATTTTCGAAGATTCCCTGGAGGAGATCCAGGCCCATTTCGCGGCGGAGCTGGCCGCCATCCGCGGGTGCGGGCTGGTTCCCTATCAGGCGCACGCGCCGTTCCCGCCCTATGTGAAGGGGTTCCCGGAACTGAACGACTACGCGATCGGCATCTATCAGCAGTGCATCCGCTACTGCGGAAGCATCGGATTAAAATATCTGGTGATCCACGGGATCTCCCTGATCGTCGATGACGAGACCCAGACGCCGGAGACGGTCCGCCAGATGAATCTCCATCTCTATGAGAGCCTGATTCCGGTCCTTCAGGAGACGGACGTGGTGGTCTGCCTGGAAAACCTCTTTTCCAGATACCGGAACAGCATCCTTATGGAAGGGTTCTGTTCCGTGCCGGAGGAGGCGGTCTGGTTCGTTGACCATCTGAATGAGAAGGCGGGGAAAGAATGTTTCGGCTTCTGCCTTGACACGGGCCATCTGAACCTGCTGGGGAAGAACCAGGGCATCTTTATCCGCAAGCTGGGCAAACGGATCAAGGTCCTGCACATGCACGACAACCGCGGCGTGCAGGACGAACATCTGGCTCCCTATACCGGCAGCATCATCTGGAAGGACGTGATAGGGGCCCTGCGGGACATCGGCTATGACGGTTCCCTGAATTTTGAGACGTTCCGCCAGGTGGAGCCCTCCCGGACGGACGCGGAAATCGCGCCGATCTATCTGAAAACGATCCATGACATCGGCTGCGTGTTCCGTGACTGGATCGGGCGGCCGTGACGGCGGCGGAGCCGGACATCATGAAACTTGAGGATATTTTCGGGGCATCCCCGATCATCACGGCGGTCAAGGATGAGCAGGGCCTGGAACGGGCGCTGAAGACGGACTCCTCCGTCGTGTTCATCCTTTTCGGGACGGTGTGCAGCATAACCGGCCTTGTGGAGCGGGTGAAAGCGTCGGGGAAGCTGGCTATCGTCCATGTGGACCTGATCACCGGTCTGAGCCAGAAGGAAGTGGCGGTGGATTTTATCAAGGAGAACACGAAAGCGGACGGGATCATCAGCACCAAGCCGTCGCTGGTGCGGCATGCCATGGAGCTGGGACTCATCGGCGGCCAGCGGGCTTTCCTAATCGACTCGATTGCTTTTGAAAACACCAGAAAGCAGCTGGCGGCGTTTGAGCCGGATTTTATGGAGATCATGCCGGCGGCGCTGCCGAAGGTGCTGAAGCGGATCCGCGAGTTTACGCCGGTTATCCTGGTGGCCGGAGGGCTTCTGTCTGACAAGCAGGACATCATGGACGCTTTTCGTGCCGGGGCCGACGCGGTCTCCACCACGAAAGAGGAGCTGTGGGATCTGTAGGGGTGTGAATTCAAGAAGGGAGGATTTATCACGGATAAGATGAAAAATAAGATGAAAAGTAAAAAGAAAAGTAAAAAGCTGCTGGCCTGTTTCCTGGTTATTGCCATGATCCTTCTTACCGTGGGATGCGGTTCCGGATCCCAGACGGAATCTACGGACGGGAACGGTTCCGCAGAAACCACGCAGGCTGAGAGCACTTCCGGTTCTGCGGAAGCCACGGAAACGCAGGCCGAGAAGGAATCCGGTTCCGCGGAGGAGACGAAAGCTGAGAACGGGTCCGGTTCCGGGGAAGCCACGGAAACGCAGACGCCGGCTCGGGATTCGCAGGAATCCACCACGGAAGAGAGCGCTTCCGGCTCCGCCGAGGAGACGCAGGCTGAGAAGGAATCCGGTTCCGTGGAAGAGACGAAGGCTGAGAACGGGTCTGACTCAGCGGAAACCACGGCGCAAGACGGTGCCGCTTCCGGTTCCGGCTCGGAAGAGCAGGGTCCGCGGCAGCCGGGAGAAAACGGCATGTACATGACCCAGACAGAAAGGCTGGGTGTCTGCACCGACACCAATCTGAAGAGATATGAGACCTTTTTTTCCCCGTTTATGGAGATAGCGGAACCTTTCGCCATCACGCCTGGTCTTAGCGAAAAACTGATTCCCCAGGGCATGGATCAGCAGGAGGGCTCCGGCAACATCTATATCTCCGGCTATTTTAAGCGGGAGGAGGACAATCCCTTTGTAGAAAAGGGCAATCCCACCGCCGTCGTCGTTTTAGACGTTTCGGGCAAGTTCATAGCTGAATATACCATGTACGAGCCAGACGGGTCGCCATTCACCAGCCATATGGGCGGCGTGGCCGTCAGCGAAGATACCCTTTATGTCTCCGCTGACCAGGGAAAGGACGGCTCCGGAAAGACCACATACTGGATCGCTGCCATCCCCCTGGAGGGGCTGACCCTGGAAGGCCATCAGGATGTAACCGTAGAACAGCTTTACCAGGTGCCGGTCCAGCCCTCTTTCATGAATTACTCCAACCATACCCTGTGGATCGGCAATTTCTATCTGGCGTCAAAGCCATCCTATGCTCCGCCGGAGGACCTGGGAACCGTCAAGGCGGAGACGGACGGAGAGACTTTCGGGGCGTATCTTCTGGGTTATGATCTGTCCGAATCCGGCGCGGAGAGGATGGAGCCCGCCGACGGTCATCCGTATGCCATGCCGGACGCGGATCAATTCTACGGCATTACCAACCGGATCCAGGGCATGACTATGACGAAAGACGGCGCTATCGTCCTGAGCCGTTCCTACGGACGGACCAATAACTCCGAACTTCTGAGCTACGATCCTTCCCAGGCCAAATCGATATCCGTGACCCTGGACGGAACAGAATATGAATGCCGGATGCTGGAGGCAGGAACCTGCCAGACGTTCTCCTGCACGGTGATGCCCGCCTCCGAAGGAGTTACCGTCAAGGCCGACGGCGACGGCTCGCAGCTTCTGCTCCTCTTTGAGTCCGGAGCGGTCGTCTATGACGGCGACGGCACCTATGACCGGGATCCGGGCAGGTTCCGCACGGATTATGTGTGGGAAGTCACGGTTCCGGCGAATGCCAAGTAGGAGCCGGTCGGTACAAGCGCGCTGCGGGTATGTCCTGAACACCGGGCATACCCGCAAAAAAAGCCTTGACTTCTAAATGGAATCTGATATAATGAAACAACGTGCAAAAACACATGTTGTTTTTTTATGCGCAAAAGCTGACAAACAGCAACCACAGACACAGTATCACAGGAGGTGAAACGAATGCCGACATTTAACCAGTTAGTAAGGAAGGGAAGACAGACTTCCGTCAAGAAGTCCACGGCTCCGGCACTGCAGAAGGGCTATAACTCCCTGCAGAAGAAGTCCACGAATCTTTCTTCTCCGCAGAAGAGGGGCGTGTGTACGTCCGTTAAGACCGCCACGCCGAAGAAGCCGAACTCCGCCCTGCGCAAGATCGCCCGTGTGCGTCTTTCCAACGGGATCGAGGTTACCAGCTACATTCCCGGCGAGGGCCATAACCTTCAGGAACACAGCGTTGTCCTGATCCGCGGAGGCCGTGTCAAGGATCTGCCCGGTACCCGTTACCATATCATCAGGGGGACGCTCGATACCGCCGGCGTGGCCAACCGCAGACAGGCCCGCTCCAAGTACGGCGCGAAGAAGCCGAAGGCGAAGAAGTAGGCGCCTGCCATAGCGCAGCGGGGACTGAAAGCGAAGAAGGAAGCAGGCGTCGGCTGTGACAGAAGAGAGCGAAAGACGAAAAGGCAGATTCCTGTCGTGACAGAAGAGAACGGAAGGCAATAAGGCAGGAGCCGGCCGTGACGGAGCGGGAGTTCCGTCAAAGAAAGAGTACCACAGCAATAAAGTGTTAGTTATCCCGGATTTGTGATATTGTACCTGTTGGTTGCAGGGAATGATAGATACTGGCCGGGCATGGACACATTTTATGCCACAGCGCAGGGCGGACCGTGAGAGACGTGCCGCGTGCGGGGAGATGTGAGTACCGATGAATTAACGTATTAGTTAAGGAGGGAAGTAACGTGCCACGTAAAGGACATACGCAGAAGAGAGATGTGCTGGCTGATCCGATCTATAACAATAAGGTCGTGACCAAGCTGATCAACAACATCATGCTGGACGGCAAGAAGGGCGTCGCCCAGAAGATCGTTTACAATGCTTTCGACCGTGTGGCTGCCAAGACCGGCAAAGACGCGCTCGAAGTATTTGAGGAAGCGATGAATAATATCATGCCGGTGCTGGAAGTCAAGGCGAAGCGTGTCGGCGGCGCTACCTATCAGGTGCCGCTGGAGGTGAAGCCGGAGAGACGGCAGGCGCTGGCGCTCCGCTGGCTGACGACATTCTCCCGCAAGAGGGGCGAGAAGACCCAGGAGGAGAGGCTGGCCAACGAGATTATCGATGCCGCGAACAATACAGGCGCTTCTGTGAAGAGAAAAGAAGATATGCATAAGATGGCAGAAGCGAACAAGGCTTTCGCGCATTACAGGTTCTGATGGTTTGGGAGGAATTGCATTGGCTGGAAGAGAATATCCGTTAGAGCGGACCAGGAATATCGGAATTATGGCCCACATCGATGCGGGTAAGACGACATTGACAGAACGTATCTTGTACTATACCGGGGTCAACTACAAGATCGGTGACACCCACGAGGGTACGGCTACCATGGACTGGATGGAGCAGGAGCAGGAGAGGGGTATCACGATCACTTCCGCCGCCACGACCTGTCACTGGACGCTGCAGGAGTACGGGAAACCGAAGCCCGGCGCCCTGGAACACCGCATTAATATTATCGACACTCCCGGACATGTCGATTTTACCGTCGAGGTCGAGCGCTCCCTGCGCGTGCTGGACGGCGCCGTAGGCGTCTTCTGCGCGAAGGGCGGCGTCGAACCCCAGTCCGAGAACGTATGGCGCCAGGCAGACACCTATCATGTCCCCCGTATGGCATTTATCAATAAAATGGACATCATGGGCGCCAATTTCTACGGAGCGGTAGAGCAGATCCGTACCAGACTCGGCAAGAATGCCATCTGCGTACAGCTGCCCGTCGGCAAGGAGGATGATTTTAAGGGAATCATCGATCTGTTTGAGATGAAAGCCTACATTTATAATGATGATAAGGGCGAGGACATCTCTGTCGTGGATATTCCCGAAGACATGAAGGAAGAAGCGGAACTATACCGCACCGAGATGATCGAGAAGATCTGCGAGCTGGACGACGATCTGATGATGCAGTACCTGGAGGGCGAGGAACCTTCCACAGAAGATCTGAAGGCGGTTCTCCGGAAAGCAACCTGCGAAAGCGCGGCGGTTCCGGTGTGCTGCGGTTCCGCGTACCGGAACAAAGGCGTGCAGAAGATGCTGGACGCGGTTCTGGAATATATGCCGGCGCCGACCGATATTCCGGCTATTAAGGGCGTGGATCTGGACGGCAACGAGGTTGAGAGGCATTCCTCCGACGAGGAACCGTTCGCTGCTCTGGCTTTCAAGATCATGACAGACCCGTTTGTCGGGAAACTGGCGTTCTTCCGTGTATATTCCGGCACGATGGACTCCGGTTCTTATGTGCTGAACGCCACGAAGGGCAAGAAAGAGCGCGTCGGCCGTATCCTTCAGATGCACGCCAACAAGCGGCAGGAACTTCAGAAGGTGTATTCCGGGGACATCGCCGCCGCCGTGGGATTCAAGATTACGACCACCGGCGACACCATCTGCGATGAGGAAGCCCCGGTGATCCTGGAGTCTATGGAATTCCCGGAGCCGGTGATCGATATCGCCATCGAGCCGAAGACCAAAGCCGGCCAGAGCAAGATGGGCGAAGCGCTGGCGAAGCTGGCGGAGGAGGATCCGACGTTCCGCACCTCCACCAATCCGGAGACAGGCCAGACCATTATCTCCGGCATGGGCGAGCTCCATCTGGAGATCATCGTTGACCGTCTGCTGCGCGAGTTCCATGTGGAGGCCAATGTAGGCGCGCCCCAGGTCGCCTATAAGGAGACATTTACGAAGACCGTGGAAGTGGACAGCAAGTACGTCAGGCAATCCGGCGGACGCGGGCAGTACGGGCATTGCAAGGTGCGGTTCGAACCCATGGACGCCAACGCGGAGGAGACGTTCAAATTCGATTCCGAGGTCGTCGGCGGCGTGATCCCGAAGGAGTATATCCCGGCGGTCGGCGCGGGCATCGAGGAGGCGGCTCAGGCGGGTATCCTGGGCGGGTTCCCGGTGCTGGGTGTCCATGCGACCGTATTCGACGGTTCCTATCATGAGGTGGACTCCAGCGAGCTGGCGTTCCACATCGCCGGATCCATGGCGTTTAAGGACGCCATGCAGAAGGCCGGATGCGTGCTGCTGGAACCGATCATGAAGGTGGAAGTGACCATGCCGGAGGAATATATGGGCGACGTCATCGGGGACATCAATTCCCGGCGCGGCCGGATCGAAGGCATGGAGGACATCGCGGGCGGCAAGATGGTTAAGGCGTATGTGCCGCTGGCGGAGATGTTCGGCTACTCCACCGATCTCCGCTCCGAGACCCAGGGACGCGGGAATTTCTCGATGTTTTTCGAGAAATACGAGCAGGTTCCAAGATCCGTGCAGGACAAGATCATCACGGAGAAAAGGGGCAGTTAACCGTTATTTTGTTCAGATTAGGCTTGAAAAAGCGGATAATATAGCATATAATAGGGCTTAGCCTGCATCAGAATTGGCGTCAGACGGCGCCGGATAAGGAAAGCCCGGAAAGGGTTATAAAGGAGGACTTTAGAAATGGCAAAAGCAAAATTTGAGAGAACCAAGCCGCATTGCAACATCGGCACCATCGGCCACGTAGACCATGGCAAGACCACCCTGACCGCTGCGATCACCAAGACGCTTCACGAGAGACTTGGCACCGGCGAGTTTGTAGAGTTCGATAAGATCGACAAGGCACCCGAGGAGAGGGCTCGCGGCATCACCATCTCCACCGCCCATGTCGAGTATGAGACCGCGAAGAGGCATTACGCCCATGTGGACTGCCCGGGACACGCGGACTACGTGAAGAACATGATCACCGGCGCGGCGCAGATGGACGGCGCGATCCTGGTGGTTGCCGCTACCGACGGCGTTATGGCCCAGACAAGGGAGCATATCCTTCTGGCCCGCCAGGTAGGCGTTCCCTATATCGTTGTTTTCATGAACAAGTGCGATATGGTTGACGACGAGGAGCTCCTTGAGCTGGTTGACATGGAGATCCGCGAGCTGCTGAACGAGTATGAGTTCCCGGGCGACGACACGCCGATCATCCAGGGTTCCGCCCTGAAGGCCCTTGAGGACTGCTCCGGCGTATGGGGCGACAAGATCATGGAGTTGATGGACGCGGTTGACAGCTGGGTTCCGGATCCCGTCCGTGAGACAGACAAGCCGTTCCTGATGCCGGTTGAGGATGTATTCACCATCACCGGACGCGGAACCGTCGCGACCGGTCGTGTGGAGCGCGGCACCCTTCATCTGAATGAGAGCGTCGAGATCGTAGGTATCAGCGAGGAGACCCGCACGACGGTCGTAACCGGCATCGAGATGTTCCGCAAGCTGCTCGACGAGGCCCGTGCGGGCGACAACATCGGCGTCCTGCTCCGCGGTGTCCAGAGGAATGAGATCGAGAGAGGCCAGTGCCTTGTGAAGCCCGGCTCCGTGAAGTGCCATCACAAGTTCACCGCCCAGGTTTACGTCCTGACCAAGGAAGAGGGCGGCCGCCATACGCCGTTCTTCAACAACTACCGTCCGCAGTTCTACTTCCGGACAACCGATGTGACCGGCGTCTGCGAGCTTCCGGAAGGCACCGAGATGTGTATGCCCGGCGATAACGTCGAGATGACCGTGGAGCTGATCCACCCCGTAGCCATGGAGCAGGGACTCCGCTTCGCTATCCGCGAGGGCGGGCGTACCGTAGGTTCCGGCAGGGTTGTTAAGATCATCGAGTGATCGGATCGCGGCGCGGGGAACATAGCGCGCATCGAGTGTGGAAAGTGAAGAAACAATAGTGCAGAGAAATAATAATGCAGAAAAATGATGTTGTATAAAAACAAGCCGCTTCCTGTCTGTGGGGGGCGGCTGTTTTTTTAATCTCTCAGGGTCTAATTCTCTGCAGCTCTGCTGCAGGGTAGTTCATTTGTGTCGGGCGTAGAATCGTACAATCTGTAATTTTTGCGCGTTGGACGGGGCGGAGCGCAAAAAGCATCGGACGAAACGAAGCGCAGAGAGAGCTGGCCGGGGCAGAGTGCGGAGGGCGCTGGCCGGAACGGAGCGTAGAAAGTATTGGACGAAACGGAGCGCGGAGAGTACTGACCGGGGCGGAGCACAGAAAGCGTCGGTTGAAACGAAGCACAAAGAGCGCCGGTCGGAAAGGAGCGTGGAGGGTGCTGACCGGAACGGAGCGTAGAAAGTATTGGACGAAACGAAGTATAAAGAGCGCTGACCGGAAAGGAGCGTAGAGGGTGCTGACCGGAACGAGGCACAGACAGTGCTGGCCGGAGTAAAGCAGAGAGACGTGCTGCGGCAGCGTTCGTTTATTCCAGGCTCCACCGGCCGGAAGCGCCGCAAGGCAGTGCCAGCCCGGATTCCGTGACCGGAAGTCCCAGTTCCCCGGCTTCGACGCGCCCGCCGTATTTCTTCTTGACCTCCAGCGAAAGCAGGTAGGAGAGTACAGACGGCGCCAGCCCGGTCGTATAGGAATTGATCAGGAAGAACAGGGGCCGGTCGCTTAACAGTTCCGCACATTCCTTTACCAGCGGATGGATCGCGTCTTCAATCTTCCAGATCTCCCCTTTCGGTCCCCGCCCGTAAGAGGGCGGGTCCATAATCACCGCGTCATAACGGTTCCCCCTGCGGAGTTCCCTTTCCACGAACTTCATGCAGTCGTCCACCAGCCAGCGGACCGGCGCATGTTCCAGTCCGCTGGATCTCGCGTTCTCCTTCGCCCATCCGACCATGCCCTTAGACGCGTCCACATGGGTTACACATGCTCCCGCCGCGGCTGCCGCGAGGGTCGCTCCTCCGGTATAGGCGAAAAGGTTCAGCACGCGCACCGGCCGCCCCGCCCCGCGGATCCGCTCTCCGAACCAGTCCCAGTTGGCCGCCTGCTCCGGAAAGAGTCCCGTATGCTTGAAGCTGAATGGTTTAAGATGGAATGTCAGTGTCCCGTACCGTATGGGCCACTGTTCGGGAAGACCGGAGAGTTCCCACTGGCCGCCGCCCTTCGAGCTCCGGTGATAATGTCCGCTGCTGTCCGTCCAGCCGCGGTGCGCACGCGGGGTATCCCATAGAACCTGCGGATCCGGACGGATCAGCAGATAGCGGCCCCAGCGTTCCAGCTTCTCGCCCTTCGAACAGTCAATTACCTCGAAATCCTCCCATCTGTCAGCCAGCCACATGTGCCATTCCCAACCTTTCGCGAACGGATTTTTTCTCATTATACAGATTGCGCCTCCCGGCGTCAAGAACCGGTGTCCTAAAGGAATGTCGTAAAAACCTGAAAAACACGAAATTGTACTCGAAATTGTAATAGAATTGAAAGATATAAATGTTGAATTCACGAAAAACCCTTGTTAAAATAAATTACAGGTTTATGGATGATTCGTAAAGGAGTGAAACTATATGGGTAAGAAGGTATTATGGGCGGCCGTATTGACGCTGACTCTTGCTGCCGGTTCCGCGGCGACTGCCCAGGCTGCCGGATGGGCGATGGAGAACGGCTGCTACGTCTATATAGACGCGAACGGAGATTATGTCTATAATGAGTGGCGCCGCGGCGCGGATAACCTGTGGCGGTATCTGGACGATTATGGCCAGATGGCGCTGAACACCTGGGTAGACGGGGAGTATTATGTGGACGCGAACGGCATCATGGTGACAAACGGCTGGCAGCAGTTAAGCGTCGCCCCTAACGGGGAGAGCGATGAACTTCACTGGTATTATTTTCAGGACAGCGGGAAGATTGTCAAGGATAAGTGGATGAAGATCAAAGACAAGTGGTACCATTTTGATGCCGACGGGGTGATGGAGACAGGCTGGGTCGATGAGGATATGTATTACTGCGGCGACGACGGGGCGGCTCTGACGAACTGGCAGAGGCTTTATCCGCCGGAAGACGTGGATGTCTGGTCGGATTCGTTTGATGGTTCTGACGGAAGGGTATGGTATTATTTCAACTCCAGCGGGAAGAAATACGTGCCGACAGACGGCGCGGAATATACGGAGAAGCGGATTAACGGAACGTATTACTGTTTTGACAGCACGGGGATCATGCAGACCGGATGGGTTCCGTATGCTCCGGAGGAAGGCATGGCCGGATACCGCTTTTACGGAAGCAGCGGGGCATGTGTCACCGGATGGTATACGGCGGAGCCGCCGGAAGATTTGTCCGGTAATTACGCGGATACGGTAGACTGGTACTATTTCTCCAAGAGCGGCGTGCCGAAGGTGGGACCCGTTGCAGGCGAAGCGACTGAAAAGGATCTCATGATGCTGAATAACAAAACATTTTTGTTTAATGAAAGAGGGAATCCGGTATACGGGCTCCAGAGAGTGAAGGAAAACGACGGTACGTATACGTCCTATTATTTCGATGAGAACGACCGGTCAGCTCAAAAGGGCAAGATTAAGGTGGAAGAAAGCAACGGCGAAGTTTCTACGTTCTATTTCAATGCTGCAGGCAAGGGATTTACAGGCGTTTACAACGGCAGTCTGTACTATATGGGCAAGCTGCAGACCGCGTATAACGGGATTCACTATGAAGCGATCGAAGTTGACGGCAAGCCTTACCTGGTGAATGAGTCCGGCCGCGTGGTTAAAAGCGCTTCCGGTGCGAGAGATACGGATGGCGTCATATATACGACGGATAAGAATGGCGTCGTGACCAAAATGAAGGTGAATGATGAAGTTGTCCCCAACACCGGACGAGCCGCCGCTGAGCCGGCCTGGTGGTTCTGATGGTGTGAGGTATGTAAGGTATGCGGGGCCCCGTCAGCGGCGGTGGTCCCGCATTGCGTTGACAGTGCGCCTGGCGGTGCGCATTTCTAACGGGTGAAAGTCCTGAATCCGCCCGGTGGTGGGAAGAGGTAAGCCCGAAGCAAGGGTGTTCATCGTGAGGTGGAGTGCCCTCGTTTCGCGGGAGCAGAGTCTTCTGAAGGAAGCCGGATGCGGGGAAGCTGCTAACCCACGAGCAAAACTTCTGGTCTGACATACAGAAATCGTATATAAGGCTATGATATAGGGATGGAAGACTACTGTACAAGCCGAAGCCCGATAACTACACGGAACTATACATGGTAAATGCGGCAAACAGGTGGAGGAAAAGAAACGTGTGGGTTTCCGTTTCACTCCGGTCGGAGCAAAGCTGACGTCCGTTGTATACCTCGGGGAAGTCTCTGCGGTATGATCCCGGAAGGAATAACCATCTTCATAAGGGAATGCTGAATGTACAGGAGTGCCAGGGGTAGACTTGTGAACTTCTGCCACAGCAGGCATTTATGATAGGGAAAGAGGGTGTTTCTATGACTACAGGTTATATAAAAAGCTGTATTACAGAACTCCGCCTGCAAAAAATATCTCCGAACATTGATTGCGTTTAGAATTAGGTCATACCGTTTGAAATAGTAAATGAGAGCAGGAAACTTTCGGAAGAGGATCAGAAAATGATTTTATCTTTCATTAAAAGAATGCAGTCATGAATATCTCTGTGTTGCTGTTCCCCGGCCAGCGGCACAGATGGCGATGGAACACTTTTCCTCAGTAAGATATTGGTCGTCCGTAAAATAGGGAAGAAACGGAGAGAGGTTTTTGGATTATATAAGATAGTATTGGTTGTCTTAGTGTTTCTGCGTCTAATGCTCAGATAACTTAAAATTGCGTCTGATAGGAATCGAACCTACGCACGCGGCTCCGGAGGCCACTGCTCTATCCACTGAGCTACAGACGCATCTCTTGTATTTTACAACTTTCCCGGAAAAGTTGCAAGCGGTATTTTGGATATTTTGATTTTGATTTTTTTGGTGCTGAAGTGAAAAGTTTATTTCCACTTTGAACGGGTCAAAGTAGATTTTAGTC
>CAYYHX010000007.1:0-34371 GCA_964471835.1 uncultured Hungatella sp.
TCCCCGCGCCGCGGAAAGAAATTATTCCCCACCACGCCGCGGAAAAAACTTTACCTGCACAGTTCACGGAGAGAAACTCTACCTGCACAGTTCACGCAGGCCGGACACGGAGTTCAGGTGCCCGAAATAAATGGAATCGCGCCTTTCGCGTTCCTCGCCGGGAAAACAGTGTGTCGCGCAGAGGTAAACTTCGCCGTCATACGCGTACATGGACGGGTACTGGAGACTGAAGTCTTCGTCATGAAATGAATACGCCCGCTTCCAGTGAACGAAGTCCGTGGACACCTCGAGATTAAACCGCGTCCGGTACGGTTTCTCCTGCCATCCCAGGCAATAGACGCCGTCGAAGCAGTGGAGAACCGGTTTCGAGTTCGAGCCGTTCTGAACCAGAGGGGATTCCTCGGCTGCCGTCCAGCAGACGCCGTCGTCGCTGTAAGCGAAGCGATAGTTTAGGTTGTTCCCGTCGTTGCGCAGGATGGCGACCCACCTGCCGTCCGGCATCCGCTCAACCGCCGCCTCGCTGAGATCCTCGCTCAGCGGTTCGTTGATGTTGCCGATCACGCGTACCGAAGTCAGGTCCTCGTTGAACTCACACAAGGCGTTTTGTTTCCCGCCGAAATTGTTCACAGCCACGTAGAGTTTGCCGTCAAACTCTTTGCCGATGTCAAAAAGGTACGGGCCGTCATTATTGACCGGTTTTGAGAAACCCTGCCGCCTGGCCTGCTCATGGAACGCCTGGGGAGACAGCGGAACCGTTCCCTCGGGAGTTTCCATGTTGACGCGGCCTATGGACGCGTCAAACTTCCCGCTTTGCAGATCATAATCGCGGTACCAGACTTCGGTTGGCCTGTTATCGGGGTCCATGCTGTCGAAAAAGATACGGAGCGTCCGTTCTTCTTTCTGCAGGATACGGGGGACAAAGCAGCTTCCTTCTTTCAGCCGCACGTTAGCAAACTGCTGACCCCCATGCGCGACCTCCCTGCTGTCCAGGAGCCGGTTACTTGCGATATCCACAATGGACATCGCCGTATAGATATAGGGCCATCTGCTGTTCTCCCCCGGCTGTCTGTCATTGGCCATATAAACGATATAAGCCTTCTTGTCCGTGACCACCAAACTGGAATCGTGCGCGCCTTTCACGGATTCTCCGGTAACACGGATCATGGAATCCAAAAATTCCTGTCCTCTCTCTTCGGGACTCTTCTTTTTCATCGTATCATTCACCTCCGTGGATGGACTACTGCGGGTCCGATTCCATAATCTCCAGGCTCCCTTCCCCGCCCGCAATCTCCTGATATGCAAAAGCGGACAGCTTCGGGCTTCCCGGAACCGCACGTTCTCCGGCGCCGCGTACCATATCAAGAGCCTCCGGGTTCGGATCATGGAACAGCCCATACAGGGAACGGTTATCATAGATATGGTTGAAAGCCCTGAAATAGTGCGCCGACTCCACGAATGGCAGCTTCTCCTCGATCGTCTTGTAGGCGGCCCGCACATACTCCGCAGACTGTTCTTCCCCTTTCGTATGGTCCCACCCGCCAAATTCGGTAAAATATACTTTCTTATCCTTTTTTTCATACTCCAGGATAATATCGTACAGCTTCTGGTTATCTTCCACGAACCGTTCTTCATTGAACAGATCCGTGTAAGGGTGCCAGGCGACGGCCTGGAAATAGTCGTCCGGATCCGTGCTGCCCTCTCCAAACAGACCTGATTTTATATTCTCATACACGCCTCGCAGAAAAGTCTGTCCGTTTCGTGTCACAAAACCCCCCATCACCGTAACCGCTTCCGGATTCGCCCGGTGGATCCCCCGCGAACCATAATAAAACATATCCGTTGAAATGTCCGTCATTTCCTGCAGTGTGAATTCTCCCGTTCCCTCCGCGTTCTTCATAAAATCAGAGTTATTCGTCTCATTGTCAATCTCCCATATCGTAATCTCCGGGAAGAGTTTTGCCAGCTCGTACCAGCCGCGCTCATAATTCTCCAGCCATTCCTGATAGGAACTGCTGTCCCGTCCTACCTTATCATTCTCATGCTCCGGCCCGAATTTGTTGATATTGCGGTGGCTCATGCCAATCAGCTGAAAATCATAGTTCTGCGCCTCGGCGATGATAGCTTTCATCAGATCGACATTATCCTGCTTTACATTAAAATTCTCATCAAAGAACCACGTCGCATGCATCCAGTGGCGGATCGACTTCACACCAAGGTTGTGCATCAGCTCGAATCCCTTGACATAGTCAACTCCCTCGCATGCCCATTCATAAGCAATAAAATCCATCCCATAGAGATAGCCGCTTTCCACAGGGGATCCTTCCGGGTTTTCGGACACTGCGGTATCCTTCTCGCCGTCCGGGGCCTCCCGGCCAGCTCCCGCAGCCGGAGCGGTTCCCGCTCCCTCGCTCCCCGCTTCCATCTGGCCTGCCGAGGTTCCCACGCTCCCCGCTTCTATCCGGTCTGCCGAGGTTCCTTCGCTCCCCGCTTCCATCCGGTCTGCCGAGGTTCCCACGCTCTCTGCTTCTATCCGGTCTGCTGAGGTTCCCTCATCTCCCGCCGGGGCAGACCCGCCGCATCCGCCGGTTCCCGCAACGGCAAGAACCGTCAGCAGCATGGCGGCCTTTTTCATCAAACCCTTTCCCTTCATCGATTCCCCTCTCTCCCATTCATAAGGCTGCAAAAAGCCGCATGGTTCCATTCCGTCTCTCCGGTGCAGCCATCCGGAACCATGCGGCCTTTCCTGCCGGCGCAACACCCGCGGCGCTGCGCTGCAATTACTTCTGCTGCAGTTACTTCTGTCCCTTCACCAACTTCCGAAACAAAACGCCGCGGGACGGCTCAGGTATGGTTACTGAATAATGCCGTATTGTTTTGCCGCTTCTTCATAAGCCGCGTAAATCTCATTAATTCCCGTCGTCTCGCATTCTGCTTTCATGGCATCCCAGTCAGAATCCAGGTTCTTCTGTCCGACCATTGCTTGAATGCTGTATGTGTTGCAGATATCAGTGACCTGTGTGGATTTTTTCTGCAGACTCTCGGAGAGCACTCCGAAATTCACCAGCCTGCTTGTGTCAAGCATACTGTAATACTGTGCCCCCTGCTGCATCAGATCGGCGTATTCCGGACTGATAGTTGTATAATCCGTAAATAACGCAAAATTTCCGGTTTCATCAAAAACATCCCAGTCGATATTGCCTCCTGCCAGGTTCCGGCTCATCATGTATTCTCCGTACAGGTCCTCCCGTCCGTCCGCATCAACCGCTTTTTCGAAGGTATCTTCCGGTTCTTTGGCCCGGTTCTCCAGATTGGCGACGATGCCGGTCTTCGTCTCGTTCCAGTCCCAATGGGTCCCTTCGATTCCATAGTATCTGGTCATGGCGCCTTCCGGGGAATAAAGGTAGTTGTACAGCCGCAGAACCGCGTCGGTATCTTCGCACGCCAGCGTTACAGAAAAACCGCCCCACATACCTCCCCAGTTGCTCCATCCCCCTGCATTCTCCTTGCCGAGAGTCGCCGTACCGACCGGAGGAGGTCCGATCACGCAGGTTCCTTTGCCCCACACGTCCTCCATCGGCTTCGCAGTGGTCAAGACATGATCATCGCCATTGGTTATCAGAATCCCTGAACGTCCCTCCTCAAACGCCTTGCGGGAGCCGGAGGCATCGTTCGTGTAGAACTGCGGGTCGATCCATCCGTTGTCATAACATTTCCGGAACCAGGCGAGATATTCTTTGTATTCATCCGTAAGGTACATATATTCCGCCTTATCATTTTCATCAAGGTCGTAATCCGTCGGCACACCAAACGCATGGTAGAGCGGATGGTTTACAAATGCATCTGACGTAGGAGACATACCGTAGGTCTTATCCTGCGGATTTAACTCGTACTGGGGATCCGAGAACTTCATCATGACATCTTCAAACTCGTCCATCGTCACCGGTACGCGCGGCACTTTCTCGCCGCTGGCGTTCTCCTCATAGTATCCAATCTTGACCAGCCAGTCGCCGCGGTAATAGATATTCCACCCGCACGCCTGGGACGGGTACGGCAGCAGGGTATGGCGCCCTTCGAACATCACATTCTTATACTGATCCGAAGAGAAAACCTTGGCAAGATATGGATATTCTTCCTCGTGTCCGGCCAGAAGTTCCGTCCAGTCATAAAGGATCCCATTACTCTCATTGGCCCAGGTCGCATAGGCGCCTCCGGTCTCCCCGGGTACAGAGAAGAATAAATCCGGAATATCGGTAGCTGAATTCAGCCTGGGGCTAAGGGTCGTGTAGTAATCTTCACTATTCTCCGTGCCGGTAACACTGAACGTGACGTTCGCCGCGTCTTCCATGGCTTTCCAGACGGAATCCTTCTCTCTTCCCTCATATTTGCTTCCACTATTCAGAAACAACTTGAGTTCCGGTCTGTCCCCGGCTTCACTTTGCTGCGATTCCGCAGCCGGAGCCGTCGTGGTTTCGGTTTCAGAAGATTCGGATTGATCCGGCGCCTCTGTCTGTTCCGCCGTCGTTTCGCCGGCTGCGGAGGAACCTGCTCCACTGCTCTCGTTCTGCGTCTGTCCGGAGCCGCATCCGGCCAGAACAGTCATGGCAAGCATGGCCGCCGCCAGGACATACCCTGTCTTCTTTGTCAATGATCTCTTTTTCATAAATAATATTCTCCTTTCTAATTCTTCTCTGAAGCTCTTTTCCGGATCGTCAGCGCACCGGAAAAACCGTCCGCATAAATTCCCTCAGGAATTCTGCCTCCCTGACGGCTTTGGCCGCCAGGATCCGCCGCCCCTTCAGGGGTTCCGGAAGATAGTCATACTGCAGATCCAGATTACAGGTCATTCCCTTTGTATACACCCCCTCCGTTTCTACCTTCACAAGCACCTGTTCTGTCAGAAGCACTTCCGGATGCGCGATATAATACACGGTCAGCGGGTCATGCAGAACCGGCGTGTTCATCCTTGCGTTTTTCCAGAGCTGAACGAGTCCGGACAGATAGTTCCTTCCCGGATCTCCCTCGTATGTGAGGATCTGCTGGTACTGCCGGAAACTGAGCTGCGTATGGCTGGTGACATCCAGGCCTACGCATACGATCTCCGCATCAAACTCCAGTACGGTTCTGGCAGCAGGTGCATCGCAAAGGATATTCCACTCCCGTTTCTGCTGCCAGAAACAGCCTCCCATCACCACGATCCGTTTTACCTTCCGCATCGTATCCGGCGCCTTGCGGATCGCCGCCGCAAGATTGGTAAGCGGGCCGATCGCCGCTATCGTCAGACGGCCTTGATAGCGGTCCGCGGAGCGGATGATAAAATCCACCGCCGCATCCCCCGCGTCATCCGCGGTTCTGTTCAATGGCGCATAACATTCCTCATCCAGATCCGGTGTGTACTGGCACGGAATCTGCTCCATGCCGGAACCTTCCTCTTCTCCTCTTATCCCGGCGTACACCGGCAGATCCGCTCCCCACAGGGAGAGCAGTTTCTTCGCGATCCTCGCCCGCCTGTCCGTATCCCGGAATACGGTCGTCACGCCGAGCAGCTCTATCTGCGGCAGTTCGAGTGCCAGAGCCAGGGCAAGCGCGTCGTCAATATCATCGCCGATATCCGTATCGAGCAGCAGCAGCTCCTTGTTTTTCTCATGTTCCATCCTTTTATTCACCCTTTCACGGATCCCAGCATAACTCCCTTTACAAAATGTTTCTGGACGAACGGATACATCAGTACGACCGGGAGCATCCCTACTACAATGATCGCCATGCGGATACTTCGCGACATGCTGAGGATCTGGGTATCCACCACTTCACCGCTCTGGGTCGATGCCGCCGTCAGGACCCTGCGGAGAAATGTCTGGATGAGCATCAGATTGGGCCGGTCCGTCATGTAGAGAAGACCCGTCATCCAGTCGTTCCATTTTCCCACAAAACTCCACAGACCGATCGTCGCCATGATCGGCGCGGACAAGGGCAGATAGATATAGAAAAAGATCTGATAATGGCCCGCACCGTCCAGCTGGGCCGACTCCGCCAGGCTGTCCGAGATCCCGGAAAGGAAGTTCTTGGCAATGATGATATCAAAACCGGATACCAGCCCCGGCAGGATATAGATCAGCGGATTATTCACCAGGTGAATATCATGCATCAGCAGATAGAACGGGATCATCCCGCCATTGAACAGCATGGTAAACACCACAAACATCAGAAAGAACGTCCGTCCCTTCAGATTTTTCCTTGACAGCGGGTATGCCGAAAGCATGACGCAAAACACGTGCGTGAGTGCCGCCACCAGGGAGATAAAAATACTCCATACAAAAGACCACATCAATCCGTCGATGCCGGTAAAGACATAGGCATAGGCCGACAGGCTGTAGGAATATTTCGGTATCCCCGTATCCGTAGGAATCACACTTTTTAGGGACTCCACGACCACGTAGAGAAACGGATACAGCATGATCAGGGAAAACACCGTCATGCCCAGGTACAGGAGCACGTTAAATACAATATTACCCGGAGTTTTGCCCAACAGTTCTTTACGCTTTTTTCGGAGCCAGTTTACCATATCCCTTCACCTCCCAGCTTCTGGATAATCTTATTGGCCGCCAGCACCAGGATAAACGAAATGACGGAATTGAACAGTCCCATCGCCGTACCCAGTGAGTAATCGCCTCCAATGATGCCGTTCCGGAACAGATACGTCTCTAAGATGTCTGCCTTGTCGTACACAAGCGGATTGTACAGATTGTAAATCTGGTCAAACCCTCCATAAACAATTCCTGATAACGAGAAAATCAGGTTAATGCTGACCGCCGGCAGAATCCCCGGCAGCGTAATATACCGCATCCTCTGCCACCGGTTGGAACCGTCCACCATGCTTGCCTCATAGAGCTCGGGATCGATGGAGGTCAGCGCCGCAAAATAGATAATGGTTCCCCAGCCTACCCCTTTCCAGATATCAGAAATGATCAGGAGCGCGATAAACACGTTGCTGTCTGCAAAAAAAGCGACTTCATGTCCCAGAACCGTTGTGCATATATGCTGGATCAGTCCGTCTGACGCGGTCAGATCCTTGAGGATGCCGGCGATGATAACCCAGCTGATGAAATGGGGCAGATACGAAATACTCTGTACTACCTTCCGGAATCTGTTGCTGGTCAGCTCATTCAGGAACAGTGCCAGCACAATCGGGGCCGGAAAGCCGCACAGCAGACGCAGACAGGAAATCCGAAGCGTATTGAAAAATGTCGGGTAAACCTTCGGATCGGTAAACAGGGTCCGGAAATGCTTCAGAAGATCCAGATTGCCCATCTCGTCCGTAGCCCACGGGCTCCCCCAGATTCCGCCGGGACGGTTCCCAAACGGAATCCGCCAGTCCTTAAAGGCCAGCTGAAGACCGGTCATCGGCCAGTAATTAAATACAAGCAGCACAACCACCATAATGGACAGCATGGAATAAAGTTCCCAATTCCGTTTCAGGTACTGCAGGCCGGACTGCAGGCCTTTCTTGATGCCGCCGCTCTCAGTCTTTTTATTCATATCTGTTGCATCCCCCGCTTTCTTTCGTTTGGTTCGTCAATCCGGCGCGCTCCGACTATCTGATCTGTCAGGCGCGCTTACGTTCCATATACGCTTTCATCTCCTCCGGCGCCGGCATCAACGTCTGCGCGCCTTTCCACTCATCCGGCGCTCTATCCCCGCTCATCCGGGCCTGTCCGGCGCGCTTACTTCCCATATATGCCTTCACCTCTTCCAGCGTCGGCATCGACGTCTGCGCGCCCTTCCGTGTGACCGCGATGGAGGACACGATACCGGCGAACTCCGCCGCTTCCCGGATGTTCCTTCCCTGTGCCAGCCCGCAGGCCAGCGCACCCGTGAAGGTATCCCCGGCAGCCGTCGTATCCCGGACTTTCACCTTCATGGACGGGATATGGCTGACCCCGCAGGAGGCAGAATCGATATAGACACCGTCGCCGCCCAGAGTCACCAGCACCTCGCGGACGCCCTTGCTATGCAGCCACTTTGCGGCGCCCCGCAGCCCTTCCGTACTGTCACAGCCGGTGCCGGTCAGCATCGCCGCCTCCGTCCGGTTGGGCTTGATCACATCCACGGACCCATATAATTCCTCCGGAAAATGCGCCGGCACCGGGGCCGGATCCAGGATCACCGTCTTCCCTCTGGCTTTCGCCAGCCTTGCCGCATGGCAGACCGTTTCCAGCGGAACCTCCATCTGCAGAAGCACCATGTCGCAGCTGTCCAGAAGTTCCAGGCTCCCGTCGATATCCTGCGGAGTCAGTGCCGCGTTGGCTCCGGACACCACAACAATACTGTTGTCCCCGTCCCGGCTGACCGTGATGAACGCAGTTCCCGTTGGCTTATCCTTCTTGACGAGGATATGGGAGGTGTCCACCCCGGCGCCGTTAAGGCTGGAAAACTGCAGTTTGGCGCAGGAATCGTTCCCCACCGCGCCCAGCATGGATACGTCCGCTCCCAGCTTCCCTGCCGCGCACGCCTGGTTCGCCCCTTTCCCGCCGGGTACCATAACCATGTCCGCGCAGATGATGGTCTCTCCCGCCGCCGGAAAGTGATCCACCTCCATCACCATATCCACGTTCAGGCTGCCGATCACCAGGATCTTCCCTTCTGTGTTTTTGTTTTCTGCGTTTTTGTTTTCTGCGTTTTTGCTTTCTACATTTCTGTTTTCTGCGTTTCTGCTTTCCGTATTTCCACTTTCCGCGTTTCTGCTTTGCATATTGCTGTTTTCCGTGTTTCTGCTTCCCGTACCCGTCACCTCCTTCTCACAGACCCTGTCCCGGCACATCCCGTTATTTCATCACGCTTCCGGCTCCTGCTGCCGCGCGCAGCCCGCCGCAAATCCTGTCACCCCTTTCTCTTTCCGCTCCTGCTCTCCTGTTCCACAGAATCCCTCTCATCCCTTCTTGCAGAATTCCATGCCTCAGAATCCGTCTGCCAATTCCATGCCTCAGAATCCGTCTGCCTAGAAAGTATTTTCTTAAAATATTTTCTTGTCCTTATTGTACTACCCCCCCCAGAAGGAAAGTCAAGGGTATTTTTCATGTTTGTGAAATACTACTAAATGGGTAAATGTTTTCCTGTGCGCTTTTCCCAACTTTTTCAAGTTATTATCTATTTATTCTTTCTGTTTTCTCATTGTCTTAAGCCTATCAGTGTTTCCCAGAGTTTTCCTTTTCTTTTCCGGCACTGGCAGAAACAGAATCGGAATCCGGTTTTCTATTGATTTTGTTGTAAATAGAGTAACCCATTCTGAACTGTCTGCCGTTTTATTTGTAAACAGGATCTTGCCAGGCCGGGGAAACCGTGCTATACTTGCGGTACAGTCAGTTATTTTTCTTATTTTTATTATGCAGGAGAAGGGGTACCTAAATCGAACCGGTTCCCTGCGTTTTTGAGGCGTCGTCCGGAGCTTCCCGGCAGAATCCGAAAGCAGCACTTTTCACATTTACACGTTCAAATGTTTCTCTTTCGTTTCAACCCTTTTAGCACTTTAGCACTTTGATTTTACTTTGCTGTTTACAGGCAGACCCATTTTGATGTACAATAAAGGAGGCAGATATATGGCAGAAACAAGAACCGGAGAAACGGTTAACCGGGAATACAAGTCCACCCTCTTCGCGTATATTTTTTCAAACGCGGAGAATGCGCTTGCCCTTTACAACGCCGTGAACGGCACGGACTACGGCGATCCGTCTGGGCTGGAGTTTAATACGCTGGAAAATGTCCTCTATCTGGGGATGAAGAACGACATTTCCTTTCTCTTCGCCACGAGGATGAATCTTTACGAACACCAGTCCACCTGGAACCCGAACATGCCGCTGCGCGGCGTGTTTTACCTGTCGGCCCTGTATAAGAAGTATGTAGCCGCAAACGGGCTGGATATCTATTCCAGCACGAAGCTGCCGCTTCCGACGCCGCGCTATATCGTGTTCTACAACGGGACGGAGGACCAGCCTGAGACGCAGGAACTGAGACTGTCGGATTCGTATGAATTAAAATGTGGGGATGCGGCGAAAGGCGGGGATCCTGCATTGGAATGCGTCGCCCGTGTGGTGAACATCAACTACGGCCGCAATCAGGAGATGATGGCACGGTGCCGGCTGCTGGGTGAATACGCCTGGCTGGTCAACCGTATCCGGAAGTATTGTACGGGTGGTCTGACGCTGGAAGCGGCGGTAGAAAAGGCCGTAGATGACGGCATCGGGGAAGGCATCCTGGCGGATATTCTCACGAAGCACAGGGCGGAGGTGACAGAGATGATACTGGAAGAATATGATGAGGAGTTCCATATCCGCTGCGAGAAGAAACTGAGTTACAGCGAGGGGGAGAAGGCCGGCTATGCAAGCGGCGAGAAGGCTGGCTATGCAAACGGTGAGAAGGCCGGCTACGCGAATGGCGAGAAGGCAGGCTACGCGAATGGCGAGAAGGCAGGTGTCGCTGGCGGAATCTGCGATATGCTTGACGATAGATGCACCCTTCCGGATGCATGGCGCGAGCGGATCCTGGCGGAGGACGACCTGGCCACTCTCAAAGCCTGGCTGAAAATTGCCGGCCGCGCGGAAAGTCTGGATGAGTTTCTCGTGAAGGCAGGCCTGGAATAAAACACCCCCCTTATTCCGGCCCGCCTGACCGGGATTACTCTGCCTGCCCCGTCTTCTCTACAAGCCGCAGGCTGCCATTCCCGCCTGCGGCCTTCTGGAACGCATAAGCCCCAGGCTTGGGAGAACCCGGCGCCCGCCGCGTTTTGGAACCTGGCAGGCAATCCACACGTTCCGGATTCGGATCACAGAAAAGTCCTGCAAGGCAGTTGCCTTCCGATACGTTGTCAAAAAACCGGTAATACTGGACACCGTGTACATAAGGCATCTCCTCCCGGAGAATCTGAAACAGTTTCTCAATCGCAGACGGAATTTTGTCCGGCTCCATCAATTTTTCATCCCAACCCAGTTCTGTCAGGAATACGCCCTTTTCTTTCCCTTCCCTGCGCCGGATGATCTCATAGATTTTATTGTTCTGTTCAATAAAATAATCATCCGGTTCGCATTTATAATAATATGGATGCCAGGCAGCCTTCTGGAAAAAATCGTCCGGCTCCGTGCTTCCGTGGCTGCCGCTTTCTATGGCATCGTACAGGGCTTCAAGAAAATTCCGCATCGTAGTACCGGTTCCGGTCTCCGGAATGCCCAGCCCGATCGGGTCTACAATTCCGCCCATAATAGTCATAGCATCCGGATTGGCACGGTGGATTCCCCTTGACGCAAAAAAAAGCAGATCCGCTGCCATAGCCGCCAACTCTTCGGTCGGAAGCTTCTCGCCAAATTTTCCTTCAATATACATAAAATCTTTGTTGTTGATCTCATTATCAATCTCCCAGAGAGAAACCTCCGGGAATTCCTTCCCTGCCTGATACCATGTTTCCTCATAACAGGCCAGCCATCTCCGGTAGGAAGGATTGCTTCTCGCCGGCTTTCCGATACAGAAAGTCTGTTTATCGAGCGACCAGTTGACATGGCTCATTCCGATTACCTGCAGCCGGTACTTAGCCGCCTCAGCCAGAAGCGTATGCATAAATTCGGCCCCCTGCGGGTCAATGGTATGGTAATCACTCATGTAGATATCGAAATGCATCCAGTGCCGAATCGAACGGACGCCAAGATTATGGAGCAGTTCGAAGCCTTTTTCAAATGGCACTCCCTGACTGTTCCACATATAGGACAGATAATCCATCCCAAACAGATAATCCTGATTAAACTCCGACATATCCGTATCCCCCCCTATGATTTTTTATTTATACGATTTGGGCATCAAGAAGATGCGCGGGAACGTCGTCCGGATGACTGCCTTTTTGACGCCCAAATCATTTGATAAATTGTTGTCTCATTTTAACCTTCTCGTTAAAAATGTCAATAGATTTGATAATTGTACTGAAAATAATACAGAAATAATACAGCATAATCCAATTATGGTGAATTATCAGGGTAAATCTACTTGATTTGCGGGTTTTACAGCGGATGAAAAAGATGGTATAATCCATCGGAAAGGATGGTTTTTTATGTATCTTCTGGAATGTTGTATCGATTCCCCGGAGTCCGCCCTCGCCGCCGGCCGCGGCGGCGCCGATCGTCTTGAACTGTGCGCCAATCTGGTCATCGGCGGAACGACGCCGACGATGCCCCTGTATGAAAAAATCAGGGAACTTACTTCGCTTCCCGTCCATGTGCTGATCCGCCCGCGTTTCGGCGATTTTCTTTATACCGACGACGAAGCCGACATCATCTGCCGCGAGATCAGCGCCTTCGCCCGGGCCGGGGCCGACGGTGTGGTCGTCGGATGCCTGCTGCCGGACGGGCGGCTGGACACGGACCGGCTGGGGCGTTTCATGGACTGCGCGGGCGGCATGTCCGTCACGCTGCACCGGGCATTCGATATGTGCCGTGATCCCTTCGATGCCTGGGAAAAAGCGCGCCGTCTGGGTGTAAATACGATCCTCACCTCCGGGCGCGCTTCTTCCTGCCGTGACGGCCTTCCGCTGCTGAAAGAACTGGCGGAATTGTCCGAAAACAGCGGCCCCGCCATTCTGGCGGGCGGCGGCGTGAACGCGGACACGGTTCGGCTTCTCTTAGCTGAAACCCGCGTCCGATCCTTCCATATGTCCGGCAAAACGGTCCTCGACAGCGGCATGACCTACCGCAATCCCGCCGTTTCCATGGGCCTGCCCGGCATCAGCGAATACCAGCTCTGGCGGACCGACGCGGATGCGGTCAGGGCGGTCCGCCGCTGTCTTGCCGCTTGCAGCTGAACGCTTGCGGGGAGCGCCGGAAACATTCCAAATCGAACAGGGAATAAACAATGACGGCCGCTCCCCGCAGGATTCGTACCGCGCTCTTTTATAGGAATATCACAATTACGAACTTCACCGCCGGTACGCGCTTCACAGGAACACTCCGATCACGAGTTTCACCGCCAGCGCGCACACCCACGCGACCACGCACTGCCATACGACGACGCCCGCCGCCCATTTCGCGCCAAGCTCCCGCTTGATGGAGGCGATTGCGGCCACGCAGGGCGTGTAGAGGAGGCTGAATACCAGCAGGGCGCCGGCTTCCGCGGTACCCAGGACGGCCGTGACGCCGCCCTGCGCGCTGAAAAGCACCTCCAGCACGGAAACCACGCTTTCTTTCGCCATGAAGCCGCTGATGAGCGAGGTGCAGATCCGCCAGTCGCCCAGACCCAGCGGCTTAAAGAGCGGAACCAGCGCGCCGGCCAGCAGCGCCATGATGCTGTCGGCGGAGTCTTCCACCAGATTGAAGCGCAGGCTGAAACTCTGCAGGAACCAGACGACCACCGTCGCCACCAGGATCACGGAAAATGCTTTCTGGAGGAAATCCTTCGCCTTCTCCCACATCAGCTGCATGGTGCTTCTGGCGCTGGGAAGGCGGTAGTTCGGCAGCTCCATGACGAAGGGAACCGCCTCCCCTTTGAAGAGGAATTTCTTATAGAGAAATGCGTCCAGTATCCCCACGATGATCCCGAAGAGATAGAGGCCCGTTATGATGAAACCGCCCTTCCCCGGGAAGAACGCGTTGACGAAGAACGAATAAATCGGCAGCTTGGCGGTGCAGCTCATGAACGGGGTCAGCAGGATCGTCATGCGGCGGTCCCGCTCGGAGGGAAGCGTGCGGGTTGCCATGACCGCCGGCACCGTACAGCCGAAACCGATCAGCATCGGCACGATGCTCCGGCCGGAGAGACCGATCCGCCGCAGCAGCTTGTCCATGAAGAACGCCACCCGCGCGATGTAACCGCTGTCTTCCAGAAGGGAGAGGAAGAAAAACATTGTCACCACGATCGGCAGGAAACTCAAGACGCTGCCGACTCCTTCAAAGATGCCGGAAAGCACCAGGTCCTGCAGCACCGGATTGACGCCCGCGGCCGCCATGGCCTTCGCCGTGACATCCGTCAGCCAGTCAATGGCGGTTTCCAGCAAACCCTGCAGCCAGGCACCGATGACATTGAACGTCAGATAGAATACCGTACCCATGATCACGATAAAGATCGGGATCGCCGTATACCGGCCAGTCAAAAGCCGGTCCAACCGCTCGCTCCGGAGGTGTTCTTTGCTCTCGCGCGGCTTGCGGACACATTCCGCGCAAACCTTTTCGATGAAACGGAAACGCATGTCCGCGATGGCCGCGCTGCGGTCCAGGCCGCGCTCCGTCTCCATCTGCACCGTGATGTGCTCCAGCAGTTCCTTCTCATTCTGGTCAAGCACCAGCTGGTCGATGATCAGCTGATCGCCCTCGATGGCCTTGCTGGCCGCGAAACGGACGGGGATCCGCGCTTTCTCGGCATGATCCTCGATCAGATGGACGACCGCGTGCAGGCAGCGGTGTACCGCGCCGCCGAAATCGTCCTTCGGGCAGAAATCCAGCCGCAGGGGCTTCTCCTGGTACTTCGCGACGTGAACCGCATGGGTCACAAGTTCCTCGATGCCCTGGTTTTTGGCCGCCGAAATCGGCACCACCGGCACGCCCAGCTGCGCTTCCATGGCGTTCACGTCGATGGAACCGCCGTTGCCGGTCAGTTCGTCCATCATATTCAGAGCCACGACCATCGGCCGGTTCATTTCCAGAAGCTGCATGGTCAGGTACAGGTTCCGCTCGATGTTGGTGGCGTCCACGATGTTGATGATGGCGTCCGGTTCGTCCTTCAGGACGAAATTGCGGGATACGACTTCTTCGCTGGAGTACGGAGACATCGAATAGATGCCCGGCAGATCGGTGATCAATGTTTTCGGATAGCCGAGGATTGCCCCGTCCTTGCGGTCCACAGTGACACCGGGGAAATTGCCGACATGCTGGTTGGCGCCGGTCAGCCGGTTGAACAGCGTCGTCTTGCCGCAGTTCTGGTTCCCTACTAATGCAAATGTCAGGATATGGTCCTCCGGAAGCGGGTTCTCCGTCCGCTTCTCATGGTGGACGCCCGGCTCGCCGAAATACGGATGGGCGACGGGGCGCTTGTTCTCTCTGCCGTCCCTGCCGGTTTTACTGCCCTTCTCATCCCCATGAATGAGATGCGCGGAGGATGTTTCGGAAGTTTCAGATGCTTCTGGAGTCTCAGAAGTTTCAAAAGTTTCAGGAGACTCAAGGGGGCTTTGAATCCCGGAATCCTCCGGCGCGTCCGGCGACCCCCCGTCAATCCGGCTGACCGTGATCCGCGCCGCGTCGTCCAGCCGCAGCGTCAGCTCATAGCCGTGGATCCGCAGTTCCACCGGATCGCCCATCGGCGCGAATTTCACCACCGTCACTTCCGCGCCGGGGATGACACCCATGTCCAGGAAATGCTGCCTGAGCGCTCCTTCGCCGCCTACGACGTCGATGACCGCTCGTTCCCCGATCTTTAAGTCTTTTATCGTCATGTATCTCTGCCTCTTTTCTGCCGTGATGCGAATCAATTCATCGGATGTTTCCGGGAGCCGGAGCGCCGTGTCCTCAGCCTTCCAGCGCCTGCCGCAAGTCCTCGATGATATCTTCCACGCCTTCGATTCCCACGCTCAGCCGGATCATCGCCGGGTCCACGCCGGCCTCCACCAGCTGCTCGTCGCTCAGCTGCCTGTGGGTATGGCTGGCGGGGTGCAGCACCGAAGTCCTGGCGTCCGCCACATGGGTCACGATGGCCGCCAGCTTCAGCTTATCCATGAACTCCGCCGCCGCGGCCCTGCCGCCCTTAAGGCCGAATGAGATCACGCCGCAAGTGCCGTTCGGCATATATTTCTGCGCCAGCGCATAGTATTTATCCCCCTCAAGTCCCGGATAACTGACCCACGCCACATCTTCACGGTCTTTCAGGTATTGCGCCACTTTCAAGGCATTTTCACAATGTCTCGGCATACGCAGGTGCAGCGTCTCCAGCCCCACGTTCAGCAGAAACGCGTTCTGGGGCGCCTGGGTCGGCCCCATATCGCGCATCAGCTGGGCTGTGGCCTTGGTAATGTACCCAACCTTGCCGAACTTCTTCGTATAGATCACGCCGTGATAGGACTCGTCCGGCGTGGTCAGCCCCGGAAACTTGTCCGCGTGGGCGTCCCAGTCGAAATTGCCGCTGTCCACGATGCAGCCGCCCACGGTCATCGCATGGCCGTCCATATATTTTGTCGTGGAATGGGTCACGATGTCCGCACCCCACTCGAAGGGACGGCAGTTGATCGGCGTGGCGAAAGTATTGTCTACGATCAGCGGCACGCCGTGCGAATGCGCCAAACGCGCGAACTTCTCGATATCCAGCACCACCAGGGCCGGATTGGCGATGGTTTCGCCAAAGACCGCCTTAGTGTTGGGCTGAAATGCCTTCGCAAGCTCTTCTTCAGGCGCATCCGGATCAACCAGCGTACACTCGATGCCGAAACGCTTCAGGGTTACAGTCAATAGGTTAGAGGTTCCTCCATAAATGGTAGCCGCACTGACCACATGATCGCCCGCGGAGCAGATGTTGATGATGGCAAACAGGTTAGCCGACTGACCGGAGGCGGTCAGCATGGCCGCGGCGCCGCCTTCCAGCTGGCGGATCTTGTCCGCCACCATGTCGTTGGTTGGATTCGCCAGCCTGGTGTAGAAATATCCGTCTTCTTCCAGATCGAACAGACGTCCCATCTGTTCACTGGTTTCATATTTGAATGTTGTGCTCTGACAGATCGGCAGAATTCTCGGCTCGCCGTTCTTCGGCTGCCAGCCGCCCTGGATACAGATGGTGTCTAAAGATTGTTTCTGACTCATGATAGAATTGTCCCTCCTGTGATGTTGTCCCGGCGCGGACAGCGCGGCCCTGCACACGACTTCCGCGTACCTGAACTGCGCCGTGCTGATTCGCCTTTCACAGTCTATCACAGGAAGAATATAGAATCAATATAATTCTTGCCTTGACACATCCAAAAAGATGTGGTATCATCCATTTTCGTTGATACTACATCTTTTTGAAGGAGGTAACGATCCGTGGACAGCACAAGACGGATGATGACCAAGATCGCCCGCGAAGTAAACAAATTTACCGTCCGCACCCTGCGGGAAGACGGCATCGGGGCGGGCGAATTCGACGTGATTCACGCGATCCGCAAGAATCCCGGCATCACGCAGGCGGATGTCTGCAAGATCACGGGGCTGGATAAGGGGGCTGTGGCGCGCCAGACATTGAACCTGGAGAAAAAGGGCTATCTGACCCGCGAGGCGAACGCGAAGGACGGGCGCAGCCGTCTGCTCTACCCCACCGCAAAAGTGCAGCGGCTGAAGAACTCCAAGGCTTCCATCGAGGCCCGCTTCTACGAATGGCTCCTCCTTCCCCTCCCGGAACCGGAAAAGCAGGAATTTGTCCGCATTCTGGAGATTCTCTACCGCCGCTGCAAGGAAGAAAGCAAGGCTGGATTTCCCCAGATGCAGAAACTTATGAAAGGATGTGTGCGTGATGAAACCAGCGAAACATACGAAGAAGAATAGACTCTCCCAGGCGATGCTATTTATCCTTCTCTTCGGCATGGTCAGCCTGTTCTCGGACATGACCCACGAGGGAGCCAGCAGCATCCGCGGCGCGTACCTGTCCCTGCTCGGCGCATCGGCTGGGGCGATCGGCTTTGCCTCGGGGCTGGGAGAAATGGTCGGCTACTCCATGCGCTATGTATTCGGAAAGATTACGGACAAAACGCGCCAGTACTGGCCGATGACGATCCTCGGCTATGTGCTGGATGTCCTCGCCGTCCCCGCGCTGGCGCTGGTCGGGGAACACGGCTGGATCGCGGCCTGCGGGCTTCTCATCGTCCAGCGCATGGGCAAAGCGATCAAGAAACCGGCGAAAGATACCATCATGTCTTTTGCCGCCAGCCAGGAAGGCGTGGGGAAGAGTTTCGGGATTCAGGAAGTGCTGGACCAGATCGGCGCGTTTCTGGGACCCGTCCTGCTGTACTTCGTGATGCTGTTCCAGACGGAAGGGGACGTGCTCCACCGGTACGCCGTCTGCTTCGCCGTAACCGCAATCCCAGGCGCGGTCACGCTCATTTTGCTGCTCGTGACGAAGCATAAATTCCCCAATCCCGAACAGTTTGAACCCGAACCGAAAGAATACGTCCCATTTCAGATGAAAAAAGAATTCATCCTTTACATCGCCGGGATCAGCCTCTTCGCCTTCGGCTTCATCGATTATTCCCTCATCATTATGCATGTGTCAAATACATACGCGTCGCTGAGTTCCGGCCTCGCGGAGACTTCCTCTCTCGTCACCACAGGCACGCTTCCGCTTCTGTATGCCGGCGCCATGCTGGTGGATGCGGTCGCAGCGCTCGTGTTCGGCCTGCTCTACGACCGGTGGGGCGTGAAGGTGCTGGCGGCATCCACGCTGATCTCCGCGCCGTTTGCGCTGCTGATCTTCGGAGGAAACTCCGTCCCCGCCCTGCTCGCCGGCATCGTCCTCTGGGGCATCGGCATGGGCGCACAGGAATCGATCCTGAAAGCCGCCGTGAGCAGCATGGTGCCGAAGGCGAGCCGCGCCACAGGGTACGGCATCTTTGAATGTTCCTTCGGCGTGTTCTGGTTCCTCGGGAGCTGGCTCCTCGGCGTCCTGTACGACCGGAGCATCCCGGCCATGATCGCGGTTTCCACGGCCGCCCAGCTTGCGGCCATCCCGCTGTATCTTATTTCCGCGAAGCGGATGGAGCGAGGAAAAACGCAGTAACCTTCTGCGTCGTAACCCTATAAACATGGTGTTAGCCAGGAAATGTGTTGATACTCCAGATTAGCCCTGTTATCCGACCGCAATTATCATTTTACGATTGTGTGGCTGAAATCAGGCTGCGCGGTTCTCTTTTCCAGGGATTAAAACGCCGTTTTAATCTCAATGTATCGCTTGTATACAGATCGAAGCTGCAAAATCAACACATTTTCTGACTAACACCATAAACACAGGTTTACGAAACAGGAAAATGAGGTTGCACCCCTTACACGAATTTTATTTACACGGATTTTATTTACACGGATTTTACAAATTCAGGGTTACGGATTTGATAATGATACGGTATACTGGCACACAGTATCTTATGAAAGCCCGACAGTTACGCGCCTGCGGCGTCAGACACGCTCCGGGCAGCATCCGCAGCACTCCATCCATATCCACGTTCCAGACGACCTGGAAAAACGAAGGAGGCAGAATAACCGTGATATTTTGTGTAGAAGACGACGCCGGCATCCGTGACCTGATGATCTATGCGCTGAACGCGGCCGGCTACGAGGTCAGAGGGCTGACCGGCGGGCCGGAACTCTATGAGGTGCTGAAGACGGAAACGCCCCGCCTCATCCTGCTGGACATCATGCTGCCCGGCGAGGACGGCATCGCCATTCTGAAGCGGCTGCGCAAAGACTCCTCGACGGCGGATATCCCCGTCATCATGGCAACCGCCAGAGGGACGGAGTACGATAAGGTTATCGCCCTTGACCTGGGCGCGGACGACTACCTCGCCAAACCCTTCGGCATGATGGAAATGGTGTCGCGTGTGCGCGCCGTCCTGCGGCGAACCGGGCCGAAGGACACGGAACCGCTTCTGCGGGTCGGGGAATTGATGGTCAACACCGGCGAACACACGGTATTCGTGCGCGGCGAGCGGGTACAGCTCACCTTGAAGGAATATGAGCTGCTGAAAAAATTCATGGAGAACCCCGGCCTCGTCTTCACCCGCGACCAGCTTCTGAACAGCGTCTGGGGAGACAATTATATCGGAGAGACCCGCACGGTAGACGTTCACATCGGAACCCTGCGAACCAAGCTGGGCGCCTGCGGGGAGTATATCGAAACGATGCGCGGCGTCGGCTACCGGATGGAGGCGCGTCCATGACCAAACGCATCTTCCGCTCCATCTGTCTGGCTGCTCTCGCCGTCTTCGTATCCTGTATCGCGCTGTTCCTGCCCGTCCTCTACGGCTATTTCGGCGGTGTCCAGAAAAACAGCCTCCGGATGCAGACAGAACTGGCGGCCCATGGCGCGGCCAATGAGGGAATCAGCTTCTTTGACGGCCTTGATACGTCCCGTTTCCGGATCACCTGGATCGATGCGGAGGGAACTGTTCTCTACGACAGCCGTTCCGACGCGGCTGAAATGGAAAATCATCTGGAGCGGGAGGAGATCCGGGAAGCGCTCGCCACCGGAACCGGCGAAAGCTCCCGCTATTCCGCCACGCTGACGGAACGCCTGCTGTACTGCGCCAAACGCCTGCCGGACGGCTCCGTGCTCCGCCTTTCCATTTCCCAAACAACCCTTCTGACGCTGCTCCTGGGCATGGGGCAGCCGATCTGCATCATCCTTCTGATCGCCATCGTGCTTTCGCTGGCGCTCGCCTCGCGCCTGACAAAGAGAATCGTCAGCCCGCTCAATGCCCTTGACCTGGAACAGCCGCTCAACTGCAAAGAATATGAGGAACTTTCTCCGCTCCTGCGCCGCCTGGACAGCCAGCAGCGGCAGATCAAGCTCCAGAAAGAGGAGCTGGAGAAAAAACAAACGGAATTTGAGACTGTCACGGAGAATATGACCGAAGGCATCGTCCTCCTGAACGCCCGGGGGCGCGTTCTGGAAATCAACCGTGCCGCGAAGCGTCTGTTCGGGGTCACGGACAGCTGCATCGGGAAACATTTCCTTTCCATCAGCAGCGACCCCCAGACGGCCGACCTTCTGCAGAGCGCGAAAGAAGGACGCCGCGACGAACGAACGTTTGCCTTCGCGGGCGACCGCTACCAGCTGCTCTTAAGCCCCGTAAAAAGCGCGGGCGTCCCCTCCGGCTCGGTTCTTCTGGCGATCAATGTCACGGAAAAGGAGAAAGCCGAACGGCTGCGGCGCGAGTTCACGGCAAATGTTTCCCATGAATTGAAAACGCCGCTGCACACCATCGCGGGTTCGGCCGAGCTTCTGGCGGAGGGCCTTGTCAAAGAGGAAGACAAGGCGGGATTCTATGTCCGCATCCAGGAGGAGGCGCGGCGCATGATCCGCCTGGTGGAAGACATCATCCGCCTCTCCCATCTGGACGAGGGGGCCGGCGAAATGAAACGGGAGAAAACCGACCTTTTCGCCATCGCCGAAGATACGGTGCGGTCGCTTCAGGCCGAGGCGGACAGCGCGCACGTAACCCTTACGCTAAAGGGGGAAAACGCCGTCCTGGAAGGCATTCCCCAGCTCCTGCAGAGCATGATTTTCAATCTCTGTGACAATGCCATCAAATACAACCGGGAACACGGAAGCGTCTCCGTGACCGTAAAGAAAGGAAGCGGCGGCATTGTCCTCACCGTCGCCGACACCGGGATCGGAATCCCGCCGGAGCACCAGGAGCGCGTCTTCGAGCGCTTCTACCGGGTGGATAAGAGCCGCTCGAAGCAGCTCGGCGGAACCGGCCTCGGCCTCTCTATCGTCAGGCACGCCGCGATGATCCATAACGCGCGGATCGACCTGCAGAGCGCGGTAAACGAAGGCACCACGGTCACGGTGACATTTCCCATAACCTGAGAAAATGTACCCGCCTGCCGACTGCTGATTTCTTCATTTTGCAGAAATTCCACCCACCTGCGTACTGCTGATTTTCTTCATTTTGCAGAAATTCTACCCACCTGCGTACTGCTGATTTTCTTCATTTTGCAGAAATTCTACCCTCCTGCACGCCGCCGATCGGCTTTCCCGGCAAGAATCCAAGCCGTGCCTCTTCGTTTTACGTAACAGTTCAGACTGTTACCTTTTTACAGGAATTTTACAAAACCAAGGTGACGGATTTGACAGTCAGCTGGTAGCATATTCCTATAAAAGAAGAAAGGAAGCAAACGCGATGGATATTTTCGACGGATTGACACTTGTGGGGGGATTAAGCCTGTTCCTCTTCGGGATGTGCGTCATGGAACAGGCGCTGGAACGCCGCGCCGGCGGCAGGCTCCGCTCCCTTCTGGAAAAGCTGACGACGAACCGCATCGCAGGGCTGCTAACGGGACTTGGCATCACGGCCGTGATCCAGAGCTCATCCGCAACCACCGTCATGGTCGTCGGTTTCGTCAATTCCGGCCTTATGACGCTGAAACAGGCGATCAATGTCATCATGGGCGCCAATATCGGAACGACTGTAACCGCCTGGATCTTGAGCCTTGCCGGAATCGAGAGCAGCAGTCTGTTCGTAAACTTCCTAAAGCCTTCCTCTTTCGCGCCCGTCCTCGCGCTGATCGGCATCATTTTCTATATGTTCCCGAAAAGCGGCAAGAAGAAGGATACGGGACTGATCCTTCTCGGCTTCGCGACGCTGATATTCGGCATGGAAACGATGTCCGGAGCCGTCTCGGGCCTGCGGGACGTTCCCGCGTTCCGGAACCTGTTCGTCCTTTTCCGGAACCCCATCCTCGGCGTTCTCGCGGGGGCGGTCCTCACCGCCATCATCCAGTCGAGCTCCGCTTCCGTGGGGATCTTACAGGCGCTTGCCGTCACCGGCCAGGTATCCTATGGCGCCGCGGTCCCGATCATCATGGGGCAGAACATCGGCACCTGCGTGACCGCGCTGATCTCCTCGGCGGGTGCGAATAAAAACGCAAAACGGGCCGCCATGGTACACCTCTCCTTCAATGTGATCGGAACCGCGGTCTGGCTCTCGGTGTTTCTCCTGCTGCGGGCCGTTTTCACCCCCGCGGTCCTGGATGCTCCGGCATCCCCTCTGGGGATAGCCGTCATTCACTCGGTATTCAATATCCTGTGTACGGCGCTCATGCTGCCGCTGGCAGGGTTCCTCGAGGCACTCGTGACGAAACTGGTTCCGGACGCCAAAAGAATCGAGAGGAACCGCATCAGGAGGTCCGTTCCTTCCGGAGCAAAGTGAATCCCTGCCGGCGGCAGGGATTCTGCAGAAATTCTCTTAAATCATTAAATCATTAAGGATACGCTTACTCCGCGGCAAACAGCACGATCCTCGCCACGGCGTCTCCGGACGGATCCATCCAGAGAAGGCAGCGGGATCCTTCGCCGATGTCGTCCAGCGTCACGATATTGCGGGTCAGATACGGCTCAACCGTCACATCATCCGCCAGCACATACTGCTGGCCGTCATTGCTTTCGAGAATCTTCTCTTCGTCCGTACCTTCTATCCCGCCTGCCGCCACGATGTACTCCGGCGCCTCGGCATCTTCCGGAATATTCACGATCACCACCCGGGCCGTAGCCTGCGGCGGCAGCGACATCGTCATAGCCGGACCGAGATAGGCCACAAAACTTCCCAGTTCCACATCGGAAAGTTCCACCGGCAGCCCGTTCACCGCATCCACCACGACCGTCTGTTCCGGATCCACATGAACAATCATCTCGCCCGGGGTGGACACCTCAGACTGGTTATCGACTGTTAAGCTGTTTTCGTCCACGCTGGTAACCGTTCCCCATACTTTAACAGGAACATTCACATCAAATTCCTCTCCGGCCTCGGCCTCCGTCTCTCCTTTCGTCGAGGTATCGGCGATATTGCCATGCGCGACGCCGGTATCCTTATCAAACCATACGGATCCCGGAGCAGCCGTCAGATCCGCGGTTCCTTCCCCGGCCTGAGCCGTCTCTGAACCTTCCGCGGAAGTCTCTCCCGCTTCTTCCTTTGCTGATTCCGTCACCGCGGCCGAAGATCCGCTCGCCGCTGCCTGCTGATTCGCGCAGCCTGCCGCCGCCAGCACCACTCCGGCAAGCCCTGCTGCAAGAGCCATTCTGTATATCTCTCTCCTCATCGTCTTTCCCCATCCCGCCGCCTGTGCAGGCGGCGCCCTTCTTCTGATTAATCAGCCGGCCGTCACCAGGAGATCCGCTTGGAGCCCTTCCCTGACCCGGCCCCGGCTGTCAACCTTATCATAGCAGGTTCTGCAGGAAAATACTATTAAGAGAGCATGAAGAATTCTTACAAAATTACAGTAACAGTTCTCCCGCCGTCTGTACTGTTACAAATTACAGGCAAAACGGCTCGCATTTCCAGACAAAGGGCTTGGGCTGACCATCCGGACAGGAACATAGGGTCAACATAGGGTCATACGATCTCACAAAGCGGGCAGATCGCCACCCCTTCCGCCGCGAGCGCCGCGCGGATCTTCTCCACAAAGGCCAGGGCTTTCGCGCCGTCGCCGTGGACGCAGACGGAATCGGCGCGGATCGGGATGTCACGTCCCGTGATTGCGGTCACTTTCTGCTCTTTGACCATGCGGATCACGCGGGCGATGGCCTCGTCCTCGTCGGTAATCATGGAACCTTCTTTCCGGCGGTTTACCAGCGTCCCGTCCTCCTCGTAGGCGCGGTCCGCGAAGACTTCCTGCGCCGTGCGCAGGCCGAGGTCCATGGCCGCGCGGGCCAGCTCCCCGCCGGAGAGGGCCAGCACGATCAGATCCGGATCGAAACTTTTTACGGCCTCGCAGATGCCTTTCGCGAGCGCATAGTCTTTCGCCGCCATGTTATAGAGCGCGCCGTGGGGCTTTACATGCTGCATCTTCATGCCGTGAGCGCGCAGGAAGCCGTCCAGCGCGCCGAGCTGGTAGAGCGTGTAGTCCTTCGCCTCTTCCGGCGTGACGGCCATATTCCGGCGGCCGAACCCCATCAGGTCCGGAAAGCCGGGGTGCGCCCCCACACGGATGCCGGCGGCCGCCGCCATGGCGACGGTTTTGTCCATGACGACCGGGTCGGACGCATGGTAGCCGCAGGCCACGTTGGCGGATGTCACCAGCGGGATGATCCGGTCATCGCATCCCAGCGTGTAGCGGCCGAAGCTCTCGCCTAAGTCGCTGTTCAGATCAACTCGAAACATACTGTCCCTCCTTATTTTTTCAGATTCACCGGTTCCGCGGCTTCCCTGTCCCTCTCGCTTTGCTTCTCCTTCAGTTTCATGAAGCCGTCGATGAATCCGGTATCCGCTTTCCCTTCCCGAAACAGCGGGTGCCGCATGATCTGGTACTGGAAATCCAGGTTCGTGTCCACACCGATGACCACCATCTCGTCGAGCGCCGAGCGCATCTTCCGGATCGCCGCCTCCCGGTCGGGCGCGTGAACGATGACCTTGGCGATCATGGAATCGTACTCCGACGGGATGCGGTAGCCGCAGTACAGACCCGTATCCACCCGCACGCCGTTGCCGGCGGGCAGATGCACGAACTGCACGACGCCGGGGCTTGGCATGAAATTCTTCTCCGGAATTTCCGCGTTGATGCGGCACTCAATCGCGTGTCCTCTCGGGCGGATGTCCTCCTGCGCAAAACTCAGCGGCTGCCCGTCCGCCACCCGGATCTGCTCGATGATCAGATCGGTGCCTGTCACCATCTCCGTGACGCCGTGCTCCACCTGAATGCGCGTATTCATTTCCATAAAATAGAATTCGCCCGTGGGGCTGACGATGTATTCGACGGTGCCGGCGTTGGTATAGCCGACGGTTTTCGCGGCGAGAACCGCGTATTCGCTCATCTTCCGGCGCGTCTCGTCGTCGATGGCCGGGGACGGCGACTCCTCGATCAGCTTCTGGTGGTTGCGCTGCACGGAGCAGTCGCGTTCCCCCAGCGCCACCACATGCCCCAGCGTATCCGCCATGATCTGGATCTCCACATGGCGCGGGTTCACGATGCAGCGCTCCAGATACATCGCGTCATCGCCGAACGCATTGGCCGATTCCCGCTGGGCCATGCCGAACTGGAACTCAAATTCATCCGCGGAAGCCGCGACACGCATCCCCTTGCCGCCTCCGCCGGAGGACGCCTTGATCATCACCGGATAGCCGATGCGCGCGGCCTCTTTCTTCGCCTCCTCCACGTCATAAACCGCCTCCCGCGTCCCGGGAACCACAGGTACGCCGGCGTCCATCATCGTCCGGCGGGCCTGCGATTTGTTGCCCATGCGGTCGATGACGTCCGGTTCCGGGCCGATGAAGCAGATGCCGTTCTCACGGCATTTGCGGGCAAATGTACTGTTTTCCGAGAGGAAGCCGAACCCCGGATGGATCGCGTCCGCCTGGACGTTCTGCGCCGCGGAAATGATGTGGTCCATGTTCAGGTAGCTGTCCCTGGCCGGGCCTTCGCCGATGCAGACCCGCTGATCCGCCAGCTGCACATGAAGACTGCCCGCGTCTTCTTTGGAATAGATCGCCACGCTCTGGATGCCCATGTTCCGGCAGGCGCGGATGATGCGCACGGCGATCTCGCCGCGGTTGGCGATCAGAACTTTATTAATCATAATCGCACCTCCGTGTGTCAGATCTTCTTTACGCGGAACAGGGGCTGGCCGTACTCCACCTTCTGCTCATTGCTGACCAGCACGGCCTCGATCTCGCAGTCGAACTCGCACTGAATCTCATTCATCAGCTTCATGGCCTCCAGGATGCAGACCGTCTGTCCTTCCTTGATCCGGTCGCCGACATGCACGAAGGCCGGTGCGTCCGGCGCGGCCGCCGAATAGAACGTTCCGACAATCGGCGAGGTGATGAAAAGCACCTCGTCTTCGGGTGTCTCCGGGGGAGCCGCGGGACCGTGGGGCGGCGGCACGGGAGCCGGACCTCCTACCGGGACCTGCGGTATGCCGGCCGCCAGCACGGGCGGATGATCCAGCTTGCTCATCGTGATCTTCACGTCGCCTTCTTTATAGGTAAACTCTGTCAGCGAAGATTCCTCTATCATCTTCACTAACCCTTCGATTTTCTCTAAATCCATGTTTTGAACCCCTTTCTTTCTCTTGCCGCTGTCGCTACTGTCTTCTTGTCAATCCGGTTATGCCCGCGGGGCCTTCGTCCGTGCCGCGGAAGGCGGCGTCCAGTCTTCCGACTGTTTCTGATGCCACCAGGCCGTACTTGCTCACGCATCCGCGGTCTTCGTCTGCCATTAAAAAAGGTATCACAGCCCTTCAGCCGTTTCCGATTCCATTCGTCGGCATTTTCTCATGCGCCCGCGCGGTGCATCCGACCTCTGACCGTCTGGCCATCCTGATGACATTCCGACTCCTTACGCTTACGCGCCTTTCGTCTGCGTCTCAAAAAGACGTCTCAGCCTCCTGGCCGTCCTGACATCATTCCGACTTCCTTACGCGCCCTTCGTCTGCGCCTCAAAAAGACGTCTCAGCCTCCTGGCCGTCTGGCGGCACTCCAGCACTTCCCTGCAGGGCTGGTGGATCTTCTTGCGCATCGCGTTCATTTCCTCCGCTTCCTCCAGATAGAGCCGCTGCGCCTCCTGCACGGAGATCGCCTTGAAACGGATCGAGTGGTCGGTCTTCCTCTGCACCAGCTTCGGGATGTCCACCGACGCCACCGTAGCGATCTTCGGATAACCGCCGGTTGTCTGCCGGTCCGCCAGAAGGACGATCGGCTTGCCGTGGGCAGGCACCTGGATCGAACCGAACGCCGTGCCGTCGGAGATCATGTCCTTATTCTCCTTTCTGGAAATGAACGGCCCCTCCAGCCGGCATCCCATGCGGTCGAAATCGCTTGTTACCTTGTATTCGCTTCCCAGGAAGGTATCGATTCCCTGCCTGCTGAACAGGTAATCCTGCGGCCCCATCACCACACGGAGCGTCGCGTCCTCCTGGTCGAATTCGTCCAGATCGAGTTTCCGCGAGAGGAAGAACGGCAGGTAGCGCCGCTCGATGCGGAAATTGATATAGTCCCCGTCCGCGAGCTTGCGCCCCTTGAAACCGCCGATTGAACTTTTCATGTTCGTGCAGCGGCTCCCCATGACCACCGGAATCTGCAGGTAGCTGGAAAATGCCACATAGCCGCGGCTGCCGGTACGCGCGCTGGAGAACTTCAGCACATCGCCCTTATTGATATAGATGGCCGTGTACATCGGGGCCGGTTCCCCGTTGATCGTCGGCTGGAAATCGCCGCCGGTGATCGCGATCAGCGTATCCGTCGTAAATTCCAGCGTCGGGCCGATCAAGGTAAATTCCAGCACGGCTTCATTTTCCGGATTATCCAGAAGGAGGTTGGCGATCTTAAAGGACCGCACGTCCATGACGCCGGCCACCGGGAACCCCTGGCTCTGGTAGCCGGTGCGGCCCAGATCCTGCACGGTGGTCATCATGCCTGCCTTAATGATGCGGATTCCCATGCTATGCCTCCTCTCTGCGGACCGTACACTCATACTCGCCGCGGTCCGCCAGTTCCTTGATCCGAAGGTATTCCGCTTCGTCGATCGGGCAGAAACGGATGTATTCGCCCGCCTGCACGAGAATCGGCGTCTCACGCGCCGGATCGTACGTCTTCACCGGCGTCATTCCCATCAGCTGCCAGCCGCCGGGGGAGTCCAGGGGGTAGATGCCGGTCTGGGAACCGCCGATGCCGACGCTGCCCGCCGGGATGAGAATCCGCGGGTTGGCCAGCCGCGGCGTGTGGATGCGCTCGTCCAGGCCGCCCAGATAGCAGAACCCCGGCAGAAATCCCAGCATATAGATCAGATAATCGCAGGAGGAGTGGATTTTCACGACTTCCTCCTCGGAAAGACCCGCGTGCTCCGCGATATGGGGCAGATCCGGGCCGTATTCCCCGCCGTAGAGAACCGGAATCTCGAAGATCTTCCTGACCTGGGAGCCGGTGCGGATATCCACCTTCAGAAGATCCTCGACCCGCTTGCTTATCTGCTCGTAGCGAATGACGCGGGGGTCATAATTGATCAGAAGGGAGCAGAAAGCCGGGATCACGTCCACCACGCCTTCGATGTTCTGCTCGCGCAGGAGCTTCACGGTGGCCGCGATCTTCTGGTTGATCTGCGGGCTGATCTCGGCGCCGAATTCAACCAGCAGGGAACTGTCTCCCGCCGTCAGTATCTTGATTTTTTGCATAAAATGTCGCTTACCTCCTCTCGTTTCTAACTGGAAGGAAGGTGCAACCGGATCATACGGAGATTGCACCTTCTTCTGTCAGGCTGTCCGGCCCGGAACGCCCGGCCGGAGAACACGACCCGCTCTGCCGGACAGAGCGGGCGGCCGCAGCCGGGACATGTGTCCCGCCGAACGGAATACGCACCGGAAACCCGGCACATAACGCCGAGCGGAACGCACATCCTTCCGGCCTGTCTCACATTTCCATATTACCCAAGCAGGCTGCCGATGTTGGATACAAAGGTCGTGATGCCAAGGTACGCGGAAATGATCACCACGAGGACTCCCAGCACCAGCAGGACCGTCGGATGCTTGTAATCCTCGCCCATAATCTTCTTGTTCTTCGCCGCGATCAGGCAGATGCCCAGGGTAATCGGCAGGATCAGCCCGTTGACGGCGCCCGCCAGGACCAGCAGGGTCGCGGGAGTCGTCCCGACCACCAGCACAATGATTGTGGAAACCACGATAAATCCGATCACGACCGCATTTTCATGCTCGGCAATCGCGGGATGGAAAGTCTTCAGGAAGGACACCGACGTATAGGCCGCGCCGATGATGGAAGTAACCGCCGCGCAGAGGAGTACGAGACCCGCGAAACGGTAGCCGATCTCGCCCGCGCCGAGGCGGAACGCATCCGCCGCCGGATTCGCCGCGTCCAGCGTCACACCGCTGGGCAGCTTCACTACAACGCCCAGGATCGCCAGGAACAGGAAGATCCGGACCAGAGTGGCGATTCCGATGCCCATGACGGAACTCCTGTTGATTTCTTTCAGATTCTTCTCGCCGGTAATGCCCGCGTCAATCAGCCGGTGGGCGCCGGAGAAGGTGATGTAGCCGCCGACCGTGCCGCCCAGCAGCGTGATAATGGCCGGAACCAGCGGGCCATACCCCGTGGAAGGAAAGATGGAATTGATCAGCGCGTCGCCGATCGGGGGCTTCACGATGAATATGATGACGAAGATGACGACGATCATGATGCCGCCCAGCACTTTCGCCAGATTGTCCATGGCAGCCTTCGCGTCCTTGATCACGAATACCGCGATGGCGATGGCCGCCGCCAGCACGCATCCGACCTTGGTCGGAATCCCCAGAAGGGTGTTGAAGCCCAGCCCGCCGCCGCCGACGTTGCCGATGTTGAACACCAGGCCGCCCAGCGCGACCATGAATGAAACGACGTAGCCCAGACCCGGAAGGATCTTATTGGCCACATCCTGCCCGCGCAGGCCGGAGACGCACAGCACCCTCCAGATATTGATCTGCGCGATCGCCGCCAGGACGATGGATGCCAGGATGACGAACCCGAAACTGGCCTTATGGGTGCCGGTAAATGTCGCCGTCTGCGTCAGGAAACCGGGGCCGATGGCCGATGTCGCCATGATGAACGCCGCTCCGATCAGAGCACCGCTCCCGCTCTTTTTCTTTTTCTTCTCGTCTGCCATAGATAGTTTCCTCCTTCATGATTTCATGATGCCATCCCCGGCCGATCCTCCGGACTTTCCCGTGGAAACAGTTCCTGAGAAACGGTCTCTGAGATACGGTCTTTGAAAAACTGTTTCTAAGACACAGTCTCTGAAATACGGTCTTTGAAAAACTGTTTCTGTGACACAGCCCCTGAAATACGGTCTTTGAAAAACTGTTTCTGTGACACAGTCTCTGAGATACGGTCTTTAAGAAACTGCTCCTGAGAAACGATTTCCAAGAAACGATCTCTAAAGGAACGATCCCTGAGAAATAATCTCAAAGAAACGATCTCTGAAAAACGGTCTCTGAGAAACAATCTCTGAGAATGGCTTTACCACTGTAATGTAATACATTATAACGGCAGCGCATTCATTTGTCAACCTAAAAACAGGAAAAGCTTTGTAGATTCCACAATGAAATAATTGTGTGCTTAGAAAATGAGAACCGGAAACGGATCCTGTCTGTCTGGCTCTGCTTTCCTTTGTTCGTAATTATTTCTATAATTAGTGCCGGAAATCGGATGATTTCTCACAGAATGGCCGAAATGAGGACGTTGCATTACAGTTTTTTCCTTGTGGCATCCTTTTGCTCCCGCCGCCCCAGATCCCGGTCGATCATTTCCAGATAATGAACCAGCACGTCCCGGCTGCGGCCGATCCGCCAGGAACGGTCGATCTCCTCATAGGTGAAACTCTTCCGCCCGCCCTGCTCCATCCGCTGCCAGAAACCGTACAGCTCATCGAACGGGATATAGTAGATCTCGTCAACCGCCGTCCAGTGCAGAATGATGAACGCCACGCCGCCCTGCTCCTCGAATTCCCGCATGAACCGCACCTGATGCTCGTGGACGTTCTGCAGCGGGAACGTACTCACCGCACATTCCTTGGCGTCGAAGCATACGGGAATCCCCTGGACGGCGCCGATGTAGTCCACGGTGCTTTTCTGGTCAAAATACGCCAGCGTGATGTGTCTGGTTTCCTTATCGATATTGATCGGGGTGATCGGGGTCGGCACCTTCTGGATCAGCGCCAGTTTCCGCTCCCGGTATATCTCGTTTGAATGGTTGATCATGTCCTCCAGGGTTGACCCCCGCAGACCTCTGGAATTCCAGGTTGCCATAGAAAATTTCCTCGGATGCCCTCTGCCGCCGCATTTCATTGAAAAAGGGATTATCAAAAGATCCCCGGTTAAAGAAACCGGGGACCTGAACATACGGATTCTGAATTAATTATACTTCCTTTTTCTGGCGGCTTCAGACTTTTTCTTACGTCTTACGCTGGGCTTCTCGTAATGCTCTCTCTTACGGATCTCCTGCTGAATGCCGGCCTTCGCACAGTTTCTCTTGAATCTGCGAAGAGCACTGTCCAGAGACTCGTTTTCCTTAACGATTACATTCGACATCGCTCACACCTAACCTCCCTCCAGTTGCTAATTTGTGCGCAAGACAACTGTTTAGGTGTTTCCTAGCACTGACTTGATTATAACCACAAAATCACGGTTCGTCAACAGGTTTTTTTAAGAAAATTACCAACGAAACTGTTCAGCCATGTAGCTGCTCCCGGCAACGCCTTTCCGCCTAGCCATGCAGCTGCTCCGTCAGCACCTCCACGGCCTTTGCGAGCGCTTCGTCGATGCCCGCAGGATTCTTTCCGCCGGCCTGCGCCATATTCGGCCGCCCGCCGCCGCCGCCGCCCACCAGGCCGGCGATGGCCTTAATCAGGTTTCCGGCATGCGCCCCGGCCTTCACGGCCGCGTCGGTGGCCATCGCCGTCAGGTTCACTCTGCCGTCCTGCGACGAGGCGATGACGACGACGCCCTCGCCCAGTTGATCCCTCAGCTGGTCGCCGAGGCCGCGCAGTCCGTTCATATCTACGTCGGCCACCCGTGTCACGAGTACCTTCACGCCGCCGATCTCCTTCACCCGGCTCATCACGTCGCCCGCGGCGCTGCTGGCCAGCCTGCTCTTCAGCTTTTCATTTTCCGAGTGCAGGGCCTTGATCTCCTCCTGCATCGACTCGATCTTCTTCGCAAGTTCCGCCGGCGTGGTCCTGGCCGCGCGCACTGCCGCGTGCAGTTCCTCCTCCACGCCCCGGTAGTAGGCCAGCAGCCCGTCGCCGGTCAGCGCCTCGATCCGGCGCACGCCGGCCGCGATTCCGGCCTCCGAGAGAATCTTAAACCGGGAAATGACCCCCGTACTGGCCACATGGGTGCCGCCGCACAGCTCCGACGAGAAATCTCCCATCCGCACGACGCGAACCGTCTCGCCGTATTTCTCGCCGAACAGGGCCATCGCGCCGGTCTTCTTCGCTTCTTCCAGGCTCATCTCCTGCGTCACGACCGGCAGATCTTCGCGGATCTCGGCGTTTACCAGATCCTCGACTTTCTGAATCTCGTCGGGCGTCATCGCCGAGAAATGTGTAAAATCGAAGCGCAGCCGTCCCGCGTCTACATAGGAACCGGCCTGCTCCACATGATCTCCCAGCACCGTGCGGAGCGCTTTCTGCAGCAGATGGGTCGCGCTGTGGTTCTTGCAGGTTGCGGCGCGGTTGTCCTCATCGACGCGCAGCGTCACGACGTCGCCAGTCTGAAACATTCCGCTCGTCATCACGCCCACATGGCCGATCTTGCCGCCCTGCAGATGGATCGTGTCCTTCACGGTAAAGGAGCCGGAGGCGTTTGCGATCACGCCCACATCGGCCTGCTGCCCGCCCATCGTGCCGTAAAATGGCGTCTCTTCCACGATAACCGTACCGTTCTCGCCGTCGGTCAGCGCCTCAACGATCTCGTCTTCGGTGGTCAGCACCGTGATCTTCGAGTCATGAACCAGCCGGTCATAACCGACGAACCGCGTCGTAACCTCGGCCGGGATTGACTGGTAAACCGTCACATCCGCCCCCATGTAGTTAGTCGTCTTGCGCGCCGCGCGGGCTTTCTCGCGCTGCTCCTTCATGGCGGCCGCAAACCCTTCCTCGTCCACCTTAAAATTCCGCTCCGCCAGGATTTCCGTCGTCAGATCCGGCGGAAAGCCGTAGGTATCATAGAGCTTAAATGCGTCCGCGCCCGGCAGGACCGTTCCGCCCCCGGACACCATCTTCTGCTCCATCTCATTCAGGATTTCCAGCCCCTGGTCGATGGTCCGGTTAAATTTCTCCTCCTCCTCGGAGAGAACCTTCAGAATCATGGCTTTCTTTTCTTCCAGTTCCGGATAGCCGCCCTTCGACAGTTCGATCACCGTCTTCGACAGTTCCGCCAGAAAACGCCCGTCGATCCCCAGAAGTCTGCCGTGGCGGGCCGCGCGCCGGAGCAGGCGGCGCAGCACATAGCCTCGGCCCTCATTGGACGGCATGATGCCGTCGGAGATCATGAAGGTGCAGCTCTTTACATGATCTGCGATGATGCGCAGGGACACGTCCTTCTTCTCATCGGCCAGATAATCCGTATGGGCCATCGCGCAGACCCCGTCGAGAAGCGCCTTATTCGTATCCACGGTAAACAGGGAATCCGCATCCTGCACCACCACCGCCAAGCGCTCCAGGCCCATCCCCGTGTCGATGTTCTTCTGTTTTAATTCCGTATAATGGCCGTGGCCGTCGTTGTCAAACTGCGTGAATACATTGTTCCAGACCTCGATATAGCGGTCACAGTCGCAGCCCACGGTGCAGGTCGGCTTCCCGCAGCCGTATTTCTCGCCGCGGTCGTAGTAGATCTCCGAACAGGGACCGCAGGGGCCGGCGCCGTGCTCCCAGAAATTATCCTCCTTGCCGAAGCGGAAGATCTTCTCCGCAGGCACACCGATCTGCCTGTTCCAGATCTCGTATGCCTCGTCGTCGTCCTGATAGACCGACGGATACAGCCTCTCCGGATCCAGGCCAACCACCTCGGTCAGAAATTCCCATGACCAGGAGATGGCTTCTTTCTTAAAATAATCCCCGAAGGAAAAATTCCCCAGCATCTCGAAGAAAGTACCGTGACGGGCCGTCTTGCCGATGTTCTCGATATCGCCGGTACGGATGCATTTCTGGCAGG
>CAYYHX010000008.1:0-33188 GCA_964471835.1 uncultured Hungatella sp.
ATGACTGGGCGAGGGAGAACGGGTACATCAGGGAAGGGTACGACCATTACTGCAAAGAGGACGGCACGCACAACTGCGTGCTGGAACTGCCGGGGCTGACCTCGCGGGAGATGGTGGATTTCTGCGACGAGGCGAGGCGGAAGTATTACATGCGGCCGCGCTACATCCTGCACCGGCTGGCGATGGGGATCAGGGACCCGTCGGATCTGAAGCGGAGTTTGAAGGCATTCGGTCGGCTTAGGAAATACCTGTTCAAAGAAAGTGTACCTGTTCAGAAAAAGGCAGAATGAATGAGAAGAAGTTATAAAAATATGAAAGGCCGTGAGAGGGAGAGGAACGGGAGGTGACGACATGAACCACCTTGTACGGGCGGACATGGAGAACAGTCTGCCGCCCGGTTCTCAGGCATCAACGAAACTGGATTATCTGACTGGAGCAAAAGGCATCGCCTGCCTGATCGTATCATTTAATCATTTCATGGTGTTCTGGCCGGCGGGCAAGGCATTTCCTCTGCCGTTTCTGATAAATGGGACATATATGCTTTCGCTGTTCTACTTATTGAGCGCCTTTCTCTTCGGGCTGAGTTTTTTTAACAGGAGTTCTTTGGAAAAGCTGGAAAAGGGCGCATTGATGAGAGCGTTTCGTCTGATCCTTCCCGTTTTCTTCGCCTGTCTTTTTATTTGGGCTTTAATGAAACTGCATATGTATGACGGTTACGATCAGATGACGGCGGTGACGTTACGGGTCAGGAAAGAGGCGGACGCGCTCAATTATCATACACAATATTCTTTATGGCAGGTGTTAAAAACGTCAGTTTCGTCCGTCCTTGGAAAAGGAACGACGAAGTTCGCTTTCCCATTGTGGATGCTTCCGAAAATGACATATGGTTATGTGCTGGCCGTATTTACGGCACTTTGCATCGACAAACTGAAACCTCCGTTCTCAATCCTGGCGGTGGCGACAGGGATGTACTTCTGTGATTACGATAACGATATGTTTCTGGGGGGGGTATTGTTAGCGTACCTGTTTGTGCGGAAAAGGGAATGGTTTGAACGGAAATGGTCGTCTTTTCTGGGAATCGCAGCGGGGATTGCGGCTCTCTTGATTGGAAATTATGTCCTGCCTCATAATGGGATAGACAATTATTATGTGTTCCACGCCGCCGGCGGTCTGTGTCTCGGATTTGCGCTGCTGACAGTAAAGCCCCTGCAGAAACTTTTGTCCCGGAGGATGATCGTTTACCTGGGAGAGATATCGTTCGCCATATATCTGCTGCATGATCCGATTCAGATAACCGTCGGAAGTCATGTGTTCAACTGGATATACAGCGTTACGCACCGGATCGCGTTTTCAACACCTGCGGCTTTTATCGCTTCCTATGCGGTGCTTATCCCCGCGGCTGTTTTTTTCCACAGGTACGTTGAAAGATTATGTGCCAGGACCAGCGGGTGGATCTATTCGGTTATCGCGATTCCGTCATAGCTGCCTGAATTTTTTACCGGCGTAAATGAAAAGAGGTATTCCGTATATGTCAGCGAAAATACAAAGGGAAGACTGGATCGACGTCCTGAAAGGCCTGGCCATCATTCTGGTGGTTCTGGGGCACGTCCTGGACGGGGCTACGGGTCAGTCGTTATTTGCGGATGACGGATGGATGGTAAAACTGCACGAGGCGATCTACATCTTCCACATGCCCCTTTTCTTCCTGCTGAGCGGAGCCGCGTTTGCCATCTATACGGATCCCGGGCGGGATAAAGTGGATCGGGGGGGTATGCCGGGAAGTGTGCCAATCTCCTGCTCCTGTATGTTTTCTGGTCGGCGGTCATGTATTACTCGAAACGGATCTTTTCGTCAGAGGCGACGAAAGTTTTGGAGGAACCGTTTCTATGGTGCCTGCTGTTCGCGCCGGTTGACCCTTACTGGTATCTGATCGTACTGTTCTGCTATTACGTTTTTTTCGCTTTCCTTGGAATCCTCGGAGTCCGATTTGGCGAAAACGGTGGGGAGAAAAACCATAAAAGGATGCTTCTGGCCGGAGCCGTGATCAGCGGCTTCGCGCCGGCGGTGCTGACGTTCTTCTCTGAAAGACCGGCGCTGTTTCTCTATCGGCTGGTGTACCATTTCGTGTTTTTTGTTTCCGGTATATTTGTTATAAGGAATAAGGATGTTTTGAAAGAAAGGCTGCCTGGATTATTCCGGGTGCTGTTACCCGAAATTATCCTGCTGGCCGCGGTATTTTACAATGATAAAGTACTTGATTTCCCTTTTGTCAGAGAGACGGCTGCGTTTGGAATCGTCATAGGGATCCTGTCCTGGGCGTGGAATGACCGCGGATCAGAGGGACGAGTGGTGTTAAACTGGCTGGGGAAAAACTCTCTTTATATCTATTTAACGCATAATTACGTCACCGTGCTGTTCCGAATGTTTTATAAGAGAATGGGAATTGTTTTGCCAGGCGCCATATACATCGTATTTAGCCTAATCGCTTCATTGCTGGTATGCAGTTTCGTATGTCTGATGGCAAACAGATTATGGATGCTGGATATCTTCTTCCGGCCGGTCAAAACGATGGATAAGATGTTAAAAGGACGACACAGAAGGATAGAATAAAAATGAAATTGGCAAATCACGAGGAAATAAAAAAGGCAAGCGCAAAATATTCTGATGGGATCCATTTGAAGGGAGAATTGCTCAGGAAATATCAACTAACACTTGTAACAATCGCGGAAGATATTTTTGAGGTGTGTAAAGAAAATGGGATCATGTGTCAGTTATCCGGAGGAACTGCCCTGGGCGCGGTGCGGGAGCACGGATTTATTCCGTGGGATGATGACATTGATTTAAATATTCTGGGAAGTCAGTTTGACCTTTTTTTAGAGAAATTTCGTGAAAAATATGGGGATAAATATTGGATCCATACATACGATACGGAGGGATACGGAAGCGTAGTTTCAAAGATACGCTTAAAGGGCAGCATATACAGAACACATAACGATGTAGGGAATCAAGAATGTGGTTTTTTTGTAGATATATTTTGCTTGGAAAATGTGCCGGATAACCGATTGCTGAGAGATCTCCACGGTATCCTCTGTATGTTTTTGGGGCTGCTTGTTTCCTGCCGAAAATATTATGAAGACAGGGATATGCTGAAGAAAATATCGGAAGGGAACAGGAAATTGAGTCATGCAATCGATATGAAAGTATGGATAGGAAGTCTGCTGCGGTTCTGCTCGGTAAGAAAGTGGGCGACCATGGCCTATCACTGTTATCACATTTGCAAAAACGATCACTCGAAATATCTTTCCATTCCGTCCGGTAAAGAACATTATTTTGGAGAAATGTATATTCGTGAGGATATGCAGGAGACCGTTGATTGTGAGTTTGAAGGGCACCTGTGGCCGGTAGCAAAAAACTGGGATTATTATTTAAGAGTACTTTTTGGCGACAGTTATATGGTTCCGCCTCCGGAAACCGAGCGCGAGGCCCATGTATTGTTGGAACTGCGGTTTCCGGATGGGAAAGATTCAGCATTGGTTTGATCAGAAGCCGGAGAATGTTCATATGACGACTGCAATCATTTTATCTGGCGGTACCGGAACACGTATGGGTTCCGAACGGCCGAAGCAATATATTGAAGTAGAGGGAAAGCCTGTTTTATGGTACGGCCTGCGGATATTTGAGAAGCATCCTCTGATAGACCGGTTCGTTGTTGTTGCCGCTGTGGAATGGAGAGATTACGTCAATGATGTGATCCGGAAATCCGGGATGAAAAAATTTTCCGGTTTTGCCGATGCCGGTTCCAGCCGCCAGCAGTCCATATACAATGGTATTCTTAAAGTAAGGGATAGCGGAGCGGATGATCATGATATCGTGATCATTCATGACGCGGTCAGACCGTTTGTCAGCGAAAGAGTCCTGGCAGACTGCGTGAACATGCTCGATGGTGCGGATGGCGCGGTTCCGGTTCTCCCGGTGAGGGATACGGTCTACAGAAGCGTGGACGGGTCCCATATCTCTGCTCTATTGAACCGTGATGAGCTTTTCGCGGGGCAGGCCCCGGAAAGCTTCCGGTTCGGGAAATATCTTTCCGCTCATGAAAATCTATCGGAAGAAGAACTGTCTTTGATACGCGGTAGCAGCGAGATTGCTTTCAAGGCGGGAATGAAGATCCGGATGTTTAGCGGTGATGAAACGAATTACAAGATAACGACACCGGATGATCTGGAAAAGTTCCGGAGGCAGGTAAGAGAAGAAACGATGAGGTTGTGAATTGAAAGCATATGTGCTGCATGGAATAGCAGATTTGAGGTATGAAGAGGTTCCGGAGCCGGTATGTCCGCCCGGATGGGGAATTGTAAAGGTCAAAGCGGCCGGTATATGCAGTTCAGACATTCCGAGGATTATGACGAAAGGAACGTATCGTTTCCCTACGATTCCGGGTCATGAGTTTGCGGGGATGGTGGAATCCGTTGCGGATCAAAAAGACTGCCGTCTGGTCGGGAAGAAGGTAGGCGTATTTCCTCTGATTCCCTGCATGAACTGTACCCAGTGTATAAAGGGACAGTATGAAATGTGCAGCCATTATGATTATCTGGGATCAAGGAGGGACGGAGGGTTTGCGGAATATGCGGCTGTGCCGGTATGGAACATGACAGAACTGCCGGACAGCATACCCTATACGGCTGCCGCCATGTTGGAACCGCTTTCCGTGGCGCTTCATGCGGTAAAACGCGCCGGGGAGCTGAAGAACAGGACCGTGTCCGTAATCGGAACCGGTATGATCGGCATAGCCGCGGCGGTCTGGGCGGAGCGGAGGGGCTGCCGCAGCGTCAGCGTCATAGGCCGGAATGAGGATAAAAGGCGGTTTGTCCGGCGTTTCCCGGGGATCGAATACGTCAACGCCGCAAAAGAAATTTATCCGGATACGGAAGTCGTTATTGAAGCCGTAGGAACTTCGGCCGCAATAGCGGAAGCAATCAGCCGCGTTCTGCCGGGCGGGACGGTGGTTCTTGTGGGAAACCCGGACGGCGATATCGGCCTGCCGCAGGATGTTTACTGGCAGATCCAGCGGAAACAGATTCATCTGTCGGGAGCATGGAATTCATCTTTCGGGAATGAGCCGGATTCAGACTGGAAAGAGGCAGTGGAGATGCTCGGAGAGCAGAGCCTTGACGTCCCATCGCTGATAACACAGAAATACGACCAGACCCGTCTGAAAGACGGACTGGAGTTGATGGCGCGGCACCGGGAGCCATACTGTAAGGTCATGACGGTCTGGAATGAGGAAGAGAATGAGAAAAAGTGAAATCTCGGCATCCATGATGTGTGCGGATCTGGTGCATTTGCGGGAAACGATAAAGATATTTGAAAAAACAGGAGTGGATTATCTCCATATTGATATGATGGACGGAGAGTTTGTCCCGAATTTCGGCTTGGGCGTGGACTATATCCGCGGTTTAAGGGAGCTGACGGATATTCCTCTGGATATCCATTTGATGGTCAGGAACCCGGAATACAAACTCGGGTGGATCGGAATAGAAAAAGAAGATATTGTGTCTGTCCATTATGAGAGCACATATCAGGTGCAGAAGGTACTGGACCAGCTGGAGCCATTCGGGTGCAGGCGTTTTTTGGCGATCAACCCGGCGACCCCGATATGGATGCTGGAGGAAGTGCTTGATTCTATCGACGGGATCAATGTACTGATGGTAAATCCCGGTTTTGCCGGGCAGAAGATGGTTCCGGCTGCCATGGAAAAAGTAGGACGGCTGGAAACGTTTCTGAACGAAAGGAACAAAAACAACATTATTTTAGAAGTGGACGGCAATATATCAAAAGAGAACGCGCCAAAGCTCCGTTTTTATGGTGCCAGTATTTTTGTGGCGGGTTCGTCGAGTATTTTTAAGGGCGGCATACAGTTATATGAAGAGAACATTGAAACGTTAAAAGCCGTGTTGTGAATGTCAGGAGTGGCATAGATGAAAAAGATCTTAACGGTTTCGATTGCCGCATATAATGCGGAAAAATATATCGCGCAGACGCTGGATTCCCTGCTCATCCCGGAGGTCATCGATAAATTGGAAGTATTTGTGGTCGATGACGGGGGGACGGATCGAACGCTGGAAATAGCCCAAAAATACGCGGAACGATATCCGGATTCGATCTTCCCTGTACATAAAAAGAATGAAGGATATGGCACCACTGTTAATTACAGCATCGCTCATGCGTCCGGCAAATACTTTAAGTGTTTAGACGGAGACGACTGGTTTGACAAAGAAGGGTTGAGAAAGTTAGTTGCCGTGCTGGAGACATCCGACGCGGATGTCGTTGTAACAAATTTTTACAGAGGATGTGACAGGCAGAATTGTAAAAAAATTTGCAGTGTCGAAGAGAAAACAGACGGTACAATTCCGATCAGAGAGATAAATATAAAAAATGCTTACGGAATGTGGATGCTGACATTTAAAACAAGATTATTAGCGGGATCCGGACTGGAACTTCCCGGTCACAGATTATATACCGATCTGATTTTTGATACCGTTCCCTTTGCGTACGCGAAAACAATCCGGCTCCTTACGGATTGCGTATATTGTTACCGGATCGGTCGGGACGGACAAAGTGTGAGCAGGGAGTCACGGGTAAGAAACAGATCGGACATCCTTAAGAATTGTGAGGACATTTGTGAATTTTATGAACAAAACAAAGCGTGCGGTAACAGCGAATATTTAAAATTAAGAGTAACCGCGTGCTATTGTACAGCCGTAAAAACATTGCTGGTGTGTCCGGTATCAAAAGAAACGTTAAAAGAAATACAAAATTTTGAAAATAAGATACATGCCTTATCCAAGGACATTTATGAAAATGCGGAGCGTTATAAAAAAATTGGAAAGGTTATCTTTTTATTAAGGAAAACACACTATTTCACTTACTGGATGCTGAAATTTATTCCGGGCGGCTTTCCCAATTTTTATTAGCGGGATGCATAAGGAGTTGTCATGAGATTTTGGGAAAAAGGGAAGCGAATCATAAAGTTTTCTTTAAAGTATAATCCGGCTTTCCAGTTATTTCTTATGAAAAAGGGTTCGGAAAGATATGGAGAAAAAGCGCGGTTCGTCTGTTTATCGTGTAAATCGGGGAAGTATGGACAATTTGCGCAGATGCTGACCGGGATCAATATCTCCATCTCTCCAGAGAAGCGTTTCCAGCATTGGATCGATGAGGGCTTGTCCGTCTACAATCATGACAAAGTCATCGGGAATATGCCTCCGGATTACAGAATGATTCTGGATTTTTCTCTGCAGGAACTGCTGTCAGGGAATTCAGGCGCAAACAAAGTTGCGGAAGGGAACAGAGCGCTTTTGACGGCTGTCTCTGATTATATTGACCGGATACTCCTCAAATTAAAGGAGCAGGAACAGACAGAATATATCAGCAAAACGACAGAATATTTTAACAACATGAAAACGGGGAGAGCGGAATGCCTGGAAGAGGCTCTTCAGCGGATATTATTCTGGTCTTCGCTTTTTTGGCAGTCCGGGCATAAGCTGATCGGGTTAGGACGCCTGGACATGATTCTGGACAGATTTTCACCAGATCAGCGGGAAGGAACGTTACGTGATCCGGAAACAAAAGAAATTCTGAAGGATTTTCTGATGTGCCTGCATGATCATTACGCTTTCAAAAGCAATACACTGCCGGGAGATATCGGACAGATCATAATACTTGGCGGGATGGAAGAGGACGGGACCTATTTCTGCAACAGTTTGACCGGACTTTTTATTGAAACGCTGATGGAACTGCGTATCCCGGATCCGAAAATATTGCTTCGGACATGCAGGAGTATGCCCACGGAATTATTGGAATCCGCGCTGCAAAGCATAACGACAGGAATCGGATCTCCGCTGCTGTCAAATGATGAGGTTATCATTCCGGCGCTGATTGATTTTGGCTATCGGAAAAAGGATGCGTATGGGTATGTAACCTCCGCCTGCTGGGAGCCGGTAAGTTACGGGAATTCCCTGGAACAGAATAATCTGGCTAATATTAACTTTGCGGAGCCGTTTGTGCGGACAATGGAAGATCTGGGCGGCGGAAAGGTTAATACTTATGATGAATTTGTGTCATTGTACGAGAAATATTTGATATCGGAGGTCAAAAAGGTATTCAATAAAATCTCCGGAATCCGCTGGGAACCAGATCCGCTCTTTACGTTGTTTACGGACGGATGCCTGGATTCCGGAAAGGATATTTCCGACGGCGGAGCAGAGTATAACGATTACGGGATTCTCTCTGTCGGTTTAGGGAATGCGGTCAATTCCCTGCTCAATGTAAAAAAACTGTTTTTTGAACAGCATAGACTTACGACAGAAGATGTATGTAAGGTATGGAAAAAGAGAAGGAAAGACATTTCCTCAGAAAAGAGAATAACAGATATGGCTGCGGATATGGAAGACTCATATGGACATGACCGGGAGGAATGTGTCAACCTTACCAACCGTCTTTTATCCGTGACAGAGAATGCGGTTTCCGGATTCCGGAACCGCTACGGCGGAAAAGTAAAGTTTGGGCTGAGTTCTCCGGATTATATCAATCAGGGAGTTCAGACCGGAGCCACTTTTGACGGGAGAAACAGCGCGGATCCGCTTATGGTGCATATTTCTGCCAGGGGGAGTACGGCTTATACGGAACTTGTATCCTTTGCCGCGCAGATAAAGTATAACGGATGGAACGCGAACGCGAATGTTGTGGACTATTTTGTGTCCCCTGATTTTATCCGCCATAATTTTGACAAATTCCTCAGGTTCCTTCAGCTAAGCATAAAAAAAGGGTTTTTCCAAATGCAGATGAACGTGGTCAGCAGTGACACGCTGCTTGCCGCAAAAAAAAATCCGGAAGAGTTTCCGAACCTGATCGTGAGGGTCTGGGGCTTTAGCGCATATTTTAAGGATCTGCCGGAAACATATCAGGATGTACTGATCCATCGGGCCATGGTCAGTGAAGGACATGCAGCATGACAAAGGAGAAAAACATATTGGTGACGGATATCCAGCGGTTCAGCCTGCATGATGGGCCTGGTATCCGTACAACCGTCTTCCTGAAAGGCTGTCCCCTGCGCTGCCCGTGGTGTTCGAATCCGGAAACTCAGGAAAGACAGCCGGAATCGTATGTCCGGGACGGCAGACGAGGGGTATACGGACGGTATATGTCGTGTGATGAAATTTATCGGGAGGTCATAAAGGATAAGGATTTCTATGACGAAGGCGGAGCAACCTATTCAGGCGGAGAACCGCTCCTGCAGATGGAAGCGCTGGAGCCACTGATGGACAGATTGAAAAAAGAGGGACTCCATCAGTGCGTGGAAACATGTATGTTTGGAACAGAAGACAGTCTGAAGATTGCTTTAAAATATATTTCTCTGTATTATGTGGATATTAAAATTCTGGCGCCGGAAGAGTGTGAGGAGATCTTAAAAGGTGACGTCAGAATTTATGAAAGAAATGTTGATATCTTGTTTCAGGCAGACAAACCCGTCGTTTTCAGGATACCGTGCATCGTTCCATATGTAACGGAGAAAGGAAATCAGGAGAGAATAATCCAATTTATTCAAGAATACAGACCATGCAAGGTCGAACTGATCAAAGGGCATAATCTGGGCGCGGTTAAGTACCGGACATTGGGGAGAGCGGTGCCTGTTCTGAAAAAAGTTCCGGAAAAACAGATACAGTTTTTGGCAAAAGAATTTTCTGAGATGGGAATACGGACGGAAATCTGTGAGGTATAACAGCCTGATGGGGAAGAAGAGTATCAAAAGAAATTATATTTATAATGTCATTTATCAGATTCTCCTGCTTGTAACTCCCCTGATTACAACCCCGTATCTATCTCGTGTGTTAGGCGCTGACAGTATAGGTAAATATAGCTATGTAAATTCTATATCCGCATACTTTACTATGTTTGCGACGCTTGGCATTACCACATATGGGCAGAGGGAAATATCGTACATCCAGCAGGACCGGGGAAAAAGGAGCATTACCCTTTGGGAGATAAAATCGGTACAGATCGTTACTTCTCTTATTGCCGCGGCCGCGTATGTGCTTTTTGCGCTTTCCCAGACGGACAGTCTGTTTTACCTTGTGTTCCTGTTCAATATTCTGGCTGTTGCCGCGGATGTAACGTGGTTCTTTCAGGGATTGGAAGAATTCGGACGAATCGTATTGAGGAATGTGATATTCAAGGTTATCAGCATCCTTTGTATTTTTCTTTTCGTCAAGACGAGGGAAAATCTGCTGCTGTATGGACTGGACCTTACGCTTGTCTCATTCTTGAGCAATGTGTCGTTCTGGTTTGATCTGCCAAAATACGTGGACAAGCCAAAGAAAGGGACATTGAAACCGCTCCGGCACATCAGGACAATCATTACTTTTTTTATACCGACGATTGCGGTTGAGATCTATACTGTGCTGGATAAGACAATGATCGGCGTGATCACGCAGGATCCATTTGAGAACGGCTACTATGAACAGGCGCTCAAGGTATCGAAGATGGCCCTGACACTGGTTACGTCTCTGGGGACGGTTATGCTGCCGAGAATCGGACGTCACTTTCAGAACGGCGAACAGGGGGCCGTTCAGAGTCTGATATACCGGGCTTACCGGTTTGTCTGGCTTTTGGGAATACCTTTATGTCTGGGGTTGATCGGGATTTCTGACAACTTTGTGCCATGGTTTTTTGGAAACGGGTTCCTTAAAGTTGTGCCGCTGCTTTGCATTTTGAGTTTCCTTATTCTGGCAATCGGAATCAATAATGTGACAGGGATACAGTACCTCATTCCCACGAAACGTCAGAACCTGTATACTCTTACTGTTATCACAGGGGCGGCGGTTAATTTCTGCTTAAATATGGTTTTGATCCGGTTTATGGGAGCGATGGGCGCCGCGGTAGCTTCCGTAGCGGCGGAGACCGTGATCGCGATTCTGCAGTTATGGATCATAAGAAAGGAAATATCTCCGCGGAACGTGTTTTCATGCGGGAAAAATTACTGGCTCGCCGGACTGGCGATGCTGTTATGCCTGAAAATCTGGGATCATTTTCTTGGAGCGTCGATATGGAACACGTGTTTCATGACTGTATGCGGGGCCGCAATTTATATTGTGATTCTATATGTGACAAAGGACACTTTTTTTATGAGTATACTGAAGACGGTATTACGGCATAAAGCGTGATTTCGTGATCAGTACCAATGCGTGGAGGATCTGTCTTGCGAAGTTACAGGATTTGCCCAAGGGTCTTTTTGGGATCCGTTATGGTCGGGATCATTTTTTATTTCGTGTTCCAGCCGGAATACATGGAACATGTTCCGGTCATTTCCAGGTACGATGTTGTTATGAAACTGTTTATCGTTTCGGGAACCGCTTTGTTTTATTATGTCCGCAGGAAAAAAGCCGCCAATATAATGATTTATATTATGACATTTGTTGCTTTGCAAATAACAGTCACGGTATGGAATCATTCCTATATACAAAAGGCATTATGGGGGGACGGCATATTGCTGATTTCCATGTGCGGCTGCATCCAGTGGGGATATGAATACAATGAGCATGCGTTTCTTAAAACGATATACTATTTGTTCTATGCGTTATTAATCGTTAATTTCGCGACGGTACTCCTTTTTCCCGAAGGAATGTATGATGACGCGAGAGGGATCAGAAATACGAATTACTTTTTGGGAAATTATAATATCTTTATTCTGTATATGCTGCCCGCGATTGTCTTTGGATATCTGGTGAACGAGGGCAATATCAAGAAAAAAGGATATTTTTTTTTATGGATATTATGTTTTGCGACACTGTATATAAAAAGGTCGGCGACATCTTTTGCGGTGCTGCTGCTTGGAGTATATGTCATCTTTTTGAACCACAGATGGACAAGAATGATTTTTAATGTTAAAACGTATATTCTGGTTAACATACTGTTTTTTTTCTCGGTTGTCTGGAACGCGAATTCATACGATTTCATCGGAAAAATCGCGAACCTGTTGAATAAAGACAGTACTTTTTCCGGAAGGACACGGATCTGGTCGACTGCGGTTCAATACATTAAAAGAAATTGGATATGGGGCTATGGTTGCCAGAGCGGTACTGCTTTTCGAATAGCGTTTGACAATGATTCGGCTATTCACTGTCATAATCTGTATCTGAACATTTTGTATCAATATGGCATAGTCGGATTGATTGTGATTGCTGTCATTTTTATAATCGTGCTGCACGAACTGCAACGCTTGAAAAATGACAGAATACGGTATTTTCTGGAAGCATATATCGGTATTTTTATGTTGAGAGGACAGTTTGAGGCAGAAAATATTAAATTTGAGTTTTTCATGTTCCTGTTTTTGTATCTATATTGTCGAAAACACGGTTCGGGGCCAGGCGGTCCTCGCCTCAAAAATCCTGCTGCCGAAAAACAGTTAAGTGAAGTTTAGGAGGATTCGTATGTACCATGACAGACCGCATCATTTGTTAAACAAAAACACAAGGTATATTCTGATTTACACGGTTATATTTTTAACCGGGGGGGTACTTGTCTATAGTCCTTTCCTGAGAGAGGGAACCAGTTTGGTTTGCGGAGATGGGGACGGCCGCTTCCAGCACTATCGCTTGCTGGTGTATATGGGACAATACTACAGGCGTATTATCCGGAATATCCTGCACGGCGAGTTCGCGGTCCCTCTTTTTGATCTTACCTTGGGCGGCGTGGGAGATGATGTGACCGGTTTTGCGCATTCTCTCGGCGGCTTTGACCCGCTGGTAACGCTTTCCGCGCTGGTGCCGGCCAGGTACACGGAATATCTGTATGGGTTTCTGGCAGTGTTCCGTTTATACCTTGCGGGCCTGAGCTTCACCTGCCTGTGCGATTATTTTGGAAAAGACAGGCGGTATACCCTGATCGGAAGCAGGAGGGTTTCTCCCGGGATATCCTTGCTCCCGCGGATATGACGATCCACGCTCTGCATTTTGCCATCATGCGCATGTTCGGCTGGCAGAACGGGCACCTGCACCATTTCAGCCTGCCGGACGACGTCTTTCAGAAACTGACAGAGAACAAATTCTCCACCTGGGCGAAGCTCACGGGCGTCTATTTCCGTTTCCCTTCCGAGGATTTTGCGGATATTTATTGGGACGACGATTATAAGGCGAATCAGAGCGTGAGGACCTGGATGCGGAAGAAGTACACCGGACCGTATCGGTATGGTGGGTATGGCGAGCATTATCTGCCATGTCAGATGGAAGCGGCGGATCTGTTTTCCAGATGGGAGACGATCTCGGGCAACGAGGGTTTTTTTGAAGGTACGGAAAAATGCAGGCCTTTCCATGTCCGCCTGAAGGATGCGACGATCCGGCAGGCCATGGATGCGTTCGCGGATATGGTATGTTATGAACTTCTGGAGCGGATTCCGCTGAAGGAATTGCTGGCAGACAGGGAAACGATCGGACAGAGCGCGGCGGAGATCGATTCCTTTATCGAGACTCTGAAGAAACGGGACAGCCGGGAAGTGACGGATCAGATCGGGGACAGTCTGCTTCCGTCAGGCAGGCTGAGTCGGGATTCCCTGGATCGGAATGATCCACTGGCCGTGCCGGTAACGGATCGTCTGCGTTATGAGTATGATTACGGCGACGGCTGGGAGATCCGGATCACATGCGAAGCGGTTTATCAGAAGGAAGAAGACGGGAAATGGACGGGCCTGCCGGCGGAAGGCGCGTCTGTGGAAGAAACGCGTCTGGAAGATGTCGCCGGGAAACAGCGGCCGGTCTGTATCGCCAGGGATGGAATTGATCTGGTGGATGATGTCGGCGGGATTGGAGGGTTCTGTGAGATGCTGCGTGACATTTATGAGGCGGATACGGATGAATCCAGTCAGAGGAGGCACGAGGAAATGATCGGATGGGCGCGCAGAATGGGCTGGAGCGGACGGATGGTGAGTCCGGAGCGGACGCTGTAGCCTGAGGAATTATTAAGCGGCTTTTTTATTTTCTCACCTGCCAAGCGCGACCTTGCACGTCTTTTTGCAGCATCCGATGCCGTATTTGAGGATGGTTTCCATCCCGTCATTCCGGAGCTCTTCCGCGTACCTTCTCTCCTCGATCTGATCCAGGGCATCCCTGCAGCCCCTGTCCAGGTTGCTGTCATACTTGAGCTCGATCACGATCCCGATTCCGAGATCCCCATGCTCGGGCATCACAAGGATGTCCGCGTATCCGTCGCCGCTTTCGCGGTTGGACTCCGTGGTCCAGCTTTCTTTCACGGCAAGGATTCCCGTCATAACACCCTGGTAGAAGTTTTCCTTTCGTTCTTCCTTTGCCATGGTGTCGCGGACGCTGATGTTCTTCCGAAGGTATTTGTTGAAGCATCTTTTCACTTCATCGGTGTCGCCTTGCAAAAGGGCGGCGCATAAGGCATCCAGCGTCTCCGTGTCTTTTTTGACGCTCTCTTTGAAGTACTCCCTGATCTGCTTCACGAACACGTCCCGGACTTCCAGATTGGGGATCCTCAGCTTCAACGATCCATTGTCCGTCCTGCCATCCTGCGTCAGGTAGCCGGTCGTATAGAGCAGGCTCCATAAGTTGTCGATGTTGTCGTAAATCTCGGAGTAGGTGAGGTCTTCACGGATCTCTTTCTCGATCGTCCCGCCCGCCACCAGCGTTTCGATCTCGTCTCTTGTCTTATCATCCGCCATGGCGACAAAACGCTTTATCACGTCGTTTCCGCTGGTGTTGATCCAGTAGTTCTGCGGCGGTGTTTTCTGATTTTTTCTGAGACGGACGCAGTGGCTCAGCACGTCCCATGGGCAGTATACTTCCGTGCCGCCGAACCGGTAGCCGTCATACCACCGTTTGATCTCTTCGTAACAGTCTGTCAGCCCGTAATAAGAGAGAAGCTCCTGCACCTCACTATCCGTAAAGCCAAAAAATTCATCAAATAATTCGTCTGTGACGGAATACACGGACAGGTTGTTCATTCCCGTGAAGATGCTCTCCTTGGAGATGCGAAGGCACCCGGTCAGCACGGCAAATTCAAGGCTGTCGTTCGTCTTGAGCGCCGCGCCGAGCAGTGAACGTATCAGGGACACCATTTTGTCGTAGTAGTTGCTGCCGTTGCGGCTGTTGGCATGGGCTCTCGCAAGTGGCACGTCATACTCATCGATGAGCAGGACGACCTTCCTGCCGTAGTGTTTCTCCAGCAGACTGCAGAGCCGTTCCAGACTGCCAGTGAGCGTGTTTTTGCGCATATTGTCATGCAGCAGCTTTTCATATCTTTCCTTATCGGATTTATTTAATTTTTCGCTGTCAGAAAGAAAGTCAAATTGGCTCGCAACGTCTATGATGAGATCAGTCATTACCTGGTAGGCCTCTTGATAGTTGTCGCCTTCGATATTTTTCAACGAGAGGAAAATCACAGGATACTTCCCCATATATCTCTCGCAGAGTTCTTTTTCTCTTGATATCTCAAGCCCGTCAAAGATCGACTTGTCCCCGTCCGGCGAAAAGAAGCTCGCCAGCATGCTCATGTTCAGAGACTTGCCGAAACGCCGCGGACGGGTGAACAGGGTGACTTTACTCCTGTTTTTCAGCAGGTCCCGAATCATTCCGGTCTTATCGGCGTAGTAATAACCCTGTGTTCTGATTTCCTTAAAATCTTCAATCCCGATTGGGAGCATCTTTTTTTCTTCCATCCTGCCGCCCCCTTCCTTAATTATGATATGAATCGTTTTTCGCACAAATCGCCATCATCATTATATCCCATAACGGACCGCCTTATCAAGCGATTTTCAAAAATACCCGCGAAATACCATCTGTTTTCATGCCGAACCCGGAGTTACGCGACTTGGCGTTGCCCTTGGCTTTTTCTTGCCCATCCGGCCGTTTTCGCGGCTGCGCGGCAAATCCCCGCCTTCCGACGAAGTACTAGGAATGTTCCGAAGTTCCCTGCCGCCATATCTCAGCATTATCCGCATGGATGTCCGGAAAAACCCGTATTTCCGGATAAATTTTTTGCCCGTTGAGGGCATTTCTTCTTGAAATTTTTCCCCTGATGTGTTATAATAATAGCACTTCATAGTACTTTAAGTGTTACGGCTTTCGGCTATGTGGAAGATCTCATTTCGGATGAGATCCCGGATCCTGTCGCCCATTACCGGGAGGTCGTCCGGCAAAAAAACGAGGAACGACGGGCTTCCCTGGCGGAGGCCCCCGTGCCTTCTTTGACTGCACCAATTATTATTTCGAGATTGACATTCCTTCCGGAGACAGACAGAAAGGCCCTTCGAAGGAGAACCGGCATGACCCGGTCATCGGGCAGGCCCTCCTCCTGGATGCGGACCTGGTCCCCCTGGCCATGCAGATGTATCCGGGGAATGAATCGGAGAAGCCTTATATAAGGAAGACCATTGAAAACCTGAGCGAACGGGAAAAGAAATGGGTCCTCCCGGAAAACGACGCGAATGTCTTTACGGATTACACGGATGAGAACGGAAATGCCCTGTTCCGCCTCAAATCCTGTGTGGATACCTTCTCTTATCGGTTCCGGGAGACGGATCCGGAAACCGGACGGAAAGTCGAAACCTCGTTTTCCGTAAAAGAAAAGCGGATTGTCTCCTACAATCCCGCCCTTGCCAAAAAGCAGAAGGCGGAGATTATGAAGATGGCGGACAGGGCCGCCAATTACACCACCTGCAAGAAGATGACACGGGAGGAGCTGGGAGATTCCGCAAAATATATCAGGATTACGAACAAGGATAGAAACGGGAAGAAGGTCACTCCCGTCATTGAGATCGATCATGCCGGGATAGACGAAGATCTGAGATATGCCGGCAGGGAACGTCGGAACTTTCCTAGTACTTCGTCGGAAGACGGGGAACTTTCCTAGTATTTTGTCGGAAGACGGGGAAAATCCGGTTGACATTTCTTGAAGATGTGTTTATGATTACGTTAAACCGATGAAGAGGGAGTTGCGTTCTGAGAACGGTCAGCAGAGAGTCCGGGATGGTGCGATCCGGATGACGTCAGTCAGAACGAGTGGGCCTCGGAGGGCGAGATGAACGGTGCCGTAAGGCGGCTGACGGATGAAAAGACAGCAGTCGTACCGTGTACGGTGCCAAGTAGTCAAGACGTACAGCCGGCGTTAAAGGGCGAGGGGTGTGACGGCACCCTGTGAGAGCGGATATACGGAAACGTATGTCAATGAAGGTGGCACCGCAGGTTTACGGCCTGTCCTTGGAGAGATTCAGGGACAGGTTTTTGTATTTGTATGTAAGCGACGGAACGGTTACATTCGTACACCATGGCATATATGTTGTGCAAATGTTTCTGCTGGGGAAAAGCAGCGTCGGCTGGTAAGGCGGACAGGGATGTGTGCCGTTAAGTAAAAAGGCGTCAACCAGTAGGGAAAATGGCGGCGTGGCGGCTGCTTCACGGGGAAGAAGGGGAGCGACAGGAATGGATGATAATTTCACGCTGTATGACTTGAAGGTAGAGGTAGTCGCGACGGAGAAGCCGATGGTCTGCGGCCATAAGGCAGGCGATTACTTTCTGGTGGAGGGCGAGAATCTGGTGTTTCCGCAGACAAGATCCTTTTCCATGTATTCACTGGCGGCGCTGCTGCCGCTGCTGCCGGCGAAACAGAGACCGCTGCAGGAGAATGACTGGATGCTTTCCGACAATCTGATCTCCTGCCCGGACCCGAACTGCGGGGCGAAATTCAAGATCACGAGGATACGCAAAAGGACGCAGAGCCACGGGGCATGTACGGCGGTTCGGCCGGAAGAAGGTCAGGTGCAGGGGAGCGAACTGCCATGACCTGTATGCATGGCAATGAGTCTTTCGCCGTAAGCATGTTTGAAAGTGGAAGTCGCGTCATGCCGTGCGGATCGGAATTCCTGCAGGGGTTGGTATCACCTCTGTGAGCCCGGCACTCCCGCCGGGAACGGCAGGATCGGAAAACCGGAAAGATAAGAAAGAAAACGTGCGGACAGCGCGGTTTCTGCATAGAGAGGAGTAAGGAGGAGAAAACGAGATGATAGGAAAGATCACATCGTCACGCATCACCCTGGACAACGGTTATAATTTCAGCCGGGTGATCAACGGAGGCTGGCAGCTGTCAGCCGAGCACTGTCTGAAGGGGCATCTGGATATCGACGACGCGGTGAAAGCGTTCCACATGCTGCGGGAACGGGGTCTGACGACCTTTGACTGCGCGGACATTTACACCGGCGTGGAAGAGATCCTGGGCCGCTTTGTCAATGAGCTGCGGGCCACGGGCAGCTACACGCACGACATGATCCAGATCCATACCAAATTCGTGCCGGATCTGAACATTCTTGACCAGGTGGATTTCGCCTACACGGAGAAAGTCGTAGACCGCAGCCTGATGCGTATGCACCGGGACTGCCTGGACCTGGTGCAGTTCCACTGGTGGGATTACGATGTGCCGGGGATGATGGAAACCGCGTTTGATCTGGTAAAACTCCAGGAAAAAGGCAAGATCCGCAACATCGCAATGTGCAATTTTGACACGCCGCACCTGAAAATGATGATCGACGCCGGAATCCCCGTCGTCTCCAATCAGACGCAGTATTCCCTCTTTGACCGGCGGCCGGAGCGGGCGCTTCTGCAATATTCGCGGGAACATGACGTTTACAGCTTCTGCTACGGCGCGCTGTCCGGCGGATTCCTGGCGGAGCGCTGGATCGGCGTGAAGCGCGAGGACTTCGAGCCGGAAACCCGCTCTCATGTGAAATATCTGCAGATCATCGAAGATTCGATGGGCTGGGACGGCTACCAGAAGCTGCTGCTGTTCCTGAAGGACATCGCGGACCGGCACCAGGTCAGTATTTCCAATGTGGCGGTAAAATATATCCTTGATCAGCCGGGCGTCGGCGCGGTCATGATCGGCTGCCGCAACAGCAAACATGTGGAGGACAATGCGCGGCTGAATGAGTTTGACCTGACGGACGGGGAGATTGCGGCTATCCGCGAATACATTTCCGGGTATCCGACGCCGGAGGGAGAGCCGTTCACGCTGGAGCGGACGCCGGGTTCACGCTACCGCAATATCATGAAAATGAATCTGAACAAGGCGTGACGCGAGCCGGCCGCCGGACCGGCGGTAAAACACAATAAAAGAAGCAGAACCATTCCAGAATAGAAAAAGAAACAGAAACAGAACCATTCATTTATAGAATAGAAAAGGAGACAGAGCCATTATGAAGGAAAGAAAAGGAGAGAGAACCGGCATGGAACAGCAGGAAAATAAGTTACAGTTCCGCGGCGGCATCATGTTCTCGCTTGTCCCTGTGGTGATTTATGTATTCTTCTGCGTGGTACTTTTTATCGGATTTAAGGCATTTAATATGGAAGCGCTGGCAGTCGGCGGTTTCCTGGCGCTCCTGGTGGGCGGGCTGTTCTGCACCAGCTATTCCGATTTCTGGGACAGCGTCATCGGCGGCATCTCGTCGGTCACATCCGTTTCCGTGGTCGTGATCCTTCTGCTGGTCGGCATGTTCAGCCAGCTGATCAAGATCTGCGGCCTCTCCGGCGGATTCGTCTGGATAGCCAATGCGCTGGGCATCCAGGGAGGTCTTTTCGTGGCGTTCACTTTTCTGGCGACCTGCATCGTCTCGACGGCTACCGGTTCCTCCATCGGAACCATGTTTATCGCCTTCCCGATCTTCTATCCGGCGGGCCTGATCCTGGGTGCCAATGAAATGTTCATGGCGGGCAGCATCGTTTCTGGCGCGATCTTCGGCGACAACCTTGCGCCGATCTCCGATACTACGATCGCCTCTGCGTCCACGCAGCAGTTTAAGGACGGGCGTCCGGCGGATATCGGCGGGGTCGTGGCCAGCCGGATCAAATATTCCGCCGTGGCGGGACTGGCGACCATCGTGCTTTTCGCCATCTTTGGCGGTATGGGCGGCACTTACCAGGGCGGCGAGATCGACGCCATTGCCAATCCCATGTCCCTGATCATGCTGATTCCGGTGGTGGTCATGCTGATCGTAGCGACGAAGACCCGCAACATCTTTGAGGGTATCCTGGTGGGGCTGGGGCTCGGCACGGCGGTCGGCCTGGCGGCAGGACTTTTCCCCTTCAGCGCGGTCTTCGCCAATGACGCGGCCAACAATGCGGCCACCGGCTTTCTGATCGACGGTGTCAACGGCATCCTGCCGACCTGCGCGCTGGTTATCTCGGTCTTCGGCATCATGGGTGTGCTGAACGACGCCGGAATGCTGAACCGGATTGCCGACGCAATCCTGAAGAGTCCGCTGGCACAGACCGATACTGGCGCGGAGCTGATCTGCATGGCCGGCATCGCGCTGACGACGGTGCTTCTGGGCGGCGTTACAAGCGCCTCTATCCTGACATTCGGACCGATTCTGAATAAGATCGGCATGGCGAAGAATATCCATCCCTACCGCCGCGCGAATCTCCTGGACGGCACGGCCAACAGTCTTCCGGCCATTGTGCCGTTCATGAGCGTTTTCGTCTTCATCGGGGCGGCGCTCACCGGCCTGTCGCCGCTGGTGGTGGCAGGCGGGACGATCTACGGCTTCGCGTTGTTTCTCGTCTTTCTGTTCGCGGTAATTACCGGCTGGGGACGGAAGAAGGAGGAATAAGGTTCTCCCTTTACTGCAGGATGCAGATTCCCTGTCCCGGCAGCGCCAGCATCCCGCCGGACAGCGCGGCTTCACATTTTGCCGTAAAATTCCCCGAAATCCTTCTTTTTTCGATTGACATCGGCACTTTAAGACGCTAAAATTAAGATCGGGTATCCGGATGTAGATCAGTGATGAGGAACATAGCGCACTCAGGCTGGTGCGGGACTTTCAGGACGGATCGCAAGCGATACAGCGATACAAGTAAGTAGAGGAGGAGAAAACAACGATGAAAAAAGCAAACAAGGTGCTTGCCGTGCTTCTTTCTGCGGTGATGGCAGTTTCTCTGGCGGCCTGCGGCGGCGGCGGTGGCGACACCGAGACGACGACGGCTGCGCCGGCAGAGACGACCGCGGCGGCGGCAGAGACTACCACGGCGGCTGCGGAGGAGACGACGGCGGCCGCGGAAGAGACAACCGGGGGGGCTGCAGAGGTTGACAATACCCCGGCGGCCGATGTGTACACGCTTGACAACTTCGACGCGGCGAATTACGCGACGGAGTCCGATGAGATCTATGACCAGGTTCTCGGCGACTTCTATACAGTCTATCAGGAAGCGCTGGCCGAGGTAGACCCCAGCACCCGTATGGGCAAGATGGCAGTGTCCGAGGCGAAGTTCCTTGAGGCCGGCATGGGCGTCCCGATGCAGAACAACACCGGCGGCCTGGGGATCTCCAAGGTGATCCCCCGTTCCATCCCGAGCGTGACATGGGGCTATGATGAGACCTACCGCGGATACAAGAACCTGCTTGTCGTCAATGAAAGGCCGCTTACTCCCGACGAGCGCGCCGAAGCGACGGCACTGTGGAGTTCCAAGGTCGGCACCGGTACTTCCTATCAGGCGCTGAAGGACTGGGCGGCTGAGAAAGGGATGACCATCGCGGATAATATCACTTTGACTTATACCGCGACTCCCCAGACATGGGATACCCTGGGCAGCGCGCAGGCGGTCAGCGGCGAACTGATCTCCCCGACATGGGACGGCCTTCTGATCTATGATAATGAGAACATCCAGCAGCCCGGACTTGCTGAGAGCTACGAGGTTTCCGAAGACGGCCTGACCTACACGTTCAAGATCCGTCAGGGCGTGAAGTGGGTTACGAGCCAGGGTACGGAGGTTGGCGAGGTCAAGGCGGACGACTGGGTTGCCGGTCTTCAGCATTCCTGCGACACCAAGTCCGGGCTTGTGAACCTGCTCTACGGCACCATCAAGAACCTGAGCGCGTACGGAGACGGCGAGATCACCGATTTCAGCCAGGTAGGCGTCAAGGCGATCGATGATTATACGCTGGAGTATACGCTGGAGACGAATGCCCCGTGGTTCCTGACCCTGACCGGTTACAGCGTACTCGCTCCCCTGAGCCGTGATTATTACACTTCCCAGGGCGGTAAGTTCGGCGCCGAGTTTGACAGCGGCGCGTCCGATTACCTGTACGGTACGGATCCTGACCATATCGCTTACTGCGGCCCGTACCTGATCAGCAACTACACATACCAGAATACGGTGACTTACACGGCCAACCCCTCCTACTGGGATGCCGGCAATGTCCAGAATAAGACGATCACCCGCCGTTACAGCGACGGCACCGATCCGCTGTTTGTCTGGAACAACTTCCTGGATGGCACGTTCTACAGCGTGACCGTCAGCTCGACGGTTCGTCCGCTGGCCGAGGAAGTGGCTTCGGAGGTGGATCCGGAACTCAACTACGCGGAGGCGTATTGCTACTCCAACCATGAAGGCACGACCGCGATCATGAACTGGAACAACGTCAACCGTTATGCGCATTCCAACCTGTACAATGACCCGAACGCGATGCGTTCCACCAAGACCGTGACCGACGCGGAGCGCACGAAGGCCGCGATGCTGAACCAGAATTTCCGTCTGGCGCTTGCCCTCTCTTATGACCGTTACGCTTACATGAGCGTACTTTACGGCGAAGAAGATGCATACGGCCAGATGACGAACTCCTATGTACCCGGCAACTTTACGACCGCGACCAAGGAGTTTACCGTCGATATCGCGGGAACGGAAACCACATTCCCGGCAGGCACCCAGTACGGCGAGGTTCTGCAGGCGGCGATCACCGCGGACGGCTATCCGATGAAGGTCTGGGATCCGTCCGGAGCGGACGGCGCGGGCTCCAGCTTCGGTTTTGACGGCTGGTACAATCCGGAAGCTGCCGGCGAGTATCTGGCGAAGGCGGTCGAGGAGCTTGCGGCCGAGGGCGTCGAGATCTCCGAGGAGAACCCGATCTATCTGGATATGCCGTACAGCGATTATGATACGGATGCTTCCGCCGCGCAGCAGGCTGTGAAGCAGTCCTACGACAAATCCTTCGGCGGTCTGGTAGTCATCAACCTGGTTCCGGAGGGCGACGGAGATACCGGCAATGATGCTTCCTACAATCCGACGGTCGGCTACATGATGAATTACGATCTGGGCGGCCTGACCGGATGGGGTCCCGACTACGGCGACGCGCAGACGTATCTGGATACGGTTATCCCGAACGGATACGAGTGCATCTCGTGGGGCCTGTATGGTTCATGATCGGATGCTTTGAATATACTGTAAGACTCGCAAGGGGGCGGGTGAGCCGCCCCCTTGCGTGCTTTTTAAGACTTTAACGGTAAAAAGAGTCAAAGAATGGCCGCAGATGCAGCGGCAGGAAGCGAAATCCTTGCAAGAGAGAGTTGGGTGATCTATGGGCAAATACGTAGTAAAAAGGCTGTTGCACGGTTTGTTTTCCATTGTAATGGTTGTGCTTATCGTTATGGTTCTGGTCTACGGGATGATGGACCGGATGAAGATTTTCAAGACGGACGGCCAGTATACCAAGCAGGCGAACAACCAGAGGACGACGTATATGTATCAGAAGTGGGAGGAGTACGGATATCTGGACTACCTGCCCTATAATGATTATCTTTCCATGCTTTGCGACAGCGGAGAGATCGACGAAGAAACCCGCGCGGCTGCGACGAGCCTGGGCCGGGCCGGTGACGGCAGCGAGGATCCTGAGATCGTGGCGGAATATGTGCAGAAGTTCTACGATTACTGTGAAGACGAAGGGTATCAGGTGCAGCGGCTGGCTGCCGTTGTATCGCGCAACAGGCTGGCGACCGGAGGAGCCCAGGCCCTTTTCGCTTATAAAGATGAGTCAGTCCTTATGCGGCTATGGGAATATTTTACGGGGATCCTGGAGTTTGACAACATTCATAAGGTGCCGGAGACGGAGGATATCGGGAAACGCGGCCTGACCTTCACCCTCTACGACCCGCTGTACGGCGGCGAGAAGTTTTCACCCGCCATCATCGGGAACGGCACGACCCACAAATACCTGCTGTATTGTGACGGGAAGTTCCCGTATATCCATCAGAACTTTGTCAAGATCCGTCTGGGTACTTCCTATTCCGTATCGAGGGGCGTGGAGGTATTTACCAGCATGACCCAGTCGCAGGGCGCCTACCGGCAGCAGATGGTGACGTACCCAACAGGCCTGACGGAGATGAGCGCGGATGACCTGCACACGGCGGTCTATGTGAAAGGTTCCAGGGAGGCCAATGTGATGTACGCGCAGCGGTTTACCGATGATTATACAAACGTGCAGACCTTCCGCAATAACCGCTCCCGTATGGGATATTCGTTCGTGATCGGCATCATTTCCACCATCATCGTCTACGTCCTCGGACTGCCGCTTGGCGTTCTGATGGCGCGTTATAAGGACGGTCTGCTGGACAAGGTCGGCACGGTGTATATTATGTTCATCTCCGCCGTTCCGAGTCTGGCCTATATCTTCATCTTCAAGGGGATCGGACGCGCGATCGGGCTGCCATGGACCTTTGACATGGACAATGAGACGACGGCCATGTATATCCTGCCGATTGTCTCGCTGGCTCTGCCGTCCATCGCCAGCATGATGAAGTGGATGCGGCGCTACATGATTGACCAGATGAATTCCGATTACGTGAAGTTCGCCCGTTCCGGCGGTATGTCCGAGACGGAGATCTTCTTTAAGCATGTCATGAAAGTGTCGTCGATTCCTATCGTTCAGGGGATTCCGGGGTCGCTTTTGTTCGCGATGACGGGCGCCCTGGTTACGGAACGTGTTTATATGGTTCCCGGCGCCGGCGGACTGCTGATCGACGCCATCAACCAGTATGATAACTCGGTTATCATCGGCGTAACCCTGTTTTACGCAGTTCTGTCCGTATTGTCGCTGATCCTCGGCGACGTGCTGATGGCGACCGTTGACCCGAGAATTTCCTTTACAGAGAAAGCGAGGTGAGTGGTTTGGAGGACTTCAGCAGAAAATATCAGATGTCGGACGAGGAACTGTTTTCCCGGATCAACCATGACGACCTGGCCTCCGAGAAGATCACCGCGCCGCGCTACTCCTATTGGAAGAGTGTGTTCCGCGTATTCTTCCGCAAGAAGATCAACGTCATCGTGCTGGTGATCCTGGCGGTACTGATCGCGTTTGCGTTCATCTACCCGTCGGCTATCGGCTATGACGATCAGGTGAACCCGTACCTCTATGTCAATGAGAGGGGCGGCCAGCACCTGACGCCTACGGAAGCGTTTGAACACTACGGGTTTGCCGTGAAATGGCTGTTCGGGTCGAGCGGCACGGGCGCCTCGACTTTCGATTCCATCTGGAACGGCGCGCGGATCTCGATCTCGCTGGCGGTTATCTGCGCGGCGATCAACATGACGATCGGCATCCTCCTGGGCGCCATCTGGGGCTTTTCGCGCAAGGTGGATATGATTATGAACGAGGTCTATAACATTTTGGGCAACATTCCCTCCACACTTTTGACCGCGGTCATGGTCATGGTCTTCTCGCCGAGTTTCTGGACCCTGGTATTTGCCATGACGATATTCGGCTGGCTGGGCATGGCCTACTATATCCGCACGCGGGTCATTATCATCCGCGACCATGAATACAACCTGGCTTCCCGCTGCCTGGGAACGAACATTTTCAAGATTGCGATCAAGAACATCCTGCCGTTTATGACGAGCGTGATCGTGCTGGAGATCGCCGCCGCGATACCGGGCTACATTTCTTCGGAAGTGTTTCTGTCCTACATCGGACTCGGAATGTCCGAGGTTTCGCTGGGCCGTCTGATCTACGAAGCGCAGAACGCGATGGTGACGCCCGGATGGGGCTGGGAGTTCTGGACCCCCGTGGCGGTCGCCTCCGTGATCACGGTAGTGCTTTATGTGACCGGCCAGAACCTGGGCGACGCTTCGGACCCCAGGACGCATATGTAGGGAGGGCTGTCAATGGAAGAGAAGAAAGTATTGCTCTCCGTGCATAACCTGCATGTCAAATTCCGTGTCCGCGGCCGCATCCTGACCGCGATCCGCGGCATTGACCTGGATATCTATGAGAATGAATCCATCGCGATCGTGGGCGAGTCCGGTTCGGGCAAATCGGTCTTTACCAAGACATTTGCCGGAATGCTGGATTCGAACGGTTTCATCTCGGAAGGCCAGCTTATCCTGTCGGACGACGAGCTGGCAGACACCCATGTGTCCAACGGTTCGGTTGCGCAGAAATTTATAAAATATGCGCAGAAGAAGCTGGACGGGTACTCGAAATATGAGTTCGGCGCGAAGACGTGGCAGGAGATGGAGGCGCTGAAATCCGAGCGGGAAGAGCGCATGGGACTGTCGCATGATGAGCAGGAGGCCGCGGACAAGGCGCTGAAAGAGCTGACGGATGAGCGCACGAACCTGTTCAACCTCAAGCAGACGCTGGACCCCAAGAGCCAGAAGCAGGAGATCCGCGATGCCGCGCAGAAATTGAAGGATTATGACCGGCAGATCAAGGAACTGAATGCCGCCAATGAGGCGAAAGCCAAGGAACATAAGGCCGCCGCAACCGCGGACAAGGCGTACCAGAGCGCGTATGAGAAGAAAATGTCATCGCTCAAGGAGCGCTATGACAAAGAGATCCAGTCCGTCCCCACGCAGAAGATGCTCGACCGCAACGCGGTTATCGCCAAGGAGATCTACCTCTCCATCGGCCGCTACGGGCTCAACCGCCGGCTGCAGCTGATGCACGGCTTGCTGAAGGCGCTGAAGAAGGCGATGGTCGAGGGGGTTGATCTGGACGATGAGATCCAGCGGAATAAGGTATTTGACACGGTAATCTTCCGTGTGAAGTATCTCGATGAGACGCCCGACAATCTCCACGGAACCTGCATCCTTAACCTGGCCAATGTGCGGTATGCCAGCGACTGGAACAAGATCCGCGGGAGCCGGATCGCGACCGTTTTCCAGGATCCCATGACAAGCCTGAACCCGATTGTCACCATCGGCAAACAGATCTCGTCCGTGATCATGCGGCACCAGGGCTGTTCGGAGACGGAGGCCAGGCGGCGGGCGATTGAGCTGATGCATAAGGTAGGCATCCCGAACGCGGAGAACCGCTTTGACGATTATCCGTTCCAGTATTCCGGCGGTATGCGCCAGAGGATCGTCATCGCCATCGCGCTTTCCTGCCAGCCGAAAATCCTGATCTGCGATGAGCCGACCACGGCGCTGGATGTAACCATCCAGGCACAGATCCTGCGGCTGATCAAGGATCTGCAGAAGGAATTCGGATACACGATCGTATTCATCACGCATGATCTCGGGGTGGTTGCCAATATCGCAGACCGCGTGGCGGTGCTTTATGCGGGCCAGGTGATCGAGCTGGGGAAGGTAGAAGAAGTTTTCTACGACCCGCGCCACCCGTACACCTGGGCGCTTCTGTCCAGCCTGCCGCAGCTGGCCCAGAGGAATACGCAGCTGTATTCAATCACCGGTACACCCCCGTCGCTGTACAACAGTATCGTCGGCGACGCGTTTGCGCCGCGCAACCCGTACTGCCTGAAGATCGATACGCTTGAGGAGCCGCCGATGTTCCGGGTGACGGATACCCACTACGCGAAGACCTGGCTGCTGGATCCGCGTGCGCCGAAGATCGAGAAACCGGAAGCCATTGACGACATCCACGGCAAGCTGATGAAAGCATTCAATATCTAGGGGAGGAAGGAAAGATGGCGAAAACAGATACACAGAAAAATGGCCGTTCCCTCTTCCCGGAGCATGGTCCGATCGCGGAGAACGGCAAGGAGATCCTGCTGTCGGTTAAAGATATTGACATTACATTCGGCAAGGGCGAGAACGCCGTCCATGCCGTTACAGACGCATCCTTTGACATCTACAAAGGAGAAACATTTTCCCTTGTCGGAGAGTCCGGTTCCGGCAAGACGACCATCGGCCGCGCGGTGATTCGCGTAAACCCGCTGGCGGCAGGGGAGATTCAGTACAAGGGCGTCCGCATCTCCGGCAAGATTCCCCGCGCGCTGGATCGGGAGGTCATCCGCAACGTGCAGATGGTATTCCAGGATCCCGCCGCGTCCCTGAATGAGCGCGCTACCGTAGACTATATCATATCCGAAGGGCTTTATAACTTCAAACTCTACGAGAATGAGGCGGATCGTGTCCAGAAGGTGGAGAATATGATCCGCGAGGTCGGCCTGCTGCCGGAGCATCTGACCCGTTACCCGCATGAATTTTCCGGCGGCCAGCGGCAGCGTATCGGCATCGCCCGCGCCATGGTCATGGAGCCGGAGCTGGTGGTGGCGGACGAACCGATCTCCGCGCTGGACGTGTCGATCCGCGCGCAGGTCCTGAACCTTATGAAGAAGTTCCAGCGGGAAAAGGACGTCACCTACCTGTTCATCGCGCATGACTTGAGCGTGGTACGTTTCATTTCCGACCGCATCGGCGTCATTTACAAGGGACGTATCGTGGAAGTGGCCGAAGCGGAGGAGCTGTTTGATTTCCCGCTGCATCCCTACACCCATTCCCTGATCTCCGCGATTCCGATTCCGGACCCGCAGCTGGAGAAAAACAAAGTGCTTTACACGTATGATCCTTCGATTCACGATTACTCGGTCGATAAACCGGAGTTCGTGAATATCGGCCATGACCACTGGATCTATGGCAATCAGAAGGAGATCGAGGAATACAAGGCGATCCGCGAGAAGGGCGAGACGGTGAAGGCGGTCACGATCATTTCACCGGAGGAGACAGAGAAGGCCGCCGAGGCCAGGAAAGCCATGGAGGAGGCGCAGGAGAAAAAGACCGCGAGGGAACTGGAGGAATTCCTCCAGACGCCGCCGCGCGATACCGGAAGCATCTGGTACACGGTACTGTCCTTCTTCCTGCCGGTTCTGGGCCTGCTCGGCTGGGCCGTGTTTAAGCATTTCCATTTCAAGCGGAACGCGAAGTCCTGCATGAAGGGAGCCGTACTGGGCTTTATCGTTCTGGGAGTGATCCTCATCTTCTTCCTGCTCCTGCTGCTATTGTCGGTGATATAGATGGGGAGGCCGGTGAGAAATCCCCAGCCCTATCAAAAGCCAGTCGAAAAAGTGGAACTTTCCGGGAAACACGTTGGCCGCAGGCTCTTTGCCGCGGCCGTGTTTCTTCTGATAGGGGTTGGCGCGTTCGCGTACTTTATCCTAAACCTGGTGCGCGGCGAGCCGGGCTGGACGGAGATCAAAACGCTGGGATCGCAGCGGAACTGCGGGGACGATTTTGTCTTTCTGTATGAAACGGGCGCGGGCGACGACTCTGCCGCCGCCGAGAGACATGCGGTCACGGCCGCCTATACGGCCGCGGCCGGGGACGCGTACTGGATGTTTGAAAATGTGCGCGTCAGCGGCGGGGAGGATGACGATGGGGACGGCACAGGCGGGGCTGGCACTGCGTCTGTGACTGTTGCGGAAGAGGCGGCGCAGGCTGTGAATGGCGCGGTATCTGTGGCTGTCGTTGGAATGTCGGCTGTGGCTGACGCTGTATCTGTGCCTATCGCGGAAGCACCAGCCGCGAATGGCGCTGCGCCGGTGGCTGTTACGAATGAGGAGGCGGCGGATGGTGCTGCGCCAATGCCGGCCGCCCATGGCATGGCGGCAGCAGATGCCGCGGGCCGCGGGCAGCCCGCGGCGGGAAGCGTCCGTTACCTTAACGACCGTCCCAATCAGACGGTCACGGTGGACGGCCCGTTGTATCGGGCGTTTGAAAAAATGCTCGGAACCGGCCGGCGCGAATTGTATCTGGCGCCTGTCTATGCCATATATGAAAGCGTGTTCGCCTGTACGGAGGACTACCAGCTGGCGTACATCGACCCGGGGCAGAACGAGGCAAGCGCGGCCTTTATCCGGGACGCGCTGGTTTACATCAAGGACCCGTCGGCCGTGAACCTGGAACTGCTGGGAGAAAATCAGGTGCGGCTTTCCGTATCAGAGGACTATCTGGCGTTCGCGACGGAGAATGGGATCGACAGCTTCATTGATTTCGGATGGATGAAGAACGCGTTTATCACTGACTATCTGGCGGATACGCTTACAGAGGCCGGGTACACCCACGGAAGCATCTCCAGCTTTGACGGATTCGTGCGGAACCTCGACGGGCGGGATCAGACGTATGGGTTCGATTTTTCTGACCGGGTGGGCGAAGCTGTCGGGCAGGTGCAGAAGTTGGCGACGCTTGAGTACCGCGGGCCGGCGAGTTTCGTGTGGCTGCGTGATTTTATGCTTGGCGAACAGGATCGGCAGCACTACTATCAGACGGCGGACGGGGAAACGCGCACTTCCTATATCGACCTGCGCGACGGTTCCTGCCGCAGCGCGATCAGCAGTCTGTTAGCGTATTCCTATGACGGCGGCGTGAGCTGCGCGGATATCCTGCTTTCGCTGCTTCCGGTCTACATCGCGGATGAATTTGACGCGGACGCGGCGGAGACGCTGGCGGACCGGACCGGCGGCGCTATCTACTCCCTGTACTGCCAGGGCGATACGATCCGCGCAAACGACCCGCGGGCGGAGATGAAGGATATCTATGACGGGTACCGTGTAAACCCGTGATCTGCGTGTGTGCCGCATGAACCCATGATCTGCGGATGTGCCGCATGAGCCTGTGATCTGCGTGTGTGCCGCATGAACCCATGATCTGCGGATGTGCCGCATGAGTCCGCAATCTGCGTGTATACCGCATGAATCCATGATCTGTGTGTGTGCCGCATGAGCCTGTGATCAGTGTGTATACCACATGAACCCGCGACTCCGCGTCCAGGCGCCTGTCCTAGTAGGTAAACTTTGCGTTGTAATGGGATGGATCCGTCAGATATGTGATCACGGCAGGATCGTTCCTGCCGGCGGAGGCAAAAGTCGGATCCATGGAATGCCATCCCCTGTCATCGAAGACAATGGAGTCGTCGATCCGGCCGGGAACGTCGGCGTAGACGCTGACCCAGGCATGGTACTGGCTGTCTGCGTAGCCGATGACCAGCTTCGCCGGAATATCCTGCAGACGCAGCATCGCGGTCATCGTGGACGCGTAATCAAAACAGATGCCGCCGTGCGTCGCCAGCGTGCTGTCGATGTCGGGCAGATAGCCGCTCGGAACAGAAGCCGCTTTTCCATAATCGTAGGTAAGGGTGTCTGCCGTATAGTGATAGATAGCGGCGATTTTCTGGAGCGGATCTGTAAGGCCGCGGCAGACGGCGTCAGACACATCCACGACTGCGGACTCCGCATTGTAGCTGCAGAACTGGTTCGGATACAGGAACGGCATTCTTTCGTCGGACAGCATTACGATGACCGGCTGGATAAGGGACTGCCTATATGTCATTCCTTCAACCTGTTCGAAGATCGCGACGGAATACGTGCCGCTTCCTTCTGTCAGCGGAAATGTTTCGTAGGAACCGCTGGGATTCAGATCATAAGTATATTGGGTATCCTTGGTGATACGAACTTTAACCCGTCCGGCGCTGCCGGAATATTGAATCATGACATAACCGTCACAGGTGTGGGAGGCGTCGATAACGGCGGAATCATTGCCATACGTAACGGCGCCGTCGGCTGAAGGGAGCCGCATAACCGATGCCCGGACGGTAGAAAACAGATTTAAGAAACTGACAACAAATGCCAGTGCAGCAGCACGGCGAGAAGTAGTTTTCCGCATAGTCCTCAAAGTCCCTTCTTGAAAGATGGCGAAACATTAACAGATACTTGCTCCTGACCGTCTGTATGTTGCAGCTGGCTGACGGTTTCTGCCATCTATTATACAGAATCCGGGACGGAATTACAAGGACGAACGGGGAAATATACGGGTCGCATTTTGAGACAGGCAGGGCGCGGAATGAACGGCACGACATACATTGTGTTGGATCTGGAATGGAACCAGAGTCCGGACGGAAAAGAGAATTCCATCGAGAATTTCCCTTTTGAGATCATCGAGATCGGAGCGGTGAAGCTGAACGATCAGTTGTCGGTTGTGTCCGAATACCACCAGCTGGTGACGCCGCAGGTGTACAGGCAGCTGCATTACCGGATTATCCAGGTCACGCACCTGCGCATGAAAGATCTGGTCAGCCAGGGCAAATATTTCCCGGATGCCGTGCGGGATTTCTTCGCATGGTGCGGCGAAGGCGCCATATTCTGTACCTGGGGTTCGATGGATCTGGCGGAACTCCAGCGGAATCTGGATTTCTATGGAATTGAGAATCCGTTTGCGTTCCCGTTATGCTACTATGATGTTCAGAAAATGTATACGCTCCAGCTGGGGGAGAGCAGTGAGAAACCGTCTCTGGACCGGGCGGTGGAGGAGCTGGGCCTGACGGAAGAACGGCCGTTCCACCGTGCGCCGGACGACGCCTATTATACCGGAAAAGTGATGCAGACGCTGGATTTCGGGATGCTTAAGGACTATCTGTCGGTAGACTATTACCGGCTGCCGCAGAGTGCGGACGAAGAAATCCGGCTGATGTTTCCGACCTACCTGAAATATGTGTCACGGGAATTCCCCTCGCGGGATGATGCGCTGGCGGATAAAAATGTGACGGACATGGTATGCCGGGAGTGCCGGCGGATGCTCCGGAAAAAGTTCCAGTGGTTCGCGGTGAATTCCAGACAGTATCTCTGTCTGGCTGTGTGTCCGGAACACGGCTATGTGCGCGGCAAGATCCGCATCCGGAAGCGGGAGAAAGAGGACGGACACATCTTCGTGGTCAAGACGATGAAGCTGGTGGATGAGGCCGCGGCTCGGGAGGTGTTCGCGAAGCGCGAAGAACTGCGGATGAAGAAACGGGAACATGGGCGGGAACACCGGGAGATGCCGGAGGGCGCATGAAAACCATAGGAAAATACAGCTTGTCACGGCTTGCGTCTTCTCCTGCGGGAGCGTTTGGCCGTATAATAATTCCTCCGCCGTTCCATTTCCAGATCGATATCGGCGGATGATACGCCATTTCCCATACGCGTCATGCGCTTCTTCCGTCTGCGTATGCGGGCCTCCGTTTCTTTCTTTTCCTGATAAACCCGGATCGCGACAAAGACCGCGAACACGACGGCGAGCGCCGCCAGGATACTCAGCATGGTAAAGACAACCGGCGGGATATAGAAGGGCGCGCGTTCTGAAGTCTCC